>CAYXWW010000458.1:0-1501 GCA_964468905.1 uncultured Rhodoferax sp. | reverse complement strand
AGGCGTGTTGGTCCGAGGTGTGAGACAAGACCTGGTCAATCATCACCTTCAGGCCCAGCGCATGGGCCTTGGCCACCAGGGTGCGGAAATCGTCGAGTGTGCCGAACATCGGATCGACATCGCGGTAATCGCTGACGTCGTAGCCAAAGTCTTTCATCGGACTTTTGAAGAAGGGCGACAGCCAGACGCCATCGGCACCGAGCCGAGCGATGTGTTCCAGCCGTTGCGTGATGCCCGGCAAATCGCCGATGCCATCGCCGTTGCTGTCTTGAAAACTGCGGGGATAAATTTGGTAAATGACGCCACCGCGCCACCAGTTGTTGTTGGGTGCTTTGTTTGACATGGAAGTACTGCTTGCGAGAAGGGGAATCAGGTCAGCCTTTGACAGCACCTGCAGTGAGGCCGGAGACAATTTTTCGCTGGAACACGAGCACCAGAAAAATCAATGGCAGGGTCACCAGCACCGAAGCGGCCATGATGTTGCCCCAGGGAATGTCGTACTTGCTGGCGCCGCTGATCAGCGAGATCGACACCGGCACCGTGCGCTCGTTGTTGTCCAGCACAAAGGTCAGCGCAAACAAAAACTCATTCCAGGCCGCGATGAAAGCCAGCAAGCCAGTCGAAACCAACGCGGGCCACAGCAAGGGCATGAACACATCTTTGATGATGCGCCAGGGGCCGCAGCCGTCCATGATGGCAGCTTCTTCCAGCTCTTTGGGCAGTTGCTTCATGAACGTCGTCAACACCCAGACCGTGAACGGCAAAGTGAAGATCATGTAGGGCAACACCAGGCCCAGCGATTGGTTGTAAAGCCCGATGGCACGGATCAGCTCAAACATCCCGGCCAGCACCGCCACCTGTGGGAACATGGACACCGCCAAGACGGTGGTGAGCAACAATCCCCGGCCTTTGAAGGCAATCCGCCCCAGGGCATAGGCAGCCGTCACCCCCAAAAACAAGGACAGGATCACCACCGACAGGGACACCGCAATCGAGTTGAGGATGTGTTTGCCAAAGGGCTGCTCAGCCATCGTGAACAAAGAGCGGTAGTTGTCCAGCGTGACGGCTGTGGGCCACAGCGTGGACTCAAACAGGGCGGTGCCAGATTTCAAGGAGGTGGAGATGGCATAGACGAACGGAAAAACCGACACGATCACCACCACCACGGCCGCCAGATAAAGGGCCCATCGGCCCATGCGTTGCATGACCATTTCAATCCTCCGACATCTTCATGCGACCCAGGCGAATCGCCGCCACCGTGCACAAGCCAATGATCAGGAACAGCGCAGTAGACGCCGCCGAGCCGTAGCCCATGTAGCCGTTGTCGATCATTTCACGGCGCACAAAACCAGACATGCTGATCGTGCTGCTGTTGTTGGAGGTCAGCACATAAATCAGGTCAAACACGCGCAGGGCATCGAGCAATCGGAAGATGACCGCCACCATGAGCGCCGGACGGATCAGGGGCAAGGTCACTTTCCAGAACACGCGCAGCGTGTGC
>CAYXWW010000457.1:0-1510 GCA_964468905.1 uncultured Rhodoferax sp. | reverse complement strand
AATGGGGTAGGTAGCTTGTTTAAAACAGGCAACGGCAACGTCACGATGACCGGCACGGGTACATCGGCCACTAACAAGCGCGGCTTGGTTTTCCTAGGCAGCGCCACCAAAGGGGCGACCATCGAGTCCACAGGTACAGGAACGATCACGCTGAATGCCAGCGGTGCTACCTACGATCACTTGTTCTACAACACCAATGTGCTGGCAGCCAGTGGGGCCATCAACATCATCGGCAAAGCCGCAGGCCCGTTGTTGGCCGACACCGCCGTGAGCACCTTTGGCTCCAAAGCTGGCACTGATGTGAGCAGCTCAAGCAGCAACATCACCATCACCGATGACAGTTTTAGCTTCACATCGGGCAAAGGCATTCAGGTCAACACATCGGGCACGGTAACGCTTGAGCCCTTCAGCACCAGCTTTGCCAGTGCCCTGACTTACCCCATCAACGATTTCACGTTGAGCAACAACGTGAGTGGGCTGACCATTGGTAAGTCCACCAACACGGCAAACATCACCTTGGGCAGCGCCACCAGCATTGCAGGCCCCATCACGGTGTACGGCGGCAATATCAATGTGAACCAAAACTTGACCAGCACGGGCAGTGGCTCTGCCATTTTGCTCAAGGGTGCAGGAAGCGTCAGCACTGCAGCCAATTCAACAGTCCAAACGAACAACGGCAATTTAATTTTTTGGGCAGATAGCGACAACTCCGGCGACGGTAGTGTTTCTATTGCGAACAGCAACACACTCAACACAGCCAATGGTTCAACCACGCAAACAACAGGTGGCGGAAAAATTGTGATGGCAGGTGGTTTGGATGATGGCGCCAACGGCGGCATAGCTGGTGATGGCATCCCAGATGGCTATGCGAAGTCTGCGGCCACTGCCAACGGTAGCAACGGTGGTGTCTTCATCGGCAATACCAACACCATACTCAGTGGTGGTGGCAACATCATCATCAAAGGGCAGGGCACAGCATCTACAGCGCCTGGCTTTGAAAACAATGGCTCTTTGTTGATGATGGACAGCGGCACCGGAACAATTGATATCACTGGCATCAGCTCCGGCGGTCACGGTGCTGAATTTGGTTGGGGCTCGGGTGGCAGTGATATCAACACCATCAAATCTGCAGCCACCAGCGGCACGGCGATTCGCATCACGGGAACGACTGCGACAACAAATACTGCCGGCTATCAAGGCCTATGGCTTTACGGCAACAGTGTGGCCAAACCTTACTATGTGATGGCAACAGGTGGCGGTGATATTTCTCTAAATGGCTCTGCCAATGCTAGCGTGTCGCAAAGTGACGGCGTGCGCCTGAGTTATGCAGACATCTTGAGCAGTAGTGGTGCGATTAATGTGACAGGTGTTGTTCGCGGTGTGAATCTGCATCAACCAACCACTTTGGGTTATCTCGCTGGCAGTGTTGTACCCACTTCAAGTAGCAATATTTCCTTGGTTGGCGATGTGATGGCATTTACTTCATCAAGCGTCGTTGCATCAAGCGGTC
>CAYXWW010000456.1:0-1511 GCA_964468905.1 uncultured Rhodoferax sp. | reverse complement strand
ACACCAAGTGCGACGCCCAATGGTACGAGTATTACGCGGGGAAGACAAACCGGCAGGAACACGAGTGGTATACCCGTTTCTTCGGTTACGAGTACCATGACCGGCATATCAGCGACGTACTCCGGACACTCGGAAGGCGGTGCGACGACATCATCCGTACTGCGGTGGAAACCCGCACGGACCACTATTACGGGCGTACGGTTTCCTGTTTCATGGACGAGTTCATCGGTTACGACCTGTCCCATGAACAGGTCCGTGACGCCAAGGAATGCAGATTGCGCAAGGCACGGGAAGACTACGACGAAGCGAACGCCTACTATTACAAACTGAAAGAGAATGAGGAAAGCATCCGTGGTATCGAATTGATGCTGCACTGCATAAGACAACAAATCCGAAAAATGAAAAGATAATGGCCAGAAAACTACATGTAGCCAGAGTTTGGCAAATCGAATACAAATATCCGGGTATGTATGGCGGGGACGGTCAGGATATCTTTTATGATATCCTGACAATGTTCGAAGTTGATAACTCCGCAGAAGACGCCTATACCGATGACTTCGAAATAGCCCGTTCGGGTCTGCAGCAGCTAAGAAAACATATCTCAGAACAGGATGAAACCTTCCGGCAGAATGCCGAAGAATTTTATTCCTGCCTGGCAAAGGTCGGGATGGACCGGGAAAAGTTTATCGAAGTACTCGATTGTCTAATCAACGGCAGTGACCAAAGCGATGCCTATGTGCATGTCTCATGGTTTTAATGATATGCCATGAAGGCGTTTCGAGCAAACCTGCCGTAACATCAAACCTGTATGAAACCTAAAGATAACGGGCTGGCCAACCTTCATGACCGGAAACGTGAGGAACGCGGTTTCTGCTGCATGCAACTGATCATATTCCTTACAGACAATGGAGTGAAGAGCTGGGATGAATGGCACCGGGCGCATACCGACGCGGCCCGGGGCGAATGCAGATACCGCAAGCGGTGCCCGGTTTATGGACGTAGCAAACATTTAATGAACAATAAATAATATGGTACTTAATATTGTAAAAAACGACCTGCCTGCCTCATGCATTGCAGAATATGTAAGATGCGTGTTTGACAATGCCAAAGTAAACATCAAAGATGAAAATGCAGTATCCGTCGACATCGAAGTGACCGGAAAGAACGAGCTGCACTCTTTGGAAGGATTAAAAGAGTTGGAATACTATTTTAAAGATTATGACATAAGAATATGGTGACCGCCATGCAACGGGCGGCAAACCGGAAATTGTTCAACTACAGATAAAAAACAAGCAACATGGAACAGGAAAAACCTACAAAGCCGGAAACAGACAGAACCTTTCCGGAAGACGATGACACACTTTACCGTGAAATGACAGTGCACATGCCCCGCTGCTATTTTCCGACTTCGCTAGGCGAGAACAGTATCCTCAAATTTGCCGGAGAGGAATTCCGCCGCGTCAAGAATATTGTCTGCCGGCGCTACAACTTCGACGAGGACAAATACATCC
>CAYXWW010000455.1:0-1516 GCA_964468905.1 uncultured Rhodoferax sp. | reverse complement strand
CTGCGCTGCGACAGCGCTGGCGGCGGCAATCAGGGCGAGGCAAAAGGCGGTTTTGATCATGATGGTGGGCGGTGAGGTTTGAATACGGCAATGATAAAGCAAACACGAATCATTCTTGTTAAAGATGACACTGGCGCATGGCTTTTGGGCGCGCTGCATCGCTTGCGTCTATGGCTGCTGACAGGCGTGGCTGTCATGCTGGCGGGGTGCGCGTCAACCCAGGTGGAAATGCCGCGCCCGGCGCCGGAACCTGTCCCCGCCGTGGCCAAAAAGCCCCCGTGGATTGGCCTGGCCCTGGGCGGCGGTGCCGCGCGCGGCTTTGCCCACGTAGGCGTCATCCAGGTGCTGGAGGAAAACGGAATCCGCCCGACCCTGGTGACCGGAACCTCTGCGGGCAGTTTGGTCGCAGCCATTTACGCCAGCGGCAAGACCGGGGCCCAGTTGCAGCGTGTGGCAGAAACCATGGAGGAGGCCGCCATTGCCGACTGGACCTTGCCCATATTCAGCCGCGGCATGCTGCGCGGAGAGGCACTGGCCCGCTATGTGAATACCCAGGTGGGGTCGCGCCGTATTGAAGACATGCCACTGCCTCTGGGCATCATTGCCACGGACCTGAACACCGGCAAGGACGTGATTTTCCAGCGCGGGGACACGGGTACCGCTGTGCGCGCGTCCAGCGCAGTGCCAGCGGTATTTCAACCGGTCAAGATTTCGGGACGTGAGTACGTGGACGGTGGCCTGGTCTCGCCCGTACCCGTGGGGGCGGCACGCAAGATGGGGGCTGACTTTGTGATCGCGGTGGATATTTCGAGTCCGCCCGAGGGCAGTCTGACCGGCGGCACGCTGGAGATCCTGCTGCAAACCTTTTCCATCATGGGCAAAAGCATCAACACCTTTGAATTGCGCGATGCCGATGTGGTGGTGCGCCCGGCGTTGCAGGGCATTGCGAGCTCTGATTTCAGTGCCCGCAAACGCTCGATCGATGCTGGCCGTCAGGCCATGCTGCGGGCCATTCCTGAACTCAAGGCGGCGTTGGCCGCTCGCATGCGTTGACCCAAGGGTGATTGGCGGGGCGGGTGTTAATAAGCTGATGGCCAAAAGTGCCCACTAACCTCTCGAATTGGACCGTTTTGACATAAAAATCAGGGTTGGGCATAGCTTCACGGAGATAACGTATACCCGTGAAGCACCAAAATGTCCAATTCCATCAGCGGCATAACCCGCACCCCTCCTGACGTCAAATGGCTACTTAACGAGCGAGCTGCTCTTGCGGGTGAGCACGCGCGGGCTGTTGCCAAACAACTTGCATTGCATGCAAAGCGGGAGCGTCTTGAAAAGGGAAGAGCATATCCGGAACGTAGACCGTTGTGTCTGCAGCACCAGTACTCAACTGAGCTGCTCCGGTTTTTGGCTTGATGCTCTTTTTTTTAATTTTTTTGGTTTTTATCTTCTAACTTTTTTGATTACCCTTTATTTGGCGGATTTAATTTTACGAAATCTTCTCACCAATCGTTCC
>CAYXWW010000454.1:756-1518 GCA_964468905.1 uncultured Rhodoferax sp. | reverse complement strand
TCTGGGACAAATGTCCGGTGGGGTTAAGCTACTGCCTGCACCTGCTGATCGGTTTGGGTTGCGTTGAAGTAGGCCACGGCGTGGGCTGCTGCCGGTTTCGTGGACACGAAGACAGGATCGTGACCAAGGAAACGGAGATCGGACATGGTGAGACGGAAGTTCACGAAGGAGTTCAAGTTTGAGGCTGTGAAGTTGGTGACAGAGCGGGGCGTTGCGGTGGCGCAGGCGGCCCGAGATCTGGATCTGGCCGAGAGCGTGCTGCGTCGGTGGATGCGGGAGGCCGCAGTGGCCCCGATCACGGCGTTCCCCGGCAATGGCCAGCAGCGTGCCGAACTGGCTGAGATTGCAGCCCTGAAGAAAGAGGTCGCCAAGCTCAAGGCGGAGCGTGACATCCTAAAAAAGGCCGCAGCATACTTCGCGAGGGAAGCGACATGAGGTTCGCCTTCATCGCGAAGCACCGCCATATCTGGCCGGTCAGTTGGCTGTGCGACACTCTGGAGGTCTCGCGCTCGGGCTTCCATGCGTGGCTGAACCGCCCCATCAGCAACCGGGCAATCCTTGATGCGAAGCTCGTCACGGCCATCGACACGAGCTTCAAGGCGAGCGACCGGACCTATGGCGCGCGCCGTGTCTGGCATGACGTCCTCGAAGAGGGCTTTATCTGCGGCCTTCACCGGATCGAGCGGCTGATGCGCCAGAATGCATTGAAAGCACGACCAAAACGGCGCAGAAAGCCTGGGGACGATGGCGAACGGTCGGTCA
>CAYXWW010000454.1:0-746 GCA_964468905.1 uncultured Rhodoferax sp. | reverse complement strand
AGCGGATCGCCCGAACCAGAAGTGGCTGGCCGACTTCACCTACATCTGGACTGCCCAGGGCTGGCTGTATGTTGCGGTCGTGCTGGACCTGTTCTCTCGTCGCGTGGTTGGCTGGTCGATGAAGGCCGAACGCGATGCCACGCTGGTCATGGATGCCCTGATGATGGCCGTCTGGCGCCGTGGCAAGGCCGATGCGCTGCTGCATCACTCGGACCAGGGATCGCAATATACCAGTGAGCAGTTTCAGCGCCTGCTGGCCGACAA
Source organism: uncultured Rhodoferax sp. (assembly GCA_964468905.1). Taxonomy (GTDB): domain Bacteria; phylum Pseudomonadota; class Gammaproteobacteria; order Burkholderiales; family Burkholderiaceae_C; genus Allorhodoferax. The sequence continues at coordinate 482 of CAYXWW010000454.1, read as the reverse complement.
TGGCATCACTTGTTCCATGAGCCGGGCCGGGAACGTCTGGGACAATTCGGCAATGGAGAGCTTCTTTTCGTCGCTGAAAATCGAGCGCACCAACCGCAAAGTCTATCGGACCCGCGACGAAGCCCGAGCGGACGTCTTCGACTATATTGAGCGCTTCTACAACCCGCGCAGACGGCACTCGAAACTCGGCTACCTCAGCCCCATGGAGTTCGAGGCCCGCGCTATGCTAGCTTAACCTGCTGTCCACGAAACCGGCAGCAGGCCACCTGCATAAGTCGCCAAAGTGGTCCGAAACTGGGCAGCGTGCTTAGCATTCCTCCAAGTTGGGCTGTAGAGTTCGATCACTTTCTGCACCGCTTCATCGAAGGTCGGCAAGGCAACCTTGGCGTGCTTCGCCGCCAAAGGATCGCCGCCCGCTCTTGCCAGCTTGCGGTTCTCGATTGCCGCGTTCAGGTCTAGCGCCTCGCCTTCGTGCTGCCGGC
>CAYXWW010000453.1:0-1535 GCA_964468905.1 uncultured Rhodoferax sp. | reverse complement strand
TCAAGCTCTGCACTTGGGCGTCAGTGCGAGCGTAAATGGTGAATCCCACCACCATCTGCATCAAGGCCACCACCACAAGCGGCACGGCCATGAGGCGAAAGCGATGATCAGTCATCCATAGCCAAACAGCGACGCCAATTGCCAGCAAACCCACGGCCAAAAAAAGAATACTCTCTTGTTTCTCACCGGCAAAATAAACCAACAGTTCTTTCGTCATTTCAATCTCGCCTAGGTTTGTGGATCGGTCTATTCAATGGAGTTGGGTGCTAACGCAACTTTTTCGGTAAGCTGCTGGCGTAATACCAGTCCAACTTTTAAACGCACGGATAAACGAGTTGCTTTCCTGAAAGCCGAGTAGCCACGAAATCTCTCCGGCTGAAATGTCGGTACGGCTCAGGTAATGACGCGCCAGTTCATGCCGCACCTCGCTGAGCAACTCTTGATACCCAACCGATTCGTCGGCCAGTTGCCGCTGCAAAGAACGTTTGCTCAACGCCAAGCGCTGGGCCACAGCGTCGACGCTGCTGATACCAGCGGGCAACGTCTCCAGCAACACCGCCCTGACCCGCTCGCGCATGCTCGCTTGGGCATCCAACTCAGAGAGCCGACTGTTGAGGGCGGGTTCAAACGCGGCCCACATGGCCATGTTGTCGGTCAAGAATGGCCGACGTCCATCTTGCGCCGAAAACGTCATTTGGATCTGTTCAGAGGACTCCAAAGCGCAGCCTAGATAGGCTTGGTAGGGCTCGAGATTCAAGGGTAAATCTGGCACAGAGGCCGCCAAGGGTTCTATGCGCGCTCGCGTGCCCAGCCGTGCCAGTTGCGTGAAAAAAACAAGCTCCGACACCCCCAAGCTACGAGGAATCGGCTCCTCGCTACCGTAACAGCTGAGTGTGATTTGTGTGCAATCCGCGCGGATGTCGACCTCCATGTGCAAGGGGCAAATCAGGCGTTTGTAGTGCGCTAGCCGCTGCAGCGCAGTGTTCAGGTCTGGGCTGCATAGACAGGCGAACATGGCGGGGTCAAAGGCCTCCACCGACATGGCCTGCGCGAGCTTCAGGGCCAGCTCGTCATTGCCTGCGGCCTGCTCCAGTCCACGCCACAAGTCAAAGTACTGCGCGGGCGATAAGCTCGCTCCCCCCGTGCGTGCAAACAGGTCACCCGGCAGCCGAGCCAGTCTCAGCACATCGTCGGGGGCGTAGCCCATGTCCACGATGAGCAGTTTCCAACTCATCTGCACGGCAAAGCGTGTGGCCTGTTTCACGGTGTGGTGCTTTCTGGGATGTCGGGGAGTTTCGGAGGGGCGAACTACTTGGCTTGGCTCATGATGGCCATGTCAAAGATGCGGTCCCCGAAATACTTGCGGATGAACATCAAAGGCTTGGCCATTTTGCCGATGACATACCGGGTTTTGGGTCGGCGCGAACGCACAGCCTGCAGTATGGCATCGGCCACCACCGAAGGCGGCGAGGCAGCGCCCTCTTTGGCATACGTACTGCGCATGGCCTTGGCCATGCCCTGCGCCATGACGTGGT
>CAYXWW010000452.1:0-1543 GCA_964468905.1 uncultured Rhodoferax sp. | reverse complement strand
CCCGGTAGTAGTTGACGCCGCCGTGCAGGCCGCGCGCCCAGCTGGCGTGATACCGCTCGCGCGTAGCGGCATCGAACCAGTGGTCCGACGGCCGGCCCATGCCGAGCATCAGCTGCTCCATCACCCGGAAATCGTCTTTCGCCAGTGCCTGTTCCGAACCGCTTGCGCGCAGCCAGTTCATGTAGGCGCTGGCCGCCTGCTGCGCCGGATCGGTCGCCAGTGCGCGGGCGAACGCATACGGATGCGTGGCATTGATGATGATCAGCCGCTCCAGCAGCGCGGGCCGGCTGATCGCGAGGTTCCACGCAATCGCCCCGCCCCAGTCATGCGCGGCCACCACGCAACGCTGATAGCCCAGATGGGCGATCAGTTGTTCGATGTCCTGCGTGATCAACTTGGGCCGGTACGCCGCGACATCGCCGGGCATGTCGGAGAGATTAAAGCCCCGCAAGTCGGGAGCGACCGCGAAATGCGTCTCGCCGAAGGCCTGCAACTGCGCATGCCAGGCAAACCAGAATTCGGGAAAGCCGTGCAGGAACAGCAGCAGCGGACGGCCGTGCTCACCGGCGCTCGCATAGTGCAGCCGAATGCCGTTCGGCAGGGTCGCGTACTGCCCCTCCTGCACCCGGGCGTTCATCCGCCCTCGCCCCTGAGCCCGGCCTGCAGTTTTTCGCGCACATGCGGGACGGTTTCGTAAGGGTCGCCCGGATTGCGGCCGGCGAGTATGTCTTCCATCCGGCGCTGCACATTGCCCAGCGAGCCCGGATGCGAGTAAACGTAGAACGTGCGATCGCGGATCGCATCAAAGGTGCGCTGCGCAACCTCGGACGCGGTTACCTTGCCCGACGCGACTGCCTTCTCCAGCACGGCCTGTGAGATCTGCTGACTGACCGTCGGCGTGTCATCACCCTGCACATCGCCGGGGCGATGCTTGTGCGACTGACTGATCCCGGTCTGGACGAAATACGGGCAGAGCACGGACACACCGATTGGTGCCTCGACCAGCGACAGATCGTGATACAGGCTTTCGGTCAGCGATACCACCGCATGCTTGGACACGTTATAAATGCCCATCGTCGGCGGGTTCAGCAAGCCGGCCATCGACGCGGTATTCACGATATGCCCTTCATAGGACGGGTCCTGCTTTGCGCAGGCGAGCATCAGTGGCGTGAACACGCGCACGCCATGAATCACGCCCCAGAGGTTCACGCCCAATACCCATTCCCAGTCAGCCTGAGAATTTTCCCAGACCAGACCGCCGGCCCCCACGCCCGCATTGTTGAACACCAGATGCACCGCACCGAACTGCGCCATCGCCGCGCTGGCCAGTGCCTCGACCTGCTCGCCCTTGCGCACGTCGCACGGCTGCGCCAGCACCTCGGCGCCCTGCGCGCGCAACTCGGCGGCGGTGGCCTCCAGTGCTTCCTGCTGCACATCGGCCAGCACCAGTTTCATGCCGAGGCGCGCGCCCAGCAACGCAAACTCTTTGCCGAAGCCGCTCGCGGCGCCCGTGATCACCGCGACGCGGTAGCTGAAATTCTTC
>CAYXWW010000451.1:1313-1545 GCA_964468905.1 uncultured Rhodoferax sp. | reverse complement strand
ATGGGTGGTGGCATTGCCTATGCCAGTGCGCTCAAGGGCGTGCCGGTGCGCATGAAAGACATTGCCCAGCCCGCGCTCGACCTGGGGCTGGCCGAGGCGGACAAGCCGTTGCAGCGCCAGCGCAAGGCCGGACGCATGACCGACAGCGCCGCCGCCGAGGTGCGCGCACGCATCACCCCGCAGATGGATCTGGCGGGTTTTGATGCGGTCGATCTGGTGGTCGAAGCCATTG
>CAYXWW010000451.1:0-1303 GCA_964468905.1 uncultured Rhodoferax sp. | reverse complement strand
GCGCTGCAGCAGCCGGGGCGTTTGGTGGGCATGCATTTTTTCAACCCGGTGCATGCCATGCCGCTGGTCGAGATCGTGCAGGGCACGCAGACCCGTCCCGAGGGGGTGTCCGCTGCCGTGGCTTATGCCGTGGCCCTGGGCAAAACGCCCATCGTGGTCAAGGATGGCCCGGGTTTTCTGGTCAACCGGGTGCTGACGGCCTACATGCGTGGCTTTCTGGCGCTGGTGCGTGATGGCGCTGACTTTGTGCGTGTGGACCAGGCCATGGAGGCCTGGGGCTGGCCCATGGGCCCGGCCTACCTGCTCGTCGTGGTCGGTATCGACACCGGCGTGCACGCCGCCAAGGTGATGGCAGAAGGCTTCCCTGAGCGCATGCAGCCGAACTACAAGTCCGGCACTGAAATCATGTTCGAGAACAACCGCTACGGCCAGAAGAACGGCAAGGGTTATTACGAATATGTGGCCGACAAGAAGGGCAAGCCCAAGAAGACGCCAGTGCAGGAAACCTACGACCTGATCAAGCCGGTCGTGGCGGAGCGCCGCGAATTTGACGCCGACGAAATCATCGCGCGCTGCATGATTCCGCTGGTCAACGAAGTGGCCCGCTGCCTGGAAGAAAACATTGTAGCCTCGCCGGCCGAAGCCGACATGGCCCTGATCATGGGTATCGGTTTCCCTCCGTTCCGCGGCGGCGCTTGCCGTTATGTGGACCAGATGGGCGTGGCCAACTATGTGGCACTTTGTGAAAAGTATGCCCACCTCGGCAAGGCCTATGAAGCGCCCGCGCTGCTGAAAGACATGGCTGCCGGCAACAAGAAATTCTTCGGCTAAGGCCCTGGACGAGATTGGAGTTTAAAAAATGAGTCTCAATCCGCGTGATGTAGTGATTGTGGATGGCGTGCGTAGCGCCATGGGTCGTACCAAGGCCGGCATGTTCCGTAACGTGCGTGCCGACAGTCTGTCTGCCGAACTCGTGAAGGCGCTGTTCAAGCGCAATCCGAATGTAGACCCGAACGAAGTGGAAGACGTGATCTGGGGCTGCGTGAACCAGACCATGGAACAGGGCATGAATATCGCCCGTAACATCGCCATGCTGGCCGAGCTGCCGCGCACGGTGCCGGGCCAAACCGTGAACCGTCTGTGCGGTTCTTCGATGCAGTCCCTGCACACCGCTGCGGCGCAGATCATGACCGGCCAAGGTGATGTGTTCGTCATCGGTGGCGTGGAGCACATGGGCCACGTTGGCATGATGCACGGCATCGACCTTAACCCGGCGGCCTCCAAGTACTACGCCAAGGCCTCC
>CAYXWW010000450.1:0-1559 GCA_964468905.1 uncultured Rhodoferax sp. | reverse complement strand
GCAGCGAATGAATAGGAGCGTAGGGTTTCATAATTCTCCAGAAGTCAGGATCGCTCGGCGAAACCTATAATTTGACCACAGTTCTGCCCAAAATTAGTGCGGTGCAGCATTCAAATTCACCGGGCACCAATATGAAATTTCTCCCTGACGCGACGCAAGCGACTTCAGTGACCGGCTATGGGCCGGGATGGGTCTCGGTCAACGGTGAGAAAATCACCGCCAGTGTTGTCATCAGTGCTACGGGCGACAGGTTTGCTTGGGAATGCGCCCAGTTCTCCGATTTGCAGGCCAGCCACTTTGACCGCCTGGCGACGATGGATATTGAACTGGTGATCTTTGGCAGCGGCGACAAAATGCAGTTTCCGCACCCCGCCATGTTGCAATCTTTGTTTAACAAACGCATAGGCGTAGAAACGATGGACACCCACGCCGCATGCCGAACCTACAACTTTCTGGCTGGCGAAGGCCGCAAGGTCGCTGCGGCACTTTTGTTGTAAGCGTGTTTCACCCGACCGGCCAAGCGACGCTTTTCAGAGTAAAATCCCGGGTTGTAGTTGAGGGGCATCAAACGCTGTCACGTTTTTATCCCTCAGCTTTGACTGACACATCCAGAACGCGAGACTAAAAGTACCATATGGCGATCGTTGTCAACAAGCCCCTGCCTGAATTTGAAGCCAACGCTACCGGTGGCGTTCGAGTAAGTAATACTAGCCATGTCGGAAGCACCATGGTGTTGTATTTCTACCCCAAAGACAACACACCAGGTTGCACCACCGAAGCGATGCAATTCCGCGACAAATACAAAGATTTCGTCAAAGCCGGTGCAGCAGTATTTGGTGTATCCCGTGACAACATGAAGTCACACGACGAATTCAAGACCAAACTGGAACTCCCGTTTGAACTGATCGCTGATACCGAAGAAAAAATGTGCCACATGTTCGGCGTGGTCAAAAACAAGATCATGTACGGCAAGAAGGTCAAAGGCATTGAACGCAGTACCTTCTTGGTAGGCGCTGATGGCGTTCTTAAAGAAGAATGGCGCGGCCTCAAGGTTCCTGGGCATGTGGACGACGTGCTCAAGGCGGTCAAGGCGCTGAAGAAAGCCGCCTGATTTTCCTGCTGTTGTTTTGCGGCACAAGCAGAACAACAGCGCCATTTTGCTCATGCATAATGGTTTCATGCCGTTGAACGTCGCAACCGCGCTCTCACAAAAAGCCGCCTTGGCTCAAGGCGGCTTTTTCGTTTTTCCGGCATCTGTTTCTTACTCTCCATCCTCTGCGAGCCCACTCCATGCCATTGCCCACTGCCCCGTCCAAGCGCGCCGATCGCCTGACCGCCAAAGACTTTGACGCACCCGCACGAGCCTCCCTGCGCCCCCAGCGCAAGACACCGCAGACCGAAACGCAGGCCCCCGCCGCCCCAGTTGCACGCAGCAAATCGGTGCCTTCGGAAGCCAGCAAGAAGCCCCAAACAGCAGCGTTGACACATAGCCCCGTCACCGCGCCTGCGAGCACCCCGGTGCTGGCTGCGCCGGCCCCCAAATCCGCAGTGTCACCTGT
>CAYXWW010000449.1:0-1559 GCA_964468905.1 uncultured Rhodoferax sp. | reverse complement strand
ACATTGGCGATACCAAGGGACACCGTAATTTGGTGGCGCTGGCCATGGATTGGCGTCTAAAGCCAGGCACCGTCATTGATGTTGAGTTTGAACAATCACATCGACAACAGATCGGCATCAATGGATACAGTTTGCTGGAGGGAAAGCTCCCTGCCCCCGTCGATCCGAGAGTCAACTTAACGCGCCAAAGTTGGTCGTTGCCTGGGGCCTTTGACGCGACGACTGGATCCGTGAAGCTACGCCAAACATTGGCAAATGATTGGCTGTGGAGCGCGCAACTAGGAACGCAACGCCTTAAAACGGATGATCGATTGACATATGGATTTGGTTACAACTGTTTCTCAAGTCTAAGCAGCCCGTCTTCACCTGCCATCGTCTGCGGCCAATTTACTTCTGATGGGAAGTATGAAATCGACGATTACCGAAGTGAAAACGAAAAACGCTATGTTGATGTTTTCCAAACAGAGATAAGTGGTGAGGCTGAGTTGCTGAATTTGAAACACCACATGACCATTGGTTTTCAACGACTTCGACAACTTGACCGCTTACCTACCTTGCAAACATGGCAAGCAGCAGGCGAAGGCAGTATCTACGGCGGTAGTTCGTCATCCGCAAACCCAACCCCTAATTTTGGCAATACCAATCGTTCTGAATACGCCACTGAAATCAGCGTAAAAGACCGAGTTTCGCTCTCAGAGTCGACCCAGCTGTGGGCAGGCTTACGTCGCGTTGAGTTCAACCGATCTAGCGTTCAGAACGACAACCCTTCAACTTCTAAACAGTATCAGCAAAGCATCAATCTGCCATGGTTAGCGGTCTCACAAAAATTAAGCCGATCAACTGTTGTCTATGGCTCCCACGGCCACGGTGTTGAACAATTTGTAGTACCCAACAACGCTCTTTATGTAGATTCAGGAACACAACTAGGCATCGGAAGAAGCAAGCAAACAGAAATTGGCGTACGCCATGAAGTGGTACCACAGCAGTGGATGTGGAACGCTGCAATTTTTCAAATTCAGCGCCCTCTTGCATATGACGTTTATGACGCCAACAACTATGTCTACACAAGGCATCTAGATGGCACCCAAAAACACCAAGGTTTAGAACTTGGCACCCATTACGCCAAAAACAACCTCACGCTAGGCGCGCAAATCCAAGCACTCAGAGCAACAATCGCAGATGTCGAACAAACCTCTGGCGTCATCGGAAACAAGCCAACCAACGTTCCATCTTTTGTTTTTCGAGGGCTAGCTGAGTACAGATACAGCTCTGTCCCAGGGCTACGCACGAACCTACGTGTTTCGCATGAAAGCGAACGCAATGTGCTGGAAGATGGCAGCGTCAAACTTCCCGCATGGACAACTTGGGGCACAGCTGCGCACTATGACACCAAAGTCAACAACGTCGCATCTACATGGAGTTTGGCTATAGACAACCTCACAGACAAACGTTACTGGCGTGAATCGCCCAAGCAATTTGGTCACTACTACCTCTACCCCGGCGCACCACGTACGCTGCGAGCGACCGTCCAATTTCGAATGTGACAAATCCAATAAAAT
>CAYXWW010000448.1:0-1565 GCA_964468905.1 uncultured Rhodoferax sp. | reverse complement strand
TGATGAACTGCTTGAGCATTTGCTCAGTCACGGTGAAGTCGGCGATCACGCCATCCTTCATCGGGCGAATCGCTTCAATGTTGCCAGGCACTTTGCCCAGCATGGCCTTGGCTTCTTTACCAACCGCTTGGATGGTCTTCTTGCCTTGGGGGCCACCTTCGTGGCGAATAGCAACTACGGAAGGCTCGTCAAGAACAATGCCTTCACCACGCACAAAAATCAGGGTGTTGGCTGTACCCAAATCGATGGCCAAATCGGTAGAAAAATACCGACGGAAAGATCCAATCATCACTTATCCTCTCGGGCACGGAGGGCACTTCGTCCATCCATCGCCACGGTTTTATCGTTAAAAAATCGTCAGACTGGCGTCAAAATAAGCAGTTTTGCTGGCCTTGCACCAAAGGCAGGATAATAACCGATTGCCTGTGAACTCCCCTCTGTGCAGGACGAGTCTTGGCCAGATTTACCTTTGCTTTCACATCCAGACACACCATGTCACTGACATCTACCGATATCGCTCGCATCGCCAATTTGGCGCGCTTGGAGCTCGCGCCGCATGAGAGTGAGCGCATGCTGACCCAAATGAACAGCTTTTTCAACATCGTGGAGCAAATGCGCGCCGTTGACACGGCAGGCGTCGAACCGCTGGCCCATCCGGTTGTCGCCTTGTCCGATATGGCCTTGCGGTTGCGTGAAGACGCCGTGAGCGAGCCCAACCAGCGTGAAGCCAACCAGAAGAGCGCACCCGCCGTAGAAAACGGGCTCTTTTTGGTGCCCAAGGTGATCGAATAATTTTTTGAGCAGACGATGACCCAATCCCCATCCACCCCATCTTCTCCCTCCACTCACGCGTTGCACGACCTCAGTCTGCACGCATTGAATCAGGCCCTTGCAAGCAAGCAGGTGTCCGCTGTTGAAGTAGCCCAGCACTTTTTGGACCGTAGCGCCACACATTCCAATCTGAGTGCCTATGTCGCCCTGGAGCCCGAAGCCACATTGGCGCAGGCCCGTGCAGCCGATGCGCGTCTTGCCAACGGCACCGCAGGCGCGTTGGAAGGCGTGCCCGTGGCGCACAAAGATATTTTTGTCACCAAAGACTTCGCCACCACCGCCGGTTCGCGCATGCTCAAGGGCTATCGCTCCCCGTTTGACGCGACCGTGGTTACCAAGCTTGCCGCCCAGGGAGTAGTCACTTTGGGCAAGCTCAACTGCGATGAATTCGCCATGGGCTCCAGCAACGAAAACACCGCCATCTGCGCCGTGGGCCACACCGAGGTTGAGCCTGTGCGCAACCCCTGGGACACCACGCGCATTCCCGGTGGTTCATCGGGCGGTAGCGCAGCGGCGGTGGCCGCCCGCTTGGCACCCGCGGCCACGGGCACGGACACCGGTGGCTCCATTCGCCAACCAGCTTCATTCTGCGGCATCACCGGTATCAAGCCCACCTACGGCCGTGCGTCGCGCTACGGCATGGTGGCGTTTGCGTCCAGCCTGGACCAAGCGGGGCCCATGGCCCGTTCGGCACAAGACTGCGCGCTGCTGCTGTCTGCCATGTGCGGCCCTGA
>CAYXWW010000447.1:1293-1575 GCA_964468905.1 uncultured Rhodoferax sp. | reverse complement strand
CTGGGTGCTTGCGCTCTTGCAGCAGCCGCGTGACGGTTTGACCGGTGGCCACGCCAATGCTTTGACCCCAATGGATCAGCCGGTCTGGGGACCACTCCAGATGCGCCCGGTGCGCCGCAGGCAAGTGCGCCGCGACTGTCGTGAAGCCGCCTTTGTGCGCATTGCGTTTGTGCACGGCCACGCGCTGGCCACGGTGCAAGACTTCCAGGGTGGTCTGTGTGACTCGCAGCTCCAGCACCTGGCCCACCAGCGACTGTGGCACGCTGTAGCGGTGCCCTTCAA
>CAYXWW010000447.1:1004-1283 GCA_964468905.1 uncultured Rhodoferax sp. | reverse complement strand
GACGTGGTAGTCAATGTGCACCTTGACGGTTTTGAAGACAGCGAACTCCCACGGCTGGGCAGGCAGTGCCTGCAAAGCCGGGGCATCAATAGCGGCAAAGGCACTGGCACGGCTGCCCGACAACTTCTGAAACGGCTTGTTGTTGAGCCTCTCCAGCAGCGGGGCAATGGCCTCGTTGACATCGTCCACCGAATCGAACTGCTGGTGGCGAAGGCGCATCACAATCCAGCGCAGCACAACCTGTACGCTGGACTCCACGACCGCTTTGTCCTGTGGCCG
>CAYXWW010000447.1:519-994 GCA_964468905.1 uncultured Rhodoferax sp. | reverse complement strand
GGCAAAACGGAAGTGCCATAGTGGCGTGCAAAGTCCTGCACCGTCTCATTGGTCCGGGGCTCGTAGCGGTTGGCGTGAGCAATCATGGCCTTGGGGTTGTCGGGCACGATCAGCTGCGGGACCCCGCCAAAGAACGTCAGCGCTCGGACTGTAGCACCCAGCCAGTCGGCCATGGTTTCACGGGGTGTGGCACAGGCAAAGGTGTAGCTGGATGCGCCCAATGCCGCTACGAAGATGTGTGCACGATCACCCCCGTGCAGCCCCACGGTCGTGCCAGCAAAGTCGATGAACAACTTCTCGCCGCCGCGGTGAATCTGGCGCATGGTGCGTTTGAGAGACTTGGCGTACTCCCGGTAATGCAGGCAAAACTGGGCATAGCGATGGGTCTGCTCTTGGCCGTACTGTTCAACGTGTTCCTCCCACAACAGCATGAGAGTCATGCCCTTGCGGCGCAGCTCCTGGTGGATGAGCCCAT
>CAYXWW010000447.1:0-509 GCA_964468905.1 uncultured Rhodoferax sp. | reverse complement strand
GGGGAGAATAAAGGCGCTTGGCGTGGCAACGCTGCCGACCAACCGGTTGTGCAACTGAGCCTCATCCATGGCCTCAATTTGTTCCCAGCTCAAGCCTGCAGCATTGGCCAGGCCTACGTACTTGGTGACAACGCCCTTGGAGACGCCCAGGGCGATGGCTATTCGTTCATGGGAGATATCGCCTGCATATTTGAGGCGAAGAACGTCCTTGATATTGCGCATTGAAATCCTTCGGGTATCGGGCATGCCTGGCTCCTGCAAAAGCAGGCAAGGCTACCCATACGGTTGAGATACAAATGCGCAACGCCATACCGCTGGTGTAGGACGCCATTCTGGTGTCGTGACCGGTGATTCTGGTCAGATGCCCAAATCGGTCACGATCGGCCATAACGGTCGGTCACGATCCTCCAGAATCACCGGTCACGGTCTCCCAGAATACCCAGCAACCCACTTGGTGGGTATTCCACTGATCGTGATGGCTTTATTTGTCTTGCTCTCCAAACCGGTCT
>CAYXWW010000446.1:0-1590 GCA_964468905.1 uncultured Rhodoferax sp. | reverse complement strand
AACACGACATGGCCGAGAACATCATTCACTTGGTGTTGGCCCGCGTGCAAGGCGCGCCCGAAGGCGTGAAGGGCATCAGCTTGTTTGTGGTGCCTAAGTTCATGGTGAACAAAGATGGTTCATTGGGTGCGCGCAACGACGTGCACTGCGTCAGCATCGAACACAAGATGGGCATCAAAGCCAGCCCCACGGCGGTGCTGCAGTTTGGCGACAAGGGTGGCGCTATTGGCTATCTGGTAGGGCAAGAAAACCGTGGCCTGGAATACATGTTCATCATGATGAACGCGGCCCGCTACGGTGTGGGCGTGCAGGGCATTGCTATTGCCGAGCAAGCTTACCAAACCGCAGTGCGCTTTGCGCGCGAGCGCGTGCAAAGCCGCCCGGTGGATGGCTCCGTGGCGGCAGGTGCGGCCATCATCCACCACCCCGATGTGCGCCGCATGCTGATGACCATGCGCGCTTATGTGGAAGGCTGCCGCGCCATGGCCAGTGTGGCCGCATCGGCCTATGACACAGCCCACCACCACCCGGATGCCGAGGTGCGCAAAGTCAACCAGACCTTCTATGAATTCATGGTGCCTCTGGTCAAAGGCTATAGCACCGAGATGAGTCTGGAGGTCACCTCACTGGCCGTGCAGGTGCATGGCGGCATGGGTTTTATCGAAGAAACCGGCGTGGCCCAGTACTACCGCGATGCCAAGATTTTGACCATCTACGAGGGCACTACCGCCATTCAAGCGAATGACCTAGTGGGGCGCAAAACAGCGCGCGATGGTGGGCAGACGGCGCGTGCATTGGCCGCACAGATTGAAGCCACTGAAGCCGAACTGTTGACAAGCGGTACGCCCGACGCGGTGGCCTTTGCCAAGCGATTGAAGGCCGCGCGTGAATCCTTCGTGGATGTGGTGAACTTTGTCGCCACCAACACGAAATCCAACCCCAATGCAGCATTTGCCGGCAGCGTGCCCTACCTCATGCTGGCGGGCAATGTGATGGCGGGCTGGCAAATGGCGCGTGCGCTTTTGGTGGCGCAAGAGCAATTGGCAGCGGGCAACGATGTGGTCTTCATGCAAGCCAAGATCACCACCGCGCGTTTCTATGCCGACCACCTGTTGGTGAAAGCCGGGGGCTTGCGCGATAGCATTGTTGAAGGTGCTGCGTGCGTGACTGCGCTGGCCTTTGATGCTTTTTAGGCTTTTTATGTTTTGTGGATAGCTATTAAAAGCATAGCTGCTGTCGCAGGTTCTGCGAGGGCTACCGGCCATTTTGTTATAAATTTGTCAGCCAACTGACGCAATACCATGTCCAAACTCCCGCCGCCACTCGACCGCTTGCCGTTCCCTGTCATCGGCTCGCCATTGTTCATCATCAGCAACCCCCAACTGGTCATTGCCCAATGCATTGCAGGCGTGGTGGGCTCCATGCCTGCGCTCAATGCGCGCCCGGCGGAGCAGCTTGAAACGTGGCTGAAAGAAATTACAGAGGCGCTTGCCGCCTACAACCAGGTCCACCCGGACCAACCGGCGGCCCCGTTTGCCATCAACCAGATCGTTCACAAAAGCAACGAGCGGCTGGAGCACGACATGGCCC
>CAYXWW010000445.1:0-1596 GCA_964468905.1 uncultured Rhodoferax sp. | reverse complement strand
CATTAAGGATGTCGCGCCCGTCGGGCAGTGCCTGCCGGTTCCTGCGGGGCTGAATGACATCGAAGCGGCTTCTCTGCCGGAAACATTCTTCACCGTGTGGAGCAATGTCTTCGATCGGGGGCGTCTGCAAGCGGGTGAGTTTCTCCTGGTGCAAGGCGGCAGCAGCGGGATCGGTGTGACTGCCATCCAACTGGCCCGTGCGTGGGGTGCCACTGTGATTGCTACGGCGGGCAGCGACGAAAAATGCGCAGCCTGCATTGAGCTGGGTGCCTCGCATGCCATCAACTACAAGACACAGGACTTTGTGGCAGAAGTCCAGCGAATCACCAATGGGCGTGGCGCGGATGTGGTGCTGGACATGGTCGCCGGTGACTATGTGGCACGTGAGGTGGAGTGCCTCGCTGAAGATGGGCGGCTGGTCATCATTGCCGTGCAGGGCGGGGTGAAGAGCTCTTTCAATGCAGGGCTTGTGCTGCGCCGCCGGCTCACCATCACGGGCTCTACCCTGCGACCCAGGTCTGTAGAGTTCAAGGCCGCCATAGCGCAGTCTCTCCGTTCCCGGGTCTGGCCGCTCATTGAGCAGGGTAAGGTTCGTCCTGTCATCTACCAGACCTTTGATGCGGGTGATGCTGCGGCTGCTCATGCATTGATGGAATCCAATCAACACACTGGCAAGATTGTTTTGACGTGGTAAACATGAAAAAGAAACTGATCGCAGGCAACTGGAAGATGAATGGCAGCCTTGCTGCCAATGAAGCTCTGCTCAAGGGGCTCCTTGCGGGGCTTGGAACGCCTGCTTGCGATGTGGCCGTGGCGGTGCCTTCGCCCTATTTGGCGCAAGTCCAGGGGTTGCTGTCCGGTGCCAGCATCGCATTGGGTGCGCAAGATGTCTCGGCTTTTGCTTCTGGGGCTTACACCGGTGAAGTATCCGCCGCGATGCTGAAGGATTTCGGCGTTCGTTACGCACTGGTGGGGCACTCTGAGCGTCGTCAGTACCATGGTGAAACGGATGCGGTCGTTGCAGAAAAAGCCCGCCAGGCCTTGGCATCCGGCATCACGCCCATCGTGTGTGTGGGCGAGACTCTGCAAGAGCGTGAGGCTGGTCAGACGGAGTCTGTGGTCAAGCGCCAGCTGGCTGCCGTGATCCATGTGAATGGCCATTGCATCAGCGAAATCGTTGTGGCCTACGAGCCTGTGTGGGCCATTGGCACGGGTCGTACTGCTTCGCCTGAACAGGCGCAACAAGTGCATGCAGTGCTGCGTGCGCAGTTGGCGGCAGCCACTCCTCACGCGGATCGTGTTCGCGTGCTTTACGGCGGCAGCATGAACGCGGCGAATGCTGCCGAATTGCTTGCTCAGCCAGACATTGATGGCGGCCTCGTGGGAGGCGCCTCGTTGAAGGCGGAAGATTTTCTCAAGATCATCGCTGCAGCCCAATGAGCTGAGCGCTAATAGCTATTAATTTAGGAGTGAACATGAGTGTTTTGGTGAACGTGATCCTGGCTGTGCAAATCTTGGCGGCCTTGGGAATGATCGGTTTGATTCTGGTGCAGCACGGCAAGGGGGCAGACATGGGTGCTGCGTTCGGTAGCGGCT
>CAYXWW010000444.1:0-1598 GCA_964468905.1 uncultured Rhodoferax sp. | reverse complement strand
CCTGACCACGGCCATGCTGCTGGCACCAGCCATTGGCACAGGAATCGCACTGCAGCACAAGGACTGGCCGCTGTGGGCCTTCCAGCTGATGGCGCTGTGGTCGGGCGTGGGCGGCGGCAACTTCGCCAGCTCCATGTCCAACATCAGCACCTTCTTTCCTAAAAAGCTGCAAGGTACCGCCTTGGGCCTGAACGCGGGTCTGGGCAACTTTGGTGTCACCACCATGCAAATCGTTATTCCGCTGGTGATGACCGTCGGCCTGTTTGGTGCCTTTGGTGGTGAAGCCAAAGCGCTGGTAAAAGACAGCGGCTGGATCTTCGGCAAGATTGCCGCCGGTACGCCCACCTACATTCAAAACGCGGGCTTTGCCTGGGTGCTGTCGTTGGTGCCACTGTCCATCTTGTGCTGGTGGGGCATGAGCAACTTGAAGACGGTTTCCCCAGCCACGGGCAACCCGGTGGTGGCATTTGCCAAAATCACGTACCTGTACTCGCTGGCCTTTATACCTTCGGTTGGCATGCTGTACCTGTACCTGCCAGCCCCCACCGGCCTGGGGCTGCTCAATATGTGGGTGGCGATTCCGTTGGACATCATTGCCGCGTTGGTCGTCATGCGTCTGGCAGCGTTTGGTGCGATGAAGGAGAACGTGGCCAAGCAGTTCGCCATCTTCAGCAACAAGCACACCTGGAGCATGACTGCTCTGTACGTGGTTACCTTCGGTAGCTTCATTGGCTTCTCGATGGCACTGCCACTGGCCATTACCGTTATCTTTGGCTTTCAACATATTCCCGATGCGGCTGGGGTGTTGCAACACGCATCGAAGAATCCCAACGCCCCGTCTGCGCTGACCTATGCCTGGATCGGCCCTTTTGTCGGCGCTGCTGTGCGTCCATTGGGTGGATGGATTTCCGACAAGGTGGGCGGCTCCATCGTTACCCAGGTGATCTCTGCAGTGATGGTGCTGGCCTCGGCGGCAGTGGGCTATGTGATGCTGCAGGCCTATGGCTCAGCCACACCCGAGCAGTATTTCCCCATGTTCATGGGCCTGTTCATCGTGCTGTTTGCAGCCAGCGGTGTTGGCAATGGCTCTACCTTCCGCAGCGTGGGCTTTATCTTTGACCGCCAGCAAGCGGGTCCCGTGCTGGGCTGGACATCGGCCGTTGCAGCCTACGGTGCTTTCATTGCGCCAGTGCTGATTGGCCAGCAAATCAAAGCGGGTACGCCGCAATATGCCTTTTACGGCTTCTCCATCTTCTACGCCGTGTGCCTGGTACTGAACTGGTGGTTCTACCTGCGTGCTGGCGCAGAAATCAAAAACCCGTAAGACCAAAGCAAGACCGAAATTTGCTATCAAACTAGTAGCTACTTGTGCTTGTTCCACGAGGGCTAGAGCCTATTTTTACCAACACACAAGAACCAAAGGGGCACCTATGAGCCATTTTCTTGACCGCTTGAGCCACTTCACCGCACCCACAGAAGATTTTTCCGAAGGGCACGGTGTAACCACCGGAGAAGACCGCACCTGGGAAGACGCCTACCGCGACCGCTGGGCGCATGACAAGATTGTGCGCAGCACCCATGGCGTGAACTGCACGGGC
>CAYXWW010000443.1:0-1599 GCA_964468905.1 uncultured Rhodoferax sp. | reverse complement strand
CTGCAAGCAAAAAAGCCTCTCAATCACGCTGACGGGTCGTCAGCTGACGGAGAGGCGAGGGGCTGCAGCTTACTGCAGCAAAGACAAAACGGCTGAAGGTTGTTGGTTAGCTTGTGCCAACATGGCGGTTGCGGCCTGCTGAACGATCTGGCTGCGTGCCAGCTCGGTGGTTGCCTGTGCGTAGTCGGTGTCTTGAATGCGGCTGCGTGAGGCGGATGTGTTCAGCGACACGTTGCTCATATTGTCAGCGGCGTAATTCAGGCGGTTCATCTTGGCGCCCAGATCAGCACGGAAGGCATCGACATCGGCAATAGCGGTGTCTACTTTGTCCAAAACAGCTTGCGCAGCAGTGTGGCTACTCAGGTCCAAACCAGAGACATCCAAGCCAGAAGCGGTCATGTCCTGCAAGCTAATTTCAATGGCAGAGTCAGTATTGTTTTCAATGCCAACTTGGAGGTTCTTGGTTTGGTCGCTCGACAAAACCGACATACCGTTCCATTTGGTATTGGTCGCGATGCGTGTGATTTCCTCTTCAAGTTGACTCACTTCTTCCTCAATCGCAGTCCGGTCGTCCGCATCATAGGTATCGTTGGCCGCCTGCACTGCCAATTCACGCACGCGTTGCAGCATGTTGGTGATTTCTTGTGTAGCACCTTCTGCAGTCTGCAGCATCGAAATACCGTCGTTGGCGTTCCGAACGGCTTGATTCAGGCCCTTGATCTGCGACGTCATCTTGTTGCTGATGGCCAGCCCAGCAGCATCGTCAGAAGCTCCGTTGATGCGTTTGCCAGTGGACAATTGCTCCATGGTTTTGGAGAGATTGCGGTTGTTGACGGTGAGCGCGTTCTGTGCAACCAGTGACTTCACGTTGGTATTGATAACTGACATTGTCTTACTCCTTGATGGGCTGATTCAAAGGTCTGGCAGGAACCAAAAGGGAGTAGGACCTGCCGTTGTACAGAAATTCGGATTTGATCTCTGTTAGCTAGTGATTCGGCTGTTGAGCAAATAACTTGAGCGCGATCATGAAAAAACCAGAGATCAAGTCGATTGGTTGTGCAAAACACCCTTGAGGTTTTCCAGGTCATGTGCCACGCGCAGCAAGGCTGCATCGGGTATTTGTCGAACGATTTCGCCAGTGTTGGCATTTTTGACCGTGATGACAACCCTGTCAGTGCTTTCATCCATGCTGAAGTTCAGGTCGCGGCTGCCCTCTCGCATCATGTCGTTCAGTCGTTGGATGGCCGAGCGAAGCTTTTCGCGCCTTTCTTCTGTAGACACCAAGGGTTCAAATTGCGGTTCGGCTTCTGTATGTTGTGTTTCCGGCGCACGGGTGGCGGCGGCGGGGCCTGCAGTAACAGTTGTTGTGGCTAATGCCGTTGGCACGGGGGTGCTGACTGCTGTATGCGCAGAAGGACTGTGTGAGCCTATTGCTGAAATTTCGTTGGTCATGATATGCCTTCTCTTGTTGCATGTGCACGAGCGTTTTATCGACTTTTAGGCGCGATATGAGTTGTCGTTCTTTGAATCGACGTCAGTTGTAATTACTTGAGGGGATTTCTGATGAATTTTCATGGCTTTCGTGGGGGGGTGTCCTCC
>CAYXWW010000442.1:0-1608 GCA_964468905.1 uncultured Rhodoferax sp. | reverse complement strand
CAGCGTAGTCAGCGCACTCAGTTGTGTGCTGTTTAATGTGATAATTTGATCTGTGGTCAAACCAGATATGTTCGATGCGCCAATTGCACGAACCTGATTAGAACTCAGAACTTGTACTTGTGATGTGCTAAATACACTAAACTGAGTACTGGTAATAGCAGCAATGTGCGAAGTGCTGAGACCTGCGATATCACGAGTCTCAATGCCAGTGATTTGATCAGTTGTTAATGCCACCAATTGTAGCGTTGTCAACACGGATAACTGACGTGAAGTCAACGCAGCTATTTGTGTTGAAGTCAATCCAGCGATGTCATTCGTTTCAATTGCACGAATTTGAGCTGTATTGAGTCCGGAAACTGTATCAACTTGAATTGCAGAAATCTGATTGCTATTCAAACCAGCAAACTGCAATGTTGTCATTGCGCTCAACTGCGCACTATTGAGAGCAGAAATCTGATCCGTGCTTAAAACAGCTAAGTCACGCGTTTCGATTGCACGAATCGCTGTTGTGCTTAAACCAACTAAATCAGCGGTTTCAATTGCGCCAATCTGATTTGTGTCTAAAGCGGAAATTTGTGTTGAAGTCAGTGCACCGATCTGCGCGCTATTAAGAGCGACAACTTGATCTGTAGTGAGACCGACGAGATCGCGCGTTTCAACAACACGTATCTGTGTCTCTAAAAGTGCAGCAATTTGACTTGTGGTAAAGGAACCAAGTTGCACACTATTCAATGCGACGATTTGCGCAGTTGAAAGTGCCGCAACATTTTCAGCCGTGAAAAACGGTATCTGATTAGTCGAGAAAAACTGAATCTGTCTGGTCGTTAAGCTCAGAATATCTGAGGTCGAAAAGCCGTCAATACTAGCCGAATCAAGGTCAGTAATTTGTTGGGTTGATAGCCCGATGACGAGTGAAGACATAAATGACTCTCTTTTCTTAATTGACTAAATAAGTCCGCTTTTCTCTGATAAAACAGATATGCGGCCAATAACTATTTAATAAAATTTTCGACTCACATCAAAAATATAATCATTCTTGATTTTGACTCGAAACATAAAACTCCAATAAAACCAATCGCTTAGCAAAGCTCTACAAGCTTTTTTACCAAACATGCTTATCCTTAATAAAAAACGAAGGAAAAAACACGTATGGCACACTGCTCCAAATGTAACAAAAAATTTAGAATTGAAAATCGGTTTCTAAGTAACACCGTAACAAGTTAGCACTATAAAAAATTATTCTCATCTAAATAAATTATTTTATTTACAACAAATAAACCAATTCGCGTAGCTATGCTTTTTATGCACGATCGGTTTATCGACTTTTGAAAATAAAACTTTAGGGATTATTTGAATAATTTTTAAATTTATTTAATTAAAACTGATAAAAAGTTCACACTTTTTATTCATATTGAATTTTGATAGAAAGTTTCATGATTTATGATCGTTATTAAGTACATGACTTCAATCTTAGTAAATTTACAAAATGAAATGTACGGTTTATTGTTTTTATATTAAGCATTCAAGTTTCAGTCACGAAAGTCGATGAATTGCAGGACATGAGTTCACTGTTCATTAGGAAGATTTTTATGACGGTTATTGAAAAAA
>CAYXWW010000441.1:0-1613 GCA_964468905.1 uncultured Rhodoferax sp. | reverse complement strand
GACAAGGTGTACGACGGCAACAACACGGCCACGATGAATGTGAGCAACGCCGTGTTCAACGGCATGGTGGCGGGCGACGCACTCACCGTGGCAGCCACTGGCACCTTTGGCAGCGCCAACGTGGCGTACGGCAGCGGCTCTGCTTTGGCTGCACAAGTGGTGGCATTCACCAGCACCTACGATGGTGCTGACAAGAACAACTACACCTACGCCGGCAGCCCCACCACCACCACAGCCAAGATCACGCCGAAGTCGCTCACCCTCACAGGCGCTGCTGCCAATGACAAAACCTATGACGGTGGCGTGGTGGCCACCCTCAGTACCTACGGTTCTCTCACTGGCGTTTTGGCAGGCGATGCCGCCGATGTGGTCTTGAATACCACCAACGCCTCAGCCAGTTTTGCCGATAAAAACGTGGCCTACAACAACGGCTCGGTGATCAACAAAACCGTCACACTCTTAGCCTCTAGTCTCGGCTTGTCGGGCACCAAAGCCGGCAACTATGCCGTTGTAGGCAACACCACACTCAGCGCCAAGATCAACCCACGCGCTGTCACCGTCTCAGGCATTACAGCCAGCAACAAGGTGTACGACGCTACCACCAACGCCACCGTCAGCGCGGCCAGCGCCGTATGGTCAGACAAAGTGGCGAACGACGATTTGAACGTGTCAGCCACTGGTGTGTTTGCGTCCAAAAACGCAGGCACAGCAAGCACGGTCAACCTCACCAGCAGCTACACCGGCGCAGACAAAGCCAACTACACCATCACCAGCCAAGCCACCACCACGGCCAATATCACGCCCAAAGCATTGACGGTGTCGGGCTTTGTCGCCAACAACCGCGTGTACGACGGTGGCGTGGTGGCTGGCATTGATGCCACCAACGTGATGTTGGCCGGCCTCATCAGCGGTGACGTGGTTACCGCCAGCGCTACGGGCACGTTTGCCACCAAAGATGTGGGCACCGCCAAAGTCGTTACTCTGAGCAGCACCTACGCTGGCGCAGACAAAGACAACTACACCATCACGGACCAAGCCACCAGCACGGCCAATATCACGCCTAAGCTTTTGACCATCAGCGGCATCACGGCGGCTAACAAAACCTATGACAACACCACAGCTGCAACTGTGTCTGTGAGCGGTGTGAACAAAGCAGGTTTGGTTCTGAATGATGTGCTCGATGTGGCCGCCACTGGTGTGTTCAGCGACGAGAACGCCGCCAACGGTAAAACCGTCACCCTGACCAGTACTTACAGCGGCGCTGATGTGAACAACTACACGATCACCTCTCAAGCCACCACGACAGCCAGCATCACCCCGCTGGACGTAGAGTTGCCTGCCACTGCCAGCTTGACCAAGGTGTACGACGCCACCACGTTGGTGGCTCCTGCCATAAGCGGCAATGCCACAGGCTATGGCACTTTGGTTGTGGGTACTGCCAACAACAACGCGCCGTACACCACTGCCTTTACCGCAGACAAGGCCATCGGTGGAGGCCTGACTCTGGTAGGCCGCCCTGTGTTCAGCAGTGCAGACGCTGGCAGCGTGACGGTGGACCAAGGCAGTATGCAGCTCACGGGCTCACGCGCTGCCAACTACCGTTTGGTGTGGGT
>CAYXWW010000440.1:0-1619 GCA_964468905.1 uncultured Rhodoferax sp. | reverse complement strand
CCGAGCTTTTCGCGAAAGGCCTCGAACAACACATCGGCGCTGACAACCGTGGGTTTCATGGTGCGCTGGGCTGCCACTGGTGAACCAGGGCATGCACCGCGTCGGCGTCGGTCGTGTTCTTCAGTCGCTCGCGCAAATCGGCGTCGCTGAGCAGCTCTGCGATTTCCGACAGGATCTCCAGGTGTTTCTGCGTGGCGGCTTCAGGCACCAACAGAAAAATCAGCAAGCGCACCGGCGTTTCGTCGGGCGCATCGAAACCGACGGGTTGGGCCAATTGCATCATGGCCGCCATCGGAGCCTTGAGCCCTTTCACGCGTCCATGGGGGATGGCAACCCCATGACCCAGACCCGTCGAACCCAGCCGTTCGCGAGCAAAAAGGCTGTCGGTGACCATGGCGCGCCCCAGGCCGTGCAGGTTCTCGAACAGCAGGCCCGCCTCTTCGAACGCCCGCTTCTTGCTGGTGGCTTCGACGCCCACCAGCACCTGTGCGGGCGGCAAGATGGCGGCGAGGCGGTTCATGGGGCGTGAATTATCCACACCCGCAGCACACGCGCTTGTCAACGCGCTGCGGCACCATCCAGGGGGCGTGTTGCCTGCCCGTCTACATCAGGCGTTTGGGGGCCTCGTGTTGGTGGGCCTGGATGCGGTCCTTGTGACGCACCACCTGACGGTCAAGCTTGTCCACCAGCTCATCCACGGCGGCGTACAAATCCTCATGGGAGCTTTCGGCAAAGAGATCGTTGCCTTTGACGTGGATGTTGCATTCGGCGCGTTGACGCTTCTGCTTTTCCTTCTGCTTCTCAACGGTCAGCAAGACCTTGACATCAACCACCTGATCGAAATGCCTGTTGATCCGGTCCAGCTTGTGCGTCACATAATTTCGCAAGGCCGGCGTGATTTCCAGGTGGTGGCCGCTGATCGTGAGATTCATGAAGGTCCTCCTCGGCTGTTGGTTGACACACCCACTATGCCCCTGTTGTATGCCGAAAGCAAGCGGGGCAAGGGGATCTGCCTCGCTTCAAGCCGGCAACGGCGTGTAAGCGCTTGTCAGGCAAGGGGTTTTTGGCCCGGCACCTGGGAAACCCCAGCATCGTGTACGGTGAGGCGCCCACCCAGCCAGGCTGCAGCCGCGATGGCAGCGATGCCGATGAGCGCCGACACCCAGTATCGCTCCACCAAGCCTTGGGGATTGCGCGTGATGATGTGGCCACTCACCAGCGCTGCAAAGCCCATGGCAATGGACTGCACCGATCCGTTGATCGAAAGGAACGCGCCCCGCAGGCGCGGGGCAGCCGCGGCGCCCACAATCGCCATGCCCGGTACCATGCGCCCGTTCATCGCCACAAACAAGCACGCCGACACCGCAACAGCCACCCACAGCGGCACCGGCGGCAGTGTCGTGATGGCCAGCGTGGGCAGGGCGCCCACCGCAGCCACCCGGCGGAACACCCGAAGCTTGCCGTGCCGGTCGGCCATGCGACCGATCCAGCGGGAGGTGAAGATGGTCGCCAGCCCACCGAACAAGTACAGGTAGGGAATCTCGTCCGCCCTCAAGCCCACGTTGACCTGCGAATAAATCGTCAGGTACGGGATCACCATGAAGCCAGAAAAAAGCGTG
>CAYXWW010000439.1:0-1621 GCA_964468905.1 uncultured Rhodoferax sp. | reverse complement strand
GTCATCGTCCAAAAAGCCCACCACCCGAATCTCTGGGCTGTTTGCCATGGCCGAGGCCAATTGACGCCCGGCACTGCCTGCACCGTAAATGAGGGCTTGAGGCAAAGACGCCTTGCGCAGCTGCTGGTGGTAAAGACCACCTAGCCACACCCGCGCTGCGACGCGCGATGCACCCACCAAGAGCAGCAACAAGATGGGCTGAATCAAGCCCACCGTTCGCGGTACGCCATCCACACTCCAGAAGGTAAAAATAGCCGCAAAAGCTAAGCCATAAAGCAGCATGGCGCGCCCCACTGCCACCATGGCTGGCAAGCCGCTATAGCGGAAGATGGCGCGGTAAAGACCCGAGGTAATGAAAACCGGCAAAGCCAGCGCAACAGAAGCCACTGCGGGCCAAATGGCAGGGCCTGACAAAGACGTAAAACTGCCACTGCGCAGGTAAAAAGCCAGCCATACCGACAAAATGCAAAGGGCGGCATCCAAGGCAAGCACGATGCCGCGCTTGACTGCACGTGGCAGAGCCAAAGCTGGTGCTGCAAAACGACTCAACGTGCGGATCATGATTTCACCCATGATGTGAAATTCTGCAAAAGTCCTGAGTCCTGTGATTCAACTGGCATTACTGGCCTCAGTCATGACCGTCTTGATGGCTTCACAGGTTTTCGCTACCTCGGCTTCAGTCAACGTGGGGTGAACTAAGAACATCAAGCTCGTCTCTCCCAGTACTTTGGCAACTGGCAAACGGACTTCCGGCCGCCATCCGGTGTCATCAAAGGCTTTTTCCAGATACACCTCGCTACAGCTGCCTTGATAGCACGGTACACCTTGGGCATTGATCGCCTCAATGATTCGGTCACGAGTCCACCCATTTGCCAAACGCTCAGGCTCCACATACACATAACACTTGTAATGCGCGTGCTCACAGCTTGCACTATTTGCAAGGCATGAACCTGGACAGCTGGCACACTTAACTGGTGGAACCCGCAGCGCTGGAAAGTCACGAC
Source organism: uncultured Rhodoferax sp. (assembly GCA_964468905.1). Lineage (GTDB taxonomy): Bacteria > Pseudomonadota > Gammaproteobacteria > Burkholderiales > Burkholderiaceae_C > Allorhodoferax. Next base: position 617 of record CAYXWW010000439.1, on the reverse strand, counting down.
ATACCGACCAAATAGCCTCAGCATTGCGTTTGCGTGCCGCTACCCAATCGGACATTCGGCGAAGCTGAATACGTCCAATGACTGCCTGTATCTCCAGCATGCGCCAGTTGGTGCCGAAGCTCTCATGCAGCCAACGGAAGCCTGGCGGGTGCTGACGTTCATAGACCGCTTCGTAGCTCTTGCCATGGTCTTTAAACGACCACATCACCCGCCAGAGCGCCTCGTCGTTCGTGGTCACCATACCACCCTCGCCGCCCGTGGTCATGATCTTGTCCTGGCAGAAGCTCCACGCCCCCACATGGCCAATGCTGCCCGCGCTGCGGCCCTTGTAGCGGGTGCCATGGGCCTGGGCACAGTCTTCAATGACCTTGAGGCCATGCGCGTTCGCAAGCGCCATGATGGGATCCATGTCGCAAGGCCAGCCCGCCAGATGAACGCAAACCACAGCCTTGGTGCGTGGCGTTAACACCGCAGCAATGGTACGGGCCGAGATATTGCCAGAGTCAGGTTCAACCTCTGCAAACACCGGCACAGCCCCGGCATTGACAACGCATGAAATCGAGGCAATGAAGGTTCGCGGCGTCACCACCACCTCGTCACCTAAGCCAATTCCCAAG
>CAYXWW010000438.1:0-1622 GCA_964468905.1 uncultured Rhodoferax sp. | reverse complement strand
GCCGTTGATGATGCCCGCCAGCCACTGGATGCGGTTGGCCGTCAGGCCCTCGCGCAGCGCCTTGATGATGGGAATGCCACCGGCCACCGCAGCTTCAAATGCCACCATGACGCCCTTAGCCGATGCCGCGGCAAAGATCTCGGTGCCGTGCACGGCCAACAGCGCCTTGTTGGCGGTGACCACGTGCTTGCCTGCGGCAATGGCTTCCAGCACCAACTCGCGTGCCAGCGTGCAGCCGCCAATGAGCTCGACCACGATGTCGATATCGGGATTGGCAATGATGTCGCGTGCATCGGCCACAACCTGGGCCTGGTTTCCAACAATCTCTTGCGCAAGGACTGTGTTGCGACGTGACACCATGGTTACCACGATGCCGCGTCCTGCGCGACGCTGAATTTCTTCCTGGTTGCGCTGGAGCACGTGAAAGACGCCCGCGCCAACAACACCAATTCCTATCAGTCCAACTTGTATCGGTTTCATAAATCTATCTGAATAAAAATGGGCTCTAGCCCTCGTAAATCAAGCGCGATTAGCTACCAACTTGATAGCAGACGGGGCGCTTTGCCCACCTTGCGTGGCGTGGCGATTGCGGTACCCTTCCAGGAACTTGGCAATACGGCTGATCGCCTCGCGCAAGTCGTCTTCGTGCGGCAAAAACACAATGCGGAAGTGGTCAGGCTGCGGCCAGTTAAAGCCCGTGCCTTGAATCAGCATGACCCGCGTCTCGCGCAGCAGCTCCAGGAAAAACTGCCTGTCGTCTGCGATGGGGTACACCGCTGGGTCCAGCTTAGGGAACATGTACAGCGCCGCATGCGGCTTGACGCAGGTGACGCCGGGAATGGCCGTAATCAGCTCATAGGCCAAATCGCGTTGGCGGCGCAAACGGCCGCCTTCTTTGACCAAGTCCTGAATGCTTTGGTAGCCGCCCAGCGCAGTCTGAATGGCGTATTGGCCAGGCACGTTAGAGCCCAGCTTCAAATTAGCCAGCATGTTCAGGCCTTCAATGAAGTCGGTAGCGATCTGTTTGGGGCCCGACACAATCATCCACCCCGCGCGGTACCCGCACGAGCGGTAGGCTTTGGATAGTGAGTTAAAGGTCAACGTCAACACATCGGTCGACAAGCTGGCCATGGCGGTGTGTGTCACGCCGTCGTACAACACCTTGTCATAAACCTCGTCGGCCAAAATGACCAGTTCAAACTCACGCGCTATGTCAACAATGCCTTTGAGCAACGCATCGCTGTACATAGCGCCGGTGGGATTGTTGGGGTTAATCACCACAATTCCCTTGGTCTTGGGGCTGATCTTGGCGCGTATGTCGTCCAGGTTGGGCATCCAGCCATTGGCTTCATCGCACAGGTAATGCACGGGCTTGCCGCCGGACAGGCTGGTGGCAGCGGTCCACAGCGGGTAATCGGGCATGGGCACCAACAGTTCGTCGCCGTTGTCGAGCAAGGCGTTGGCCGCCATCACAATCAGTTCACTCGCGCCGTTGCCCAAGTAGATGTCGTCCAGCGTGACACCGGCAATGCCTTGCTGCTGGGTGTAGTGCATCACCGCCTTGCGCGCCGCAAAAATGCCTTTGCTGTCGGAGTAACCCGCCGAATTGGGCAGGTTGCGGA
>CAYXWW010000437.1:0-1636 GCA_964468905.1 uncultured Rhodoferax sp. | reverse complement strand
GGACACAAATGGGTTGCCCCTACTTCGACACCCGCGACCTACGCCGGACATGCGAGACCATACTGGCCGGGATGGGCATTACCAAGGAAACGCGGGCGCACTTGCTGAGCCACGGCCTCGGCGGTGTGCAGGACGCGGTTTACGACAAGCACGCCTACACAAAAGAAAAGCGGGCGGCACTGGAAGCCTGGGAGGCAAAGCTTGATGAAATCCTGTCTGGTAACAACAGCCACCAAACCAAGGTTGTTGGCATCAATAGCCGGGCACGAAAAAACAACTTGTAAACCGTCGATTTACACACTATGATTATCTCATTCAAGCACAAAGGGCTGGGCCTGTTCTACCAAACGGGGAGCATGACCGGCATTCAACCGATTCACGCGAAGCGTTTGCGCGAACTATTGACCGCCTTGAGCGTGGCACAGGGGCCGCAAGACCTTAACCGCCCCTCATGGCGATTGCACGGACTGTCAGGCCATTTGACTGGTTTTCATTCCGTAACCGTACAAGCGAACTGGCGGCTTACGTTCCGCTTCATCGGTAACGATGTTGAGCTTTTGGACTATCTGGATTACCACTGAGGAACACATCATGGACATGCACAACCCCGCGCACCCTGGCGAAATACTGGCCGGATGGATCGCTGACCTAGATTTTTCCGTGACGGCCTTCGCCGAGCACATCGGCATTAGCCGCGTCATGCTTTCGCGTGTCATCCACGGGCACGCTGCGGTAAGCGCGGATATGGATCTCCGGCTTTCGGAGTCGCTGGGTACGACGCCCGGCTACTGGCTGGCTATGCAAACGCAGCGCGACCTTTGGACTGCCCGTGAAACGGCCAAATCCAGAGCGCCGATAGCGCGAGTCGTAGATGGGATAGCCGCGTAAATGGCGTGTATCGAAACTAATCTTGGAAGCGACGCACAGTGACAGACGACGGGCCTTGGATACGGCCAGCCTGAATGCCCTCCGATCAACTGCGCAACAACGGCCCCAATTCCTCAGTCACCAACAGCTCCCAGTCGTTTTCAAGTTCGTTTGCTCGATAGGACGCCATTCGCAACAAGCCAACAACGAGCGGATCGAACATTGCCTTTTGTTTCAACGTCAGTAACTGGCCAACGGTGGCAATCATGGCCTCCACACGTTTGACCTGCTGCAAGTCACTGCCTAAGCCCCCGTCAGACAGATTACCAAGAGCTTCGTCCAGATTCTTCGCCACCTGCGCCACATCATTCAGACGTGATCCAGCATCGACCAGCCGAGCCGCCTCCAGGATGAGGAAAAGTTCGTCGGTAGCGTCCTTGAAGTCCGCAAATAGTTCTTTGTCCAGCAATTCCATTTTTCTCTCCAAAAAAGCGCCGTTATTGGCGTGACTTCATAATGCCGACAGTGGCTTGGTAAAAGGAAGAGAAAGGGCAGCTTTCCCGGCCAGGGAAAGAAAACGGCCCAAAGCCATCCAAAGCATCATTTCGGCATTTACATGTCGAATTACTTTCCCTGAGAGGTAAATAAATTTCACCGCCAGGGAAAGTCATGCCAGGAAAAATATTTTCACGGGCGCAGCGTCGTGTTGCAGTGATGCAACAGATCAACCCCCGCAACAGGCTATTCACCCGCATCGTCTGAAAACATC
>CAYXWW010000436.1:0-1639 GCA_964468905.1 uncultured Rhodoferax sp. | reverse complement strand
TTGCGAATATATCTAATATAGTTCCTATATCATGCCTGTCGCTACTTGATGATGGAATAAGCTTAATAGATGGATGCATTTATATAAAATTCAAAGGAAGTAATACAAAACTTGATTTTGGCCATTCTAAATGGATTCCTGGAGCACACAATCACCAACATATATTAGCTGCTTTTACAGCAGCATTTTTAAATGGATTGGACCCAAAAATAGTAATTAAGACAATACATACTTTTAAGGGCTTAGAACACCGTATGAAATTAGTCCATGAATACAATGGAGTGAAATTCGTCAACGACAGCAAAGCAACTAATGTAGATGCTTGTGAAAAAGCATTACAAACATATGATGATATATATTGGATTGCAGGGGGAATATCTAAAGATTCTGGCATAGAATCTTTATCAGGATTATTTCATAAGATAAAGCATGCATTTCTTGTCGGAACTGCAGCCAAGGACTTCTCTTACGTTCTTGAAAAATATAATATACCCTATACAATTTCTCACACCCTTGAAAATGCAATGAGTGATATACAGTCATTGCAACCTACGCAAGGTGTAGTATTGCTCTCACCGGCTTGCGCATCTTTAGATCAATGGAAAAATTTTGAAGAACGTGGAAATGCCTTCTCGAATATATCCCAAAGATGGGATACACTTAATCAGTAACAATATATTATACAGTAAGACAACACAGTTTACTCTTCTGATATAAGAAAATACCTTTCCCCTATCCTCTCGACCACCAAATGACGAGTTATAAAGTCAGAATTTATATATTCCTTTATGTTGAATAATGTAAACCTGCTTCCTATATTGCCAACATATTCCACAGAAGATATATCATTACATTCACTCAACCTACGATCAATATACATTTCAAGCTCCGTCTTTGTTTCTAAATATGATACAACACCTGAATTATCTCTTACAAGGAATGGTAATTTATACAGCATAGAGAGCTTATTGATGTCTCTATTCTTATGTGCACTGATATATTTAATAAGAAAATTATTTGGCATAGGAAGCTAAATTTTAAGATACACAAGTAATTTGTACACTATAAGTTGAGTCAAGTCAACATCGAACGCTATTCACACTATCTATGGTAGAAATGATCTATGGGCATTAACTTCAAAAATTATCCTTAATAATTTATATATAAAAGCAATGTTGTATGTAATTGAAATACGTGGTAAAACTCTTATGTCCTTTAAACTCGTTTCCTTCTATGGAGATTTAGAATAGATGAAGAATGATTTAATACCTATCCGTTACGCAAAGATTTTGCTAAAAGTAGCTAATAAGGAAGGCATTGATGATGTAGTGTCTAAAGACTTGGATACAGTATACAAAACTATAGAATCATTCAAATTAAAGAAATTGCTTTTGAATTACACAGTACCTAAAGTTGTAAAACGCAAACTAATAGAATCAATTTTTCTTGAAAAAAAAATACATATCACAACTAAAAGCTTTCTACTTACACTTATAGCAAACAATAGATTTTCTCTCCTTTATAAGATAATAGAGTCCTATAAACAAGTAATTTTGATAAAAGAAGGGCACTCATTTGCAGAAGTGGAAACGGCCATGCCGTTAAGTAAGTCCTCATGCAAAGATATAGAGAATTTAAT
>CAYXWW010000435.1:1381-1649 GCA_964468905.1 uncultured Rhodoferax sp. | reverse complement strand
ATGATACAAACAAAAAGAGGTTTGGTAGACCAAATTGAAACAAAAATCAAAAAATCGACCAAATGTTACAAATATTAATAATTCAATTACTGAATATCAATCAGCCCTTGAATTATTTAAAATTTTCCCAACAATGCCTACATATTGCAGGCTATTAGAAAAGGCCATGGTTGCCAACGTAAAAATTGAAGAGCTAGAGTCATGTTTAAATCTGCTATTTAATGTAAGTGATGAGCAGTTTTTTTGCTGCGCTGGTAGTCCTTACTTG
>CAYXWW010000435.1:405-1371 GCA_964468905.1 uncultured Rhodoferax sp. | reverse complement strand
AATAAAAATCTCTCCTATCCAGCTTTCATGTCAAGTGTTGAGACATCGAAAATTCTATGGAAAATATTTGACTCATATGAGGGTAATGAAATATACGGATATGAAAATTATCTGGTTGGAGATTCTGATTATTCATACTTAACTAGGGATAATGAAAACGAACTAGCGCCAGTTGCACCAATTGTTCGAGATAGAACTGTCCTTGCCGAATTGGCTTACAACGCTGCTTCTGCTTTTGCTGAGCTTGATATCACAGCTAAGAAACTTCACAGTGAAGCTGAAAAGTTAGGTTTTAAAATGATACCGTGGAGCGTTTGGACTGCGGACATTTTAGAAAGTCGACCTGAGTTGAAGCAAGGTTTATTAGATTTCTCAGACTATCTGGCATCATATTTTGAAGATGAAAAGGATGAAGAGGCAGTATTAAATAAAAAGAGTAAAATAATTCAAGATAACAAAAAACCTCTATTGAGAATAGTCTCATTCTTGTTATTTAAACCCTTGATTAGCAATGAGGAAAATAAATCTGGCATTAATAATTTAGAAGACTTTTGTGCTGAAAGGCTTGTAAATTATTCATGTTTAGATGTATTTTCTGATTTAAATGAAAAAGTTGAATATTTAATTGCAATTTCGAATTATTTAATGATTTGTGCAAAGATCGGTATAGGCGTTGTAGAAGCCGGGCTAGCAAGTGAAGCTGAAGTTAAAAGAGAATTCCTTTGTGGTTGCTCATCAGAACATCTAGATACTGCATGCTTGGCTATGTTACCACCATCAGGCTTTAGGCAAATAATTCCATTGATTAATACTTTTGAAGGGGATCGAGAAGACGACTTCTGTTTTAATGATGTATTACGAGTAGCTGATTACGGAATTAGAGGTGTTGCTAGTAAGCGGCTTATAGATAAATTATTTAAGAATGGGTTTGCTGGCGTTGACGAAGAAATAATCAATCTAATAAGA
>CAYXWW010000435.1:0-395 GCA_964468905.1 uncultured Rhodoferax sp. | reverse complement strand
GACGGAAAAAAATATAAAGAATTGGTTTGTCCCACTTAATGAAGTTAGTTACCTCCATCTTGTTTACAATGATTTTTGGGAAGATGATCTAATTCTTGAGAAGATAACTGAAACCCTTTCCTATGTAGATAGAGATTCCGAATACCAATGCAAATTTTCATCAGCTGATATAAACGACGTCGCTTGGCATCCAGATATTTATGATTCAACTCATCATCCCGCCTTGTTTGCAAGACGGTTTTCAAACAAGGTGGATTTTTTAAGCATTAAAGATGAGGAATGGGTGAGGTTTGCTAAATCTCTTAACACGGCAGGTCAAAAAAGATTTTTATGTGTTTTAATTGGTCTTTATTTTACGAGTAAAGGCTATATTCGTTTTTACAATGCAAGACCTA
>CAYXWW010000434.1:0-1653 GCA_964468905.1 uncultured Rhodoferax sp. | reverse complement strand
CGCGCAGCGCCATGCCCTCGCCCAGCAAATGCTGCTGGCCAATGACCTCGCCCAAGGTCTTGGGGCGAAGGCGTTCGGCCAGGGGTGCGGATGAAAATGTGTTGGAGGAATTCACGAAATTGCGGCAAATAGACTGGCCTCAGTTTAATCGCCCATGGCTGTTCGAATGCGTGCAAGCCATTGCATTGCCAGTAGCTTGCCGCTGCAATCTGTTAAAAGGAAAGCCACGCACCATGCAGTTATCACCCATGTCCATCGCCCCCATCGCCTTCGGTTCAGACAATCACACTACAGGACCCACTGCATTGCACTGGATGCACGCGGAACAAGCCTGTTCTGCCGTGTGGCGCTCGGAGCGCGGCGCGCCGCCGCCCAAAAAAGTGGTGCTCGCCGACGACACCATCACTGCCGATGTAGCGTACCGCCTGGCCTGCGAAGGCACCGCCATGCTTTGGCAAGGCGACTATCAGAACGCCCGCCAATTGCTGCAGGCCATGGCACGCCGCGTGGACCAGCCTGCCAAGCGTACCCACCGCAAGCAAACGGCCAAGGTGGCCATCGCTGCAAAGAAACCATCCACCGATCCATCACAAAGCGCCTTCAATCTGCACCGCCAAGCCCAGGCGCAACGCGCGCGGGTGCTGGGCATGGTGTTGATTCCCTTCCAGGCCGACTACGCCATTGCGCTACGCCGTGCGCCTGACGCGCTACTGGCATGCACCGAAGCCTGGGGCACATCAGATCCAGCCGCCGGTGTGTCAGTGGCGTCGCTGCGTGAGTTGCTGGGCCTGATCAGCGCGCATGAGTGGCGCAAGAATGGCGTTGAAATTGGCGCGCTGGGGCACGCTCCCAACAACCGCATCTATCCGCACTATGGCGTGTTTTCTCCCGAGCGTGGGGAATACATCGCACTGCTTGTTGAAGCGCTCGCCGCTACCTCGGGACCCAGGGACACGAAGCACACGGTCACCCGCAAGGCATTTGATATTGGCACCGGTACGGGTGTGCTGGCTGCTGTGATGGCGCGAAGTGGTATTGCCCACATCATCGCTACTGATCTGGACCCACGCGCACTGGCCTGCGCACGTGCGAACTTGCTGCAGCTTGGGCTCGTGGAACATGTACAACTGTTGCAGACCAACCTATTTCCGCCTGGCGAGGCCGACATCATTGTGTGCAACCCACCATGGCTACCGGCACGCCCCGGGTCACCGATTGAACACGCGGTGTATGACGAAGGCAGCAAAATGCTGCTGGGGTTTTTGCGCACATTGGCAACCCATTTGGCACCTAAGGGCGAAGGCTGGCTAATTATTTCTGACCTAGCAGAACACCTGGGCCTGCGCACCCGTGTGGAGCTTTTGACGGCCATTGAATCTGCTGGCCTGGACGTAGTGGGCCGCTTGGATGCCAAACCTCTGCACCCCAAAGCCACCGATGCCATGGACGCATTGCATAGCGCGCGCGCAGCGGAAGTTACGTCTTTGTGGCGGCTGTCCGCCAAACACGCGTCACCCGGCAGCACACACTGATTGAGACGCCACATGGAGGACCGACAAGAAAAAAGCCACCAGTCTCTCGACTGATGGCTTTTCAATTTTGGCGGAGCGGACGGGACTCGAACCCGCGACCCCCGGCGTGACAGGCCGGTAT
>CAYXWW010000433.1:0-1654 GCA_964468905.1 uncultured Rhodoferax sp. | reverse complement strand
TTATCTATTACAGGTAATACACCGGTATATGTATTATAAATATTAAAAGATACAACTGCTATATCTTCAATATCTATGCTTTTTTCAGAGTTTAAAACCTTTGGAGCAACTTTCAATATCGCTCTTAAATGATCAACTATGACATCTGGAACTTTTCCTCCTTCCTCGAGAGGATGGCGCCTGCCTTCTTCGGCCAAAAGCTTTTTGCTAATGCTTAAATAACCATAATCTGTTCTTAAAAAAGTATTTTGTCCTGTTTGTTCTGATGCTTGCTGTATTAAAAGTTCTTGAGTCACGGAATGTAATGCTGTATCTGATATTTTTTCAGTAGATATTTTTGGCGTTGGGTTGTTGTCATTAATTACTTCAATACCTAGCTTATTAAGGAAGGCATTTTTTTGGGGGGTAGTTTTGTCTCTAAATATACTAGATATTTCCTTAACATCGCCATCTAGTAACTCACCTCTAACAATTCATCCTAAAACTTCAACTTTAGTTGCACTCATCTTAGCTCTCCTTAAATTAAAACTTTAATTGTTTAACTTACTTACCCACCCGGTATAGTTTACGCAAGTAGTAGTTACCAATTCTTAACGATATAAATTTGTAATAACTACAAAATCGTAAACTATATTAATATCGTACACATAAATAAGTTAACATTTAGTTAATTAAGTTACTAAGTAATTTAATTTTTAAAAGTTGGCATAAATACAGTTGATAATAATAGATGACAGCTGCCGGAAACAGCTAATAAGTAAGTAAACACCTTAGGTGAAAGATTATACCTAATTAGGTTCTTACTTTTTAGAAAATATAGTATATTCCTTCTTAGGTAGTTGTTTTTAGAAAAAATCTTACTATACTGGATATAGTAGAATTAATTAAATAAAGTATTACATATGCTAAATAAGCATTACTCTAAGGTAACTAGTAAGGGACAAATTACGATTCCTACAAATATTAGAAATAATCTTAATATCTCGGTAGGTAGCAAGATTGAATTAATAGAACAAGAAGGTTGCATTATCATAGTACCGATCAATAATTCACTATCTAAGCTTAAGAATATTCTAGCTAAACCTGATAAATCTCTTTCATGCGATGAAATGAATAGTATTATAAGGGATGTTCTATGATAGCCGTAGATACTAATGTTTTAATAAGATATATTACGAGTGAAGATGAAGAACAGTCCATAATTGCTACTAAGCTTTTAGATAGCTATATAGGCAAAGAGAAAGCAATATTTATCAATAATATTGTTCTATGTGAACTAGTCTGGGTGCTGGTAAAAGGTTATAAATATCAGAAAGAACAGATTATAAAAACCCTTAAATTGCTTCTCTCTTCTGTAGAATTCGAATTTGAAAATCATGAGCTAGCATTTCTTGCCTTAATTGAATATGAAAAAGCAGAAGCCGACTTCTCTGATATACTACTAATAGGATATATGCGAGTATCCAAAGCGGATGGAAGTCAGGTACTAGATCTACAAAAAGACGCTCTACTTGCTGCTGGCGTTAATGAAGATAGGATTTATTTCGATAATCAGTCAGGATCAAGGCATGACAACAGACCAGGATTAATAAATTGCCTTAAAGCTCTGCAGCCGGGTAATACTCTAGTAGTATGGAAACTTGACAGATTAGGC
>CAYXWW010000432.1:0-1662 GCA_964468905.1 uncultured Rhodoferax sp. | reverse complement strand
GCAACTTTTGGCTGCACCAACCGCGGTGTTCCATTCAATATCGCACAGCTGGTTATAGATGCTGCGCTGCGGATGCCGTTCACGCCGGCGACCGCAGACTGCGGCTACTTCTGGGTGTTGGCTCAAAAATGCAACCGCTGCTGGCATCCACCCCTCTACCAATTCGCAATCTCCGTCGATGAACTGAACATGTGTCAACGACGGCACACATTGGAGCGCCAGTGCAAAGCCTTCGTTGCGTGCGCGAGCCGCTGTAAATGGGGTAGACAGGTCCAGATCCACTACCTGACAGGACTGGCTGCGCGCATAGTCTGCTGACCCATCGGTGGAGCCAGAGTCCACATACACAACCAGTTGTGCCAAACCTCCCGCCATGGCGGATTCAATGCAAGTCCGCAGGCGCTGGCCTTCATTGCGGCCAATGGCAACAACTGCCAGCGTGACTTGCTGCGTTGTAGCACTCATGTCCGGTCGCCAGCGTTACGCCGTGGCTTGATAACCGCTGGCACCCCCACGGCAATGTGGTTGTCGGGTACGTTGCAGGTGACCACTGCGTTGGCTCCTATTGCCACATGGTTGCCAATGGTGATATTGCCCAAAACCTTGGCCCCCGCGCCGATATCCACGTTGTCGCCTATCTGGGGCGCGCAGGGGTCTGAAACATTCTTGAGGCCCACCACCACACCATTTCGAATGCGGCAGTTTGCGCCAAACCGCGCATAGCCGCTAATCACAATGCCTCCAAAATGGTCGATCACAAAACCCGGCCCCACAACCACCTCGCAGGGTAACTCGATACCGGTAATGATTTGCACAAACTTGTAGAGCACTTTGTACAGCAAAGAGAACGGCTTGCGCAGCCAGGGTGAGGCAATGCCATACCGCCAGCGCCCAAAGCGGTAGACCACCATGGCCCAAAAGCCTTGAGCCCCCCAATGCCCGCCATGCGCTTTTAAGTCTGCTCTGATATTTGCAAACATAGAATTTCTTACCGTGTAGGACGTGTTGCCCAGCGAGTCTGCGCAAAGATACGCAAGACCGCCACCATGTGCCGCCAAGTCGCACCTGCGCAGATTGGCACGCCGGGCTTGAGTACGCGCTTGAGCAAGTTGAGCCCGTCTGCCAACCACGTTAACAGAACGCTTGCCAGCGCCGTGCCGAGCCCGTGATTCTTGCGGTAGTACAAAAGCTCGCTTTCCATTTGGAGTGCTTCTAGCTGTTTACCGCCTTCGGTAAGAGCGCCGTCTGATTTGGCACTTTCCCCGCCCAGATGAATGACGGTGGTATGGGGGTAGAAAACCACATCCCACCCAGCCTTTTTGGCGGCGAAACAATGGTCTACCTCCTCAAAGTACAAAAAGTAGCGCGGGTCAAATAGGCCGATTTGGTCAATAAGTTCCTTTCGCACCAAGTAATAGCACCCCACCACCCAATCACAAGTGCGAATTGCGTTGTGATCCCATGTCATGTCGTCTACCATTTGCACGCCGCTAAAAACACGGTCCAACCCGGTGCGCAACAGAAAAGCATTCCACGGTGTTGGGAAGTACCGGCAGCATGGCTGCAATACGCCGTCGCGTCCTTCTAGGCGGACACCCAAAATACCGCAGTTTGGATTGGCGTCCATATAGGCCACTGTTTTGGTCAGTGAATCTGGCGCCA
>CAYXWW010000431.1:0-1669 GCA_964468905.1 uncultured Rhodoferax sp. | reverse complement strand
CTGCAACAGGGCTCAGCCGAAGAGGCCATGGACCTGGTGCAACGCGCCGTGGCCTACCGCCAGCGTAAGCGCCCGGTGAACCCATCTTGAACTGATCTCTCCCATCTCGCAAGATCGTGTGCACGTAACCCATCGTGCACACCATGTCCAAAGAACCAAGCATTGCGAGATCTGCGAGCCGGCAAACCCACCGGACGTACACCCGCCAATTCAAGGATGAATTGGTAGCCGCCTGCCAACAGCCCGGCGCATCCATAGCAGGTCTGGCCAGCAGCCATGGCATGAACGCCAACGTTTTGCACCGCTGGCTCAAGGAACACGCGCGCGACGGACGTCACCAACTGGACGGAGCGAAGCTCCCGGGTGGCGTCGTCGCAAACGCACCCGCCCCTGCTTTCATTCCAATGCAGCTACCGGCTGTGATGCATGAGTCCAGGGTAGCCGATCTCAAAGTAGAACTTCGCAAAGGCGCGCTGACGATGACCGTCACCTGGCCCATCTGCGCAGCGGCCGACTTTGCACAGTGGACCCAGCCCATTCTCAAATGATCCGCATCGATGCGGTGTGGCTGGCCGTTACCCCCATGGACATGCGCGCCGGAACCGACACTGCTTTGGCCCGGGTCGTGGCCGTGTTTGGTGCCGCCCATCCCCACACGGCCTACCTCTTTGCCAACAAACGCGGCAACCGTTTGAAGGTGCTGGTGCATGACGGCATCGGTATATGGCTGGCTGCACGACGACTGCACCAAGGCAAGTTTGTGTGGCTTAGTCCGGGTGGAACCGTGCAGCAGCACATCAGCCGTGACCAACTGGATGCCTTGGTGATGGGTTTGCCTTGGACGCGCATAGGCGAAGCCGGGGTAATCACGGTCGTGTGAATCGTGGCATTGCGGGTACAGGCTTCAATTGGGGGATGTGCCAATAGTCCGGGCAAGCATGGCTTGGCACACTGTGTCCCATGGTCTTTGCCACTGAAGAGCTCTCCAATCTCAACGCAGAAGAACTGCGTGTCATGGTGCAGTCTCTGCTACAGACAGTCACCTTCAAACAGGCCACCATCGACAAGCTAACGCACGAGAACGCCATCCTCAAGCGCCTGAAGTTTGCCGCCCAATCCGAGCGTTTCAGCGCCGAGCAAAGAAGCCTGCTTGAAGAGACCCTGGACGCGGACCTGCAAGCCGTCAGTGACGAGATTGACCAACTCAGTGCAGGCGATGCGCCACCACCCAAGACCAAAGAGCAGCCCAAGCGCCAGCCGCTGCCAGCGAACTTGCCACGCACCGACATCCACCACGAACCCGAGTCCACCACCTGCCGCTGTGGCTGCCAATTGAGGCGCATCGGTGAAGACGTGGCCGAGAAGTTGGACTATGTGCCTGGTGTCTTCAGCGTGGAGCGCCACATCCGCGGCAAATGGGCCTGCGCCCATTGCGAAACCCTGATTCAGGCGCCGGTGGCTGCGCATGTCATCGACAAAGGCATCCCCACCACCGGATTACTGGCCCAGGTGCTGGTGGCCAAGTTTGCCGACCACTTGCCGCTGTACCGCCAGGAGGCAATCTTTGGGCGTGCTGGCTTGGCCATTCCCCGCTCCACGCTGGGAGCCTGGGTGGGCAGCTGTGGCGTGCAACTGCAAGCGCTGGTGGATGCCTTGAAGGATGACATCC
>CAYXWW010000430.1:303-1676 GCA_964468905.1 uncultured Rhodoferax sp. | reverse complement strand
TCTGATCGATCTCGAAGGCATCGAACAAATCCACCAGCTCCGACCCATCGGCGTCGAGGATCACACCCTTGAGTGCGCCCATGCGCAGGTGCTCCAGCGTGATGGCGTGCTTGTTGCGCATGGTCTCCAGGTGGCGGGCCATAACGCCTGCCACGCTCTCCATCTCGGTCTCAGAGCCGAAGGCCCGGATGCCCTGGACTTCTTCGGGCAAGACCACATCGTCATGGGGAATATGGGGGATCACAAAGGAGCGCACCTTGCGTTTGCCACGTGTTCCCACAATTCCGGGCGAGCCCGGAGGCATGGTGGGCAGCAGGTTCAGGACACCGTTTTGCTCTTCCACGATGACTTGGCGGGTGCGTACTGGCTTGACTGGAAAAAGGTTCAAGGCCTCCATGCGACCGTAACGGTTGGGGATGATGTTGATGGCGGCGGTGAGCGCGGCCATCGAAAACGCGGGGGTGTTGAATGGATTGTTCATGGTGCGGTGTCCGATCAAGGTTAAAAATCAAGCCAATCAAGCGGATTGGCGAATCAAGATGCCGAGCGACGCCAGCTGCGCGGTTATGGCTGCCTGCTGAGCGGTGGAAATCTCCACCGGCCAAACGACAGCTTTGGATGCGACAACGCCGTGACGGGCGAGGATCAAAGCGTCTTCACGGTCGATGAGCGTGGCATCCACCGCACCCAGCAGGATTCCCACTGGAAGGTGGGATCCATCTTCAGCGCCAGGGTCAAGTTGTTTGACCTTGGCTGTGGCTGTCACACGGCCGACGATGCAACCCAGTGGTAGGTTCTGGCCTGCCTCCACCGTGACCACGTCACGCGAGTAGTTGAGGCTGTCTTGCTCGTACTTAACGAGGTCGCCCAAGTTGAGGGCTTCATTGATGACGTTCATGGCTTGGATCCTTCCGAGTTAAATCTTTTGGGTGAGTTTTTTGACCGCTGCCATCAAGGCACCGGTGTCGCCTGAAGCGCCCTCGCTCTTAGGTGCTGCGTCGGGGGCGATGAGTGAGGTGATCTCTTCGCTCTGTGCACGGCTGGCCAGCAGGGTCTGGCGCACCTGAGCTGCCGAAAGACCTTGGGTGAGAAACGTGACAATGCGATTACTTTGCCCGGCAAGTTGGCATAGCTCGGCAATCGAAATAGCCTGGGCAACGGCCTCAGCCTTGGCTGAATGGACAGCTGCGGAGATGGCGACGTCATTTACCGTGGGTGTCAATGGAGCCAACGGTGCCACCGGTGTTACTGGTGCCACTGATGGTGTTGGCGAGGGTGCCTTAACGGTCGTGTCAGCCGGTGCTATCTCTTTGCGCTGCACCTCATCAGCTTCAGCGGTTGGGTCGTAAGGGTCGGCGATCGCCGGGTAGTTC
>CAYXWW010000430.1:0-293 GCA_964468905.1 uncultured Rhodoferax sp. | reverse complement strand
GTCATTTGTTGTTTCTGGATTCATACGAATCTCCTTGGAGTTGGTTTGGAGGACTAGGGAGGCGCTGGACTGAACGCCCAAGGCTTTGGCACTGATCACACGGGAGGCCACACCTTTCACGTTTCTCGCGCCCAGGTAGGCGGTGAACTCGGATACCACCTGATCCGCACTGGCAAGCGAGTCGGCAAGGCCACAGCGAACCGCATCGGGTCCAAAAAACAGACCGGCTTGCGTATCGCGTACGGTTTTGGCTTGCATCCCGCGCATAGACACCACGTGGTCCACAAACAGGC
>CAYXWW010000429.1:0-1678 GCA_964468905.1 uncultured Rhodoferax sp. | reverse complement strand
TCACAATTTGAAATAAGCTCAGGCAGTTGTGCGCGCAATTGATTTACATAGCTGGTTAAATCAACCAATATCATTGCTAATTGCGCTGAAGATAAGTCATCAATAACAAGAATATTTTTTTTAAGTATTGCTATATTTCGAATTGGGTCTAGTGCGCATAGTCCTAACAAGGACTGATTATTTAACAGATTCATTCCCATTAAAATGGCTAGGATGGATTCACGATTTGTATTGTTCAGAGAAACAATCTCAACATAGATAACAATTTCGCTACTATCAATTTCCTCATCAAAAAAAACAGTGACTGCTGAATTTTGAAGGGTGATTTTTCCGTATTTTCCTAAACCATCAACATCTTCCAGTCCGAGTAAAAAACTGGTGTCCCTGCAAAGCTGAGTGAATTGCTCTTCATTCATGAAGCGTCTCCTTTATTGTTGTTGCAATTTACCAATCAACAAGATTAGTAATTGAGGATTGTGTGTCTGCTGATTGATGCGAACGCTGAGTAACGCACTTGTTGTCTATGTTCGGTTGCGCTGATCAAATACTCGATTCGATCAAATTGATGGTTGCGAAATTCAATGAATTAAAGCAAGAAGAATTTACTATCACTCTTAATTTTTTATGAGTGATCAAATTACATGCTTATCGTATAAAAATGAAAGAAACAGATTTTTTCAATCGCTGCAAGAAGCGTTGAAAATAGAATAATTAGAAGAGCATGACTAAATTAATTGTGGTTAATTTACGACGTAATTAATTTCGTTTTATTAAATCAATCTTCATAAGATTTTGTAAATTACTTATTCGGAACTTGCATAAATTTTGATGTCACTGAAACTCCGCATTTATTTTTTAATATTTGCACAATTCATTAATTTAAAAATATGGAGATGATTGTGAGCGAGGCTTATTTAGAAAAATTATGTAGTGATGTTAGTCGTACTCTTCATTTAGAAGATATCAATGCTTTAGGGCGAGGGGAGTATGTATCGTTTGAGGGTGTAGATTTTTTTCTAATATCCACTTTCACCAACGATCAAATGGTGCGTCTTGTTTTAGATTTAGGTGAGATTGAGCAGGAATACAAACCTGAAATTTATGAAACTATTTTTGCTATGCAGGGAATGTTAGACGGTAGCTTAGATGCTTTATTTGATTATGACCAAATTCGATCTTGTTTAATGTTTAGAGTCAAATTACCTATTAATTTAAATACCACAGCAGAAGGTCTGGTTAGCGTTATTAAATCTTTTGTGATGCAAATACAAGAATGGCGCAGCACTTGGTTGGTAAATAAATTGCTAGGGATGGATGAGCAAGAAAAAAATCAACACTTTTCATTGGCTTGAGGAGAGATTAAATGAATGAAGCTAGAAATTATCCAGGTCGTGTACGTGAAACATATCTCTTTAATGTAAAGTCAGATGAAAGTACTGAGGAAATATTAAGAGCCGATAGTTCATCTCCAAATGATGATGATACAAGTATAGAGGTCTCAGCATCATCATCATCTAGAGTCAGCGAAGAGCATGACTCCTATTCCCTAGTAAATTCTAAATCATTGTTGAGCAATGATGAGTTATTCAAAATTCTCAGTAATAATCGGGTTTTCATTCAAAATTGTAAAGATAAAAATATATCTGATAATGATCAGAAATTATTAAAAAATAACTTC
>CAYXWW010000428.1:0-1682 GCA_964468905.1 uncultured Rhodoferax sp. | reverse complement strand
ACCAGGTTTCGCTGGGTGGCTCCGATGGCTCTGCCCTCAGCGGCACATCGGTAGCCGGCAAAGTGGTCGGCCCATCCTTCAGTGCGTCTGAAGTGCCGTTGGTCATTGAAGCCGTGCTCGACACCTTCCGCCAACAGCGTGCGGGCCGCGAGACCTTTATCGACACCTTCAAGCGCGTCGGCATGGATGCATTCAAACTGGCGGCCAATTCAGCACGCCTGAGCGACAAGCACGAAGAACTGCACACCCTGCCCAAACAAACCGGCTTTGCCAAAGACAAACAGGAAGCATGAAACCTTGGGGTCAGACCACTTTGCGTAGCAAATGTGCTCTGACCCTGACTAATCGAATGCCTTGGCGGGACAGATCTTTAGCTCTGTCCCCAACTGGAAAGAAACTATGAAATTGATAGCTACAACCGCAGATTCCACGAGGGCTAGTGGCCCAAATGACCAAAACGTGCTGGAACTGGCCAACGACGTGGACCCCCGCACCCTGGTGCTCGACGGCGTCGACCGCATTGACCTGGTCTTCCCCAAGTTCACCGATGGCCGCGCCTACAGCCAAGCCTTCTTGCTGCACCGCCGCCTGGGTTTCAAGGGCGAACTGCGCGCCACGGGCGATGTGTTGGTCGACCAGCTTGCGCAGATGCAGCGCAGCGGTTTTACGTCTGCCGTGTTGCGTGCCGACCAAGACCTGGCCGTCGCGCAGAAGCAGCTAGACCGCTACAAAGCGTTCTACCAGGGTGATGCTGTCACTGTGAAGCCCGTCTTCGCCAGGGAAGCAACGGCATGAGCGCCATAGACCTACACGCCCGCGCTTCCAAGGAATATTCCACCAAGCTCGCCGAGACCACTGCGTTACTGGTTAAAGCTGCTGCTGACTACGCGCCGGGCGAAGTAACCCAAGCCTCAAGCCTGGGCGCTGAAGACGTGGTCATAAGCCACATCATTAACAGCCACAAGCTCGACATTGGCATCTTTGTGCTGGAGACCGGTGCCCTACACAAGGAAACATTGGCGTTGCTGGAGCAATTCAAGGCCGCATCACGCGCGCCGGTCACCGTCTACACACCGGTCAACGAGTCCGTGGTGCAATTTGTGGCCCGTGAAGGCAAAGACGCCATGTACAAGAGCATTGACTTGCGCAAAGCCTGCTGCGGTATCCGCAAAATGGAGCCACTAGGTCGCGCACTCGACGGCAAAAACGCCTGGATCAGCGGCCTGCGCCGCGAGCAAAGCGGTGCCCGTGCCGACGTACCCCTGGTCGATACCTCCGAGCCACGCACCAAGCTCAACCCATTGGCCAACTGGACCTGGGGCGACGTGTGGCACTACATTGCCGAAAACAAGGTCGCTTACAACCCGCTGCACGACGCATTTTTTCCCAGCATTGGCTGCGAGCCCTGCACACGCGCCATCAGCCTGGGTGAAGACTTCCGCTCGGGCCGCTGGTGGTGGGAAGACGAAGCAGCCAAAGAGTGTGGCCTGCATGTCAAACACGATGACGCCAGCCCTGGCAGCGAAGCCACCGCCGCCCCCGTATCCTCCCTGCTACTCCGCCGAGCCCCCGCATGAACGCTATGACCGACACCTCGCATTTCAATTTGCTCTCCAACACCCACCTCGATGCGCTGGAAGAAGAAACCATCTTCATCCTGCGCGAAGTGGCAGCCGCCTTTG
>CAYXWW010000427.1:0-1696 GCA_964468905.1 uncultured Rhodoferax sp. | reverse complement strand
TAGCACCGTTTTTTACTGACCACCAACGCGCGGCGATAATTCGACCATGCACCAACTGCCATCGCAGCCTTGTTACTTGAACAGCGAACTTACCTTGCTGCCACGCGCCAGGATGAATGTATCTGCCAGCGTGATGAAAACCAGGGTGTTTCACCTCGATCACCGGAATGAAGCCGCGTGCAAACTGAACGCTCGGAGGCTTTCAGCACAGCTTGATCGACATCGCGTCCATGCAGCTGAACATCGTGCAGCCAACAAACAACCGCCATCCCGCGACACCAAAAAATTACTGCGCACAACTGCGACAAACGGCCTGATCTAGCCACGCATTGCCCCCATACCCATGACAGCATCCAGTCCCACACCCTCCGACTCCGACATGCCTGCCCAGCCTGACGCCACACCTACGCCGCGGCAAGAATCCTTGATCGAGTACCCCTCGCTGTTTCCGATCAAGGTGATGGGCGTCAAGACGGATGGATTGGTTGCTGCCATCACCCATATAGCGCACCAGTTTGACCCCACATTTGACGCCAGCACCATAGAGCTACGCGAAAGCAAGGGCGGCAAGTACCTAGGCGTCACCATCACCATCACGGCCACCAGCCGCGAGCAGCTGGACGAGCTGTACCGCACGCTGTCTACCCATCCGATGGTGAAGGTGGTGTTGTAGGGATGCTTACCCCCACGCTCCACTGCCATGCAAGTCACACATGTCCAGCATAGAGACCCGCCACCTAGGCCGCGTGGACTACCTGCCCACCTACGCCGCCATGCAGGAGTTCACGAGCAAAAGATGCCTTGAGCCCTCGCAGAATGTGCGTGATCAGCTATGGATTTGTGAGCACCCGCCGGTTTACACCCAGGGCCTTGCGGGCAAGGCCGAGCATATTTTCATGCCCGGCGACATAGCGGTGGTGCAGACCAACCGAGGCGGGCAAGTCACGTACCACGGCCCAGGCCAAGTGGTGGTCTATCCGCTGATCGACCTCAAACGCGCCGGTTACTTCGTCAAAGAATACGTGTACCGAATTGAAGAAGCGCTGATCCGCACATTGCTGCACTTTGGCGTGACCGGGCACCGCGTAGCAGGCGCACCGGGCATTTACGTGCGGCTGGGCGACCCAACGGGCCATGCGCCACTGGAGCAGCGACCGCAGAAAGGCGCTGGCGCCGAACCCGACTTCACCGGCCTCGGAAAAATCGGCGCTTTGGGCATCAAGGTCAGCCGCAACTGCACCTACCACGGCGTGTCACTAAACGTGGCCATGGACCTGGAGCCCTTCTTACGCATCAACCCGTGTGGGTATTCGGGGCTGCAAACGGTGGACCTTTCTACAATCGGGGTATCTGTCGGCTGGGCTGAGGCCGCCGACGTTTTGGGCCACAAGCTCGCAACCTATCTCGCCCCATGAACCAAGACCCCGTAAACCCTACCGTGCGCGAAGCACAGTCGCAGGCCGACTACAACCCGCTGGCCAAGCAAAAAGCAGCAGCCAAACTGTCGCGGATTCCGGTCAAAGTGGTCCAGGGTGAAACGCTGAAGAAGCCCGACTGGATTCGCGTCAAAGCTGGCTCGCCCTCCACCCGCTTTTACGAAATCAAAGACGTGTTGCGCCAGAACAAGCTGGTCACTGTTTGCGAAGAAGCCAGTTGCCCCAACATTGGCGAATGCTTTGGCAAGGGCACGGCCACC
>CAYXWW010000426.1:0-1706 GCA_964468905.1 uncultured Rhodoferax sp. | reverse complement strand
CCACCGTACCTGATGCATTTACCCGGTTTGACAGCCACCCGGCGTACGACAAAGTCATGCTGCCGCAAACCATCGGCCGCCGCCTCGGCATTGAAAACCCCTTCTTTAAAACCCACGATGCCGTTGCTGGTGCGGTTACCCAAATCGCCGGGCGGGAATACATCAACTACTCCAGCTACAACTATCTGGGCTTGGCTGGTCACCCACTGGTCAACAAAGCGGCCAAAGCCGCCATTGACCGTTACGGTACCTCAGCCTCCGCTAGTCGCCTCGTATCGGGTGAGCGGCCGGTCCAGCAGGAGCTGGAGGCAGAACTTGCTAATCTGTACGGCGTCGATGCCGCACTTATCTTTGTCAGCGGGCATGCCACCAATGTCACCACGCTGGGTTATCTGTTCGGGCCTAAAGACCTGATCCTGCACGACAGCCTTATTCACAATAGTGCGCTGGAAGGCATCCGGTTATCAGGCGCTGCCCGTCGCAGCTTTGAGCACAATAACCTGGACGCCCTGGAAAATCTGCTCAAAGAACTGCGCCACAAATTCGAACGTGTGCTCATCATCACCGAAGGCCTCTACAGCATGGACGGCGATACGCTGGACCTTAAAAAGCTGGTAAGCCTCAAGCAACAGTACAAAGCCTTCCTCATGGTTGACGATGCCCACGCCCTGGGTGTGCTTGGCCAAACAGGTAAGGGCAGCCACGAACATCACGGTATTGCTGGGTCGGATGTCGATATCTGGATGGGTACGCTCTCCAAAACCCTGGCCTCTTGCGGTGGCTATATTGCCGGTAGCCATGTTTTGATTGATCTGCTCAAATACGGCGCACCAGGTTTTGTGTATAGCGTGGGCTTGTCGCCCGTTTTAGCGGCCACGTCGCTGGCCGCGCTTAAACTTATGCAGAGCGAACCAGATCGTGTACAGCGCCTGCAAAACCGGTCTCAAGCTTTCATTCAGGCATGCGAGGCAGCCAAAATCGATACCGGTTTTGCAGAGGGTTATGCTGTCATCCCCGCCATTGTGGGTAGTAGCTCCAAAGCCACCAAACTCTCGAACAAACTCTTTGAGTTGGGTGTTAATGTCCAGCCCATCATTTACCCGGCAGTTGAAGAGCGCGCCGCCCGTTTGCGCTTCTTCCTCAGCGCCATGCATACCGACCAGCAGATTGACTACACCGTCAAAACATTGGCTACTGTGAAATAAACCGTGACTCTTATAAGATTCCCACGTCATCATCTGACCAAGCTACGTAAGCCGAAGTTGCCACCTAAATTCAAAGAGAAATGGGTCGACCCCGGTAAAGAGAAGCTCTTTGCATTCGGCAAGCTATTTGTTTTTATCGTGCTTTTACCCTCGGTTGCCTCAATCATCTACTTCGGTTTTTGGGCTTCGGATGTGTATATTTCCGAAACCAAGTTTCTAGTGCGTAGTCCGCAACAGCAAGCACCAGCCAGTGGTATCGGGGGCATTCTAAGCTCAATCGGGGTTTCCAATTCTGGCCCGGATGGCTATGTCGTAGCCAACTACATCAAATCCCTCGATGCCATGATGGCCGTCGACCAAAAGGTTGATCTCAAAAAGCTTTACACCGCCAGCAGCGTTGATGTCTTCAGCCGCTTTGCATCGTTCTACCATAACGAAAGCTACGAACGCTTGCTCAAGTACTTTGATAGCCGAGTCGATTACATCTACGACCCGGTGTCC
>CAYXWW010000425.1:0-1713 GCA_964468905.1 uncultured Rhodoferax sp. | reverse complement strand
CCGACGCCGGAAATCATGCCGGCCCTCGCCAAGTCTGTGCGCCCCGATGCGATTATCGCCACCGGTCGTTCGGACTACCCGAATCAGGTTAACAACGTCCTCTGCTTTCCCTTCATTTTTCGCGGTGCGCTCGACGTTGGCGCGACACGGATTACCGAAGCAATGAAGCTCGCTTGTGTGCACGCGATTGCTGATCTGGCGCAGGTGGAACTAGCGGCCGAAGTGGCGATGGCGTATCGCGACCAGGAGCCTTCCTTCGGCCCTGAGTATCTGATTCCTAAACCTTTCGACCCGCGCCTGATTATGAAGATTGCGCCGGCAGTCGCCAAAGCGGCGATGGCTTCGGGCGTTGCCACGCGACCGATCGCCGACTTCGATGCTTATGCCGACAAACTCAAGGAGTTCGTTTATCACACGGGTCTCGGCATGCGCGCGATTTTTGTCGCCGCTAAACAGGGGCCGCAGAAGCGCATCGTTTATGCCGAAGGCGAAGACGAGCGCGTGTTGCGCGCCGCGCAGATCGTCATCGAAGAGCGCTTGGCGCGACCGATTTTGATCGGCCGTCCGGCAGTGATCGAAATGCGTCTGGCGAATATGGGGCTGCGAATTCGGCCGGTCAGCGATTTCGAGATCGTCAATCCCGAAAGCGATGCGCGTTACCGCGATTGCTGGCAGGCGTATCACAAATTGATGGTGCGCCGTGGCGTAACGCCGGCTGTGGCGAAAGCCGAACTGCGTCGCAACAACACGCTGATCGGCGCCATGCTGCTCCGCTTGAACTATGCCGATGGCCTGATTTGCGGTGCGGGCGGACAGTTCACGCAGCATCTGCAGGTGGTTGCCGATGTCATTGGCAAGCGTCCGGGATGCAGCGTTTTTGCCGCGATGAACTATCTGATGATGCCCGGCCGCTCGCTCTTTTTATGCGATACGCATGTTAATGAAAACCCGAGCGCCGAAGAGGTTGCCGAGATCACGCTGCTCGCCGCTGAAGTGGTGCGTCGTTTTGGCGTGGTGCCGAAGGCGGCTTTACTCTCGCACTCGAACTTCGGTTCGTCGGCTTCGGCTTCGGCTTTGAAGATGAGCAAGGCGGCCGCTCTGTTGCCGGCCATGTCGTCCGGCGAACTCGAGATCGATGGTGAAATGCACGGCGATTCGGCGCTTTCCGAAGAGGTACGACGCAGTGCGAACCCCGATTCGCCGCTCAAAGGCGAAGCGAATCTACTGATGATGCCGAACATCGAAGCCGCCAACATCTCGTACAACCTGCTCAAAATGACCGGCGGCGAAGGCGTCACCATCGGCCCGATACTGCTCGGCGCAGCGCGCCCGGTGCATGTGCTGACTTCATCGACGACGGTGCGCCGGCTGGTGAATATGAGTGCGTTGGCGGTGCTGGATGCGTTGGCGATATAGCGGGTTTTGAAGGTGTCACTTTACGTTCAAGGAGAACATCATGATTAACAATCCCGTCGGCTGGTTCGAAATTTACGTTCAGGATATGTCACGCGCCAAGGCGTTTTACGAAGCCGTGTTTCAACACAAGCTGGAGCGTTTGAATACGCCGCCGGAAATCGAACTCTGGAGTTTTCCGATGGCCAAAGATCGTACCGGCGCAAGCGGCGCTTTGGTCAAGATGGAAGGCATGCCTTCCGGTGGTAATAGCACGCTCGTCTATTTCGGCTGCGCAGACTGCGCTGTCGAGGCCGAGCG
>CAYXWW010000424.1:0-1713 GCA_964468905.1 uncultured Rhodoferax sp. | reverse complement strand
CACCAGCAGGGGCACGTGGTAGTGTTGGTCGGTGTGGGCCACGCCAAAGTCCAGTTGGACATGGTTTAAGAAATTGGGCTCGGGCAGGGCGACACCACGCGCCTTGAAATAGGCCGCCACGTCAAACACCAATCGATAGGTGCCTACGCGCAGGCTGGCGTGGTCATACAACATGCCGTCCGGGTTGCGGCCATCATCGTTCAGTATGAAGGATTTGACCAAGCTGGCCGCGTCGCCCTGTGTGGTGTACAGCGCCACTTGCATGCCTGCAGCCGGCGTGCCGTGCATGGTGTCCAGTACATGTGTGCTCAATCCCATCGTCGCGTCCTTCCGTTGGTGGTTGCCCGGGGTATTGGCAAAGTGTATACACATTTTGCGTTTGCAACTATGATTTGCCACATGTCCACCACGACCACAGGTTCTATCGTCGATTCGCTCACGCGCGCCATCGTGGAACACCGGCTGCAGCCGGGTGCCAAACTGGTGGAGCAGACGTTAGCGGATCAGTTTGGCGTGTCACGCACGCTCATACGGCAAGCGCTCTTCAAGCTTTCGCAAAACCACCTCATCCGCATGGAACCGGCACGGGGCGCCTTTGTGGCCGCTCCCTCGGTGGCAGAGGCCCAACAGGTATTTGCCGTGCGCCGCTTGCTAGAGGCAGGTATGACACAGGCGTTTGTCCGTCAGGCAACCGACGAGCAGATAGAGACCCTGCGACAGCACACCCTCGCTGAACAAGCCGCTGTCCAGCACGGCGACATACCAGGGCGCATTGCGCTGCTGGGCGACTTTCATGTGCGGATGGCCCAACTGATGGACAACGACGTACTGGCCAATATGCTGATGGATTTGTTGTCGCGCTGTGCACTGATTACGCTGATGTACCAGTCGGATGGTGCGGCCGCACACTCGCACCAAGAGCATGCGGCCATCGTTGACGCATTGCAGGCGCGCGATGAGGCACGGGCCTTGCTTTTGATGGAACAGCATCTGTGCCATGTGGAGGCGTCGTTGACGCTGACACCCCGCGCACAGCAGAGGACCCCTGCATGAATCATTACGACACAACCCGCACCTATCCGCGCGATCTGGTTGGCTATGGCCAGCACGCGCCCCATGCCCAGTGGCCGGATGGCGCGCGCATTGCCGTGCAGTTCGTGCTGAACTATGAAGAGGGTGGCGAGAACTGCGTGCTACATGGCGACGCGGGTTCTGAGCAATTCCTGTCCGAGATGTTCAACCCCGCCAGCTACCCGGACCGCCATATGAGCATGGAGGGCATTTACGAATATGGCTCGCGTGCAGGGGTATGGCGCATTTTGCGCGAGTTTGAAAAGCGCGGACTCCCCTTGACCGTGTTTGGCGTGGGCATGGCGTTGCAGCGCCACCCGGAGTTGACCGCCGCCTTCGTGGAACTGGGCCACGAGATCGCCTGCCACGGCTGGCGGTGGATTCACTACCAAAACGTGGACGAAGCAACGGAGCGCGAACACATGCAGCTGGGCATGGCGGCCATTGAACAACTCACTGGGCATAGGCGAGACAGTCCAGACGCCATACACGGCGTGGGCTGGTACACCGGCCGGGACAGCACGCGCACCCGCCGCCTGGTGGCCGACTACGGTGGCTTTGAATATGACAGCGACTACTATGGCGACGACCTCCCCTTCTGGATGCAGGTGCAAAAGACGGATGGCACGGTAGTGCCGCAGC
>CAYXWW010000423.1:0-1720 GCA_964468905.1 uncultured Rhodoferax sp. | reverse complement strand
GCTTAAGGCCTTGGCATCATCCACTACGCTTGCCAATAAGGGCGCTAAGTCCACCGGTTTGCGCTGGGGCTCGCGCTCCTGGGTTTCCAATTTGGAGAGGGTAATTAAATCTTGGATCAAGCCGCTCATGCGGGTGGCCTGCTGGCCCATTTGGGTAAAGGGCTGCAACCAGGCTTTGGGCATTTGCTCGCTGTCGGCGAGGGTTTCTAGGTAGCCCTTGATTACCGTCAGGGGGGTGCGCAGCTCGTGGGAGAGGTTGGCGACGAAGTCTTTGCGCATTTGTTCGAGTTTAAACAGCCGGGTGATGTCCCGCACCACCACCAAACGCTCGCCCTGGCCAAAGGGGTGGACCTGAATCTGCAGTTGTTGGTCCTCTTTGCGGGAGGAGTTGAGTTCCAGGGGTTGCTGGTAATCCCGCCGGTCGAAGTAATGCACAAATTTAGGCGCGCGGATGATGTTGGTAAGTTTGTGGCCCTGGTCCACTTCTTTAAAGCCGAACAGGTGCCCGGCCGCTTGGTTCCACCACTCCACGTTATCCCGTTTATCGATGAGGATTACCCCATCGGTGAGGGCGGTGGTCATCTCCTGTACCCGCACCACCACCGCTTGCAGGCGCTGCTTTTCGCGCTCGTGGCGCAGCTGTAAAAAGCGCACGTCTTCGGCTATGTCACTCCAAATACTGGCCAGGCCATCGTCTGCCCCACTGCTGCGGCGGGCGTGATAGACCCAGCGGGCCAGCCGGTGGGTTTGATAGACGATGCGGGCACAATATAAAGAGGTGGCAACTAATAGGGCTGGCAGGGTCTGCGCAAAAAAGTAACCCAATAACCCCACCGCACCGATAAAACCTAACAACCACAATAGTTCAGTGCGATAACCGGCAGATGGCATAAATACGCTTATTCATTCGAGAGGTGCTTAAGAGAGAAGCGGTAGCCCGCCCCGCGCACAGTTTGGATAAACTGGTCGTGATCGGCAATACCAATTGCCTTCCGCAAGCGCCGGATATGTACATCCACCGTGCGCTCTTCCACATAAACATTGCCGCCCCAGACGTGATCGAGCAACTGGCTGCGGCTGTAAACCCGCTCTTGGTGTGTAAGAAAAAACTCCAGCAGGCGGTATTCCGTGGGGCCCATTTGCACTGGCTGGTTCTGAATACTCACCCGGTGGCTAACCGGGTCGAGCACCAGCTCGCCGGCTTTAATAGGGTCGCCACTGGTGAGGGTATCGGTGCGGCGCAACACCGCTTTTAGGCGGGCCACCAGCTCCCGAGGGGAAAAGGGTTTGGTGATGTAATCATCGGCGCCCGCATCCAAGCCTTGGATTTTATTGTCTTCCTCCACCTTGGCGGTGAGCATGATGATGGGAATGGTGGCGGTGAGTTCGTCGCGCTTTAAGCGCCGCGCCAGCTCCATGCCTGAGGTGCCGGGCATCATCCAATCGAGCAGGATTAAATCCGGCTTGTTATCCACAATCAGCCCGTGGGCGGCTTTGGCATCGGCGGCTTCGAGTACCTGATAATTGGCCATCTCCAGGGCGACGCGGAGCATGTCGCGAATGGCCGGCTCATCATCCACAATCAAAATTGTTTTACTCAGGCTCATAAACGCGCAACTAAATTAGGGGCTAAGGGGATATTGCGATTAGATAAACCTTTTATTGCGGTTTTATGACAAGGGCAAATTGAGCCACCAGCCCGAGGAAGATAACCATACCC
>CAYXWW010000422.1:0-1721 GCA_964468905.1 uncultured Rhodoferax sp. | reverse complement strand
GGCCATAGAGCGCGCCAAGGCGCGGGATTACACTGCCGGTGGTGGCTAGCAGTTGTTTTAAGTAAATCGGCCTCTAGCCCCCTACTGGGACTTCCCAAACAGTCAAGCACTTCTTCGCATATTCTTCCTTGGTGACGGTATTTGCGACGCGTGATACCTGAAGATGCCCAAACACGGAACAGACTGCACATCTACTGACGGTCTTAATTGCACTGGTTTTGAATCAGAGCGGACCCAGATACAAACCGCGCAGCGGGGCTCCATTCGTGGATCGTGGTGCTGTCAATGCGGCACCACAGGGGGCTAGCCGAGCTTACCCGCCGCTGGTCTGACCTGTTTATTGCATCTTCACTTTCACGCCTGGCAAGAACATAACCAAATTCTTCTCTTCGGGGTGACTTATGCAGCCGCCAGCGCCGTTGATGCGCCAGGTTTGAGGCTCACATGGCGCGCATCAAAGGGCGCCCCCTTGGTCATCACCGCCCACAGAATGCGCGCATTCTTGTTGGCCAGCGCCACTGCTGCTGTTTGCCAACCCGACTCCTCTCTGAGCCTCAATACCCACTGCGATATAGGGTCCTCGCGACGGTGCGCCGTCAACACCGCCGATTTGGCACCCTGGATCAACAAACTCCGCACATACATGTCGCCGCGCTTGGTGATGGCACCCAGATTGTTCTTGCCCCCGCTGGAGTTTTGTCTGGGCGTCAGCCCCAGCCAGGCACCAAACTGAGCACCATTCTTGAACTGCTTGAAATCACCCACCGTGGCTACCACGGCAGAGGCGCTGACGGGCCCAACCCCGATGAGTTGTGCAGCCGCGCGTGCTTGCGCGTCGTTCTTGAGGTGCGCCGCAATGCGCTGGTCGCACCAGTCAATATGCTCATCGAGTTCTTTCCATTGCGTCTGCGCCCGTTCGATGACCAGACGGACCAAGCCCGACAATTCGTTGTTGGCATCTTCGATGACTTCGCTCAAGCTTTCTCGCAATACCGTGGTGCTTTGAGGGATGACCACGCCAAACTCAGCCAGCAAGCCACGGATGCGGTTGGTGCCGGCGGTGCGTTCTTCCTTGAAGCCCTCGCGCAGCCGGTGCACACTGAGCATGCTTTGCTGGTCAACGGTTTTGATGGCGACAAATCGCATGCTGGGACGACTGGCGGCTTCGCAAATGGCGGCGGCGTCGTTGGCGTCGTTTTTACCGCTCTTGCCCTGTGATCGATAGGGTTCAACCAGGTGAGCAGCGATGATGCGGGCTTGCAGACCCAGGCAAACCAGTTTGCGTGCCCAGTGGTGAGCGCCGGAGCTGGCCTCCATGGCGATCAGGCACCGCGCGGGAAGCTGGGCGCACCAGGCCAGGAATTTGTCTCGCATCAAGGCGCGGTTGGTGACAAGCTTGCCTTGTGCATCCACGGCGTGAACCTGGATGACATTCTTGGCCAAATCAACGCCGACTCGTGTAATCTCGCTCATGGGACTTCTCCTTCTAAAGGTTACAGATTGACTTCCAAAACCAATCTTGGCACTTGATGCCGTTACCCGGAAGTGGGGAGTCCCTTCGTATTCGTGGAATATCACTATTCCACTATCAAATAAATAGCATGTGGCATTCGACCCACGCCCGAACGGAATCTGCGATTTTGAGCCACTACAATCACCCGCTGGTTTGGGGCGTTAGCTCAGTTGGTTAGAGCAGAGGACTCATAATCCTTTGGTCGCGG
>CAYXWW010000421.1:0-1727 GCA_964468905.1 uncultured Rhodoferax sp. | reverse complement strand
GATGTTGATGGCCTTGGCGGTCTCCACCACACGGGCCACGTCGGCCTGCGTGACTTCGCGGTCTTTCACGGCCACCATGCCGCTGGAGTTGATGCCGCGGATGTGGCTGCCCGTGATGCCGGTGTAGACCCGCGTGATTTTGCAGTCGGCCATCAGCTCGGCCTCGCGCAGGGCCTGCTGAATGCTTTGCACGGTGGCGTCAATATTGACCACCACACCGCGTTTGATGCCATTGCTGGGGGCCACGCCCAGACCGGCCAGCTTGAGCTCGCCGCCCGGCAATACCTCGGCCACCACCACCATGACCTTGGCGGTTCCGATGTCCAGTCCTACGACCAAGTCTTTGTACTCTTTTGCCATATAAAGTCCTGCTGATTTCTAGTGACGCTATTTCTTGGGGGTTGCCGCGACCACGGTGCTGACGCCGCGCAACCGAATGGCATAACCGTTGTCATGCCGCAAGTCTGCCGATTCGAGTGCATTTGCATGCCGCGCATAGCGCGAGGTAACCTGTGTGAGCGTCGCCAAGAAACGGCGTACGCGCGCTGTCACCTCAGCCACGCTGCCGCGCCCCAGTTCAATGGATGCACCCGTGTCCAACAGCAAGTGCCAGCTGCCGCCCTTAGAGAGCTCCAGCTCATCCACTGGCATGTCAATCGGCTCAAAAAATGGCACCAGCGCGCGGTACATGGCCAGCACTTCGGCACCCTGCCCCTCGGGGCCATTGAGGCGGGGCAGGGTGTCTTGCTCCACCTCACCCACGTTGGCTTCAAACACTTCGCCATAGTTGTTGATAAGACGCGACTCGCTATCGACACCCCAGTAGGCCACGGCCTGGTGCTCTTGCAAGACAACTTGCAGGCGGTTAGGGAACTGGCGGCGCACCACGGCGTGGCGCACCCAGGGAACCGATTCAAACGCCGCGCGGACACGGGCAAGGTCCATGCTGAAGAAGGTGCCGTTCAGGCGCGGAGCCACATTGGCACGCAGCGTCACGGCGTTGTTGTGGCTGACGTCACCTGTCACGGTGATGCCTTTGACATCAAACACCGGCAAGCGGACCACCCAGCGCACCGATGCCAGCGCACCCATGGCGACGAAGGCCAACAACAAGACCATGGCGGTCATGTTCATTAGCTTCACGTCGAATGGTGCGGCAACTGTGTTCATTTTTCACTGACGTCCAGCGCGGCGTGCGACAGCAAGTGCACGCACAGGTCTTCGTAGCTGATACCAGCCGCTTGTGCGGACTTGGGCACCAGCGAGTGGCTCGTCATCCCGGGCGAGGTGTTGATCTCCAGCAGGTAGGGCTGGCGGGTCTTGCCGTCAATCATCACGTCAACCCGTCCCCAGCCCCTGCACCCCAGCACCCTGTAAGCTTTGAGAACCAGGGCTTGAATGGCTTCTTCTTCACCGGCGGGCAGACCGCAGGGCACGAGGTACTGGGTGGTGTCGGTGAAGTATTTGTTTTGGTAGTCGTAGTTACCGTCGGGGGCGACGATGCGGATCACGGGCAAGGCGCGCGCGCTGTCACCGCTGCCCAGCACGGGGCACGTCACTTCGTCGCCTTCAATGCATTGTTCGCACAAGATGTCAGAGTCCAGCTTGCCGGCTTCAGCCACGGCCTGCGCCATGCCGGAGTAGCCCACCACCTTGGTCACGCCAAAGGACGAGCCTTCATGCGCAGGCTTCACGATGACGGGCAGGCCCAGCGTATCGGGCACTTC
>CAYXWW010000420.1:0-1730 GCA_964468905.1 uncultured Rhodoferax sp. | reverse complement strand
GTGTTGGTCGATTCAGCCCTTTCAAATCTTAAGGTTGAATATAAAAATAAAGCACCAATAAAAAAGATATTCCTTTCTCTCGGGGGAGCTGATCCAGGGCAGTTTACACTGCCATTGGCGATAGCAATTTCAAAAGCAGGATTTAAAATGGTAGTTGGTTTGGGTCGAGCTAATCCAAATTATGATCATATTAAAGCTGAGCTACTTAAGCTTGGTATTGAGGTTGCAGTCGATCATTTTTCTGAGATTTTGGAGTGTGAGATTGCTGTAGTGGCATTTGGAACTATCGCATGGGAAATTGCAACCTTAGGAAGGCCAAGCATCCTAATATGCGGTACTGAAGACCATTTTCAGTCTGCAGAAACTTTAGTGAATAATACTGTTTCAGTAAGACATCTCTCGGATACTGAAATTGTGAAAAAAGTAGTGCAAGATCTTTATGCTTTCTTCGAAGGGCGGTTAAATTTTTCAAATAATTTTCCTGTTGATGGATTGGCAGCAAAAAGACTAGCGAAAAAATTATTAGGTATGTAGATGAAAAAAATTCTAATTCTAGGGGGAAGTAGGGAGCAATTAATTGCGGTCAATATAGCTAAAGAATTTGGCCTAAAGGTTGCTGTATTCGATGGATCCGAGGATGCAGTTTGCAGAAAATATTCAGATGAGTTTTATTGCTTTAATATCAAAGATAAAGTTCTCTTAAAAGAAAATGCAATAAAGTGCTCGCCGGATGGCGTGCTAGTTCATGCTGCTGAGTTAGCAATTGAAGGCGCTTTAATTGCGGCTTGGCTGGAATTGCCAGGAATATCTGTAGAGTCCGCTCGAATCGCAACGGAAAAAAAATCTAGATTAGAAAAGTTCAAAGAGTTTGGCATATTGATGCCAGAACATCGATCTCTTGCTGGTATGTCAGCTTATGAAGAGTGGCTATCCGTTTCTGATGAAATTGGCTTTCCTTTTGTGGTTAAGCCAAATTCCCTTGCGGGCGCAAGGGGGGTCCAGTTGATTGAGAATGAGTTGCAAATGAGTTCGTATTTCGCTTGTAAGAACGCATTTAAATCTGAACATTTCATTTTTGAGCAATATATTGAGGGCGAACAACTCAGCACTGAAAGTGTTATTTCTCAGGGAGAAATTCTTCATACTGCCATTGCCTTACGTCATTACGATACGACACGTTTGCTTCGTCCTTATTTGATAGAGGATGGACATTCTTTCCCCCATGCTATTTCTTTGAGTCTTGATCATAAGATTGGCGAGATAGTCAAACTTTCAGCAAGGGCTCTAGGAATAGAGAATGGAGTTCTAAAGGGTGATTTAATAATTGATAACAATGACAGAGTATTCACAATAGAGATGGCTGCTAGGACCTCTGGCGGGAGATTTGCTGATACGGTAGTTCCAATGGCCTCAGGCATAAATATTCTCTACCCTTTGATTAGGATGGCTATGGGTATGAGTTTGGATCTAGATGAATTGAAGCCAAAGATGATTCGAGGCATTTCGCAAAGATTTATATTTCCACAATCTGTGAGATCGCAAAAAACATTGCTAGGCCTAACGCGTTATCTTCAGGGCAGTGACGTTTTAGAATACTATATTGATCCCTCGTTACTTCAGGGGTATTCTGATCGGGCAATTCAGTGTCATGGAGATAGGCTTGGTTACATCATTACCGGTGGAAAGTCTAGGGAGGCAGCTGACAAATTGGCCTTAGAAATCATTAGGGG
>CAYXWW010000419.1:0-1733 GCA_964468905.1 uncultured Rhodoferax sp. | reverse complement strand
AAATCAAATAAAATTTGATTGAATAGCGTTTAAATATTTTAATTGGTGTGCTATCTCAAATTAAGCACACCATCTTCAACAACTGCTTCGCTGCCAGTGATGATGCGGTTACCAATTTTATTGATATTAGGTGATGCAGATTTTCTTAGGATGATCAGCGAATTTCTAAATTCTATGGATTCTATCCAACCCTCAGCAAGAAACGCTGGGAATTCACCTAGAGGGAAGAAGTTTCTAAAGTAGACATCAATACGTAGTTCTTTTGACCAAAATTCTAGATTGATAACATCAACTATTTTTTTGAAAAAATTATAGGCACTTGATTCATTCAATATGCCGCCGCCCCATTCATTCATATATAAAGTATGAGAGTCTTCAACAATGTAGATTCCGTTTTCGCGCAACATAGGAAAATAAAGTAAAAAGCTTGTGATGATGTCGTAATTTTTATGCGATCCGTCATCGATAATCAGATCATATCCATTACAAGCTTCACTTATTTTATTGAATGTGGCGCCGTTATTTGCATCGCCTACTATGACTTTTACTCGTGGGTCATCATATTTTAGTAGATTGCAATTTTCATCGATATCACATCCGATTATGTTTTCTGCATTTTCAAAATATTTAGACCAAGTCTCGAGAGAGCCACCATTTTGAACGCCAATCTCTAATAAATTTAATTTATTGTCACGTATTGGCTCTAACAGTGCGTCATAAAAAGGCAGGTACGATTCCCACTTATCGCTGACCTTGCCAGTTTTTGTTTTGTGCATTTCTTCAAAAGTTAATTTTTTCATGAAGTTACCTTCGATCTCTGTGCAATAAAAGTTTTATTAGAATTGTTAGAAAGTCTAATATTTAATAATTTTACATTTTACTGGATGAATTTAAATTAAGTTATAAATAAATGGCTAAAAAATAGATTATTTTCGTTAATAAATTACTGAGTTACTCAATTACATTATTAAACAAGTTACCAAGTAAAACTAAAATCAAATTTTCAAAGTGTTAAAGATGCTGTTTTAAGGTCAAGTCATTTTTCTTGGGGATCAATTATGCTTGAGGTATTGCCAATAAACCTGAGGGGTCAGTAATGAATAAAGCTATCAATGTGGGCGTAGCAGCTAAGCTAGGTAAATATAGCGATGCGATTGAAGTTAGTACAGGCGCGCGCTGGCTTTATACCTCTGGCACACCAGGTTTGCTTGAAGACGGAAGTCTGCCAATTGATTTTGAAACGCAGGCTGAATTAGCATGGAAGAGCATTATTGCTATGCTGCATGCTGCTGATATGGATGTAGAAGATATAGTAAAAATTAATCAATCGTTATTGCGCCACGAAGATTTAGATAGTTATAGAAAAATTCGTAATGCGTACCTTGGCGATGCAAGACCTGCTTCTATGCTTAGCTTTATCAGTGAGTTAGTTACGCCTGGTATGTTGATTGAGTTAGAGATTGTGGCTGCAAAGTAAAAAGAATTTAATGCAATCACTAACTTTTTAATGAGTGTTAGCGAAGAATCAAACCAGTTATATCTCTATAAAAATGGTTTAAATTAAAATCTATTCTACTAATTCGATCTTTTTCTCAAAGCCTCACCTATCATCACTAGCACTGGGCCTTCACATGGTGGAAGTCCGAGTGCCATCTCAGCGAGTGTTAAGCGCATCACGCGTTGATTATCTCGACTAACATTTTCAATAGCAATCACAGGTGTGTCTGCAGGAT
>CAYXWW010000418.1:249-1744 GCA_964468905.1 uncultured Rhodoferax sp. | reverse complement strand
ACTGGCGAGTTGCCGGTAGTAGTTTGCCTCAGCTTCTGCGGGCGGGATATACCCAATGGGTCCGAGCAGCCTGTGATCGTTGAACCAGGCCACCCATTGCAGCGTGGCCAGTTCCACCGATTCACGGGTTGGCCAGGACCGGCGATGAATCACCTCGGCCTTGTAGGGGTGATCTTGGTTTCCGTGCCGATTGTTGCGCCTTGACATGCGGGAGAACCCGCAATGGCTAGCCAGTAGTCGGCACCGACCATGCATAGGAGCGAGAGAGAGCAAGCCAGACGCGCACCTGCCAAGCAGGCCCACGGCCAGGGGCTACTGCCCGACCTGAACTGAGGTGCATTGAAGGAACTGTAGAAGTGGGTTGCCCGCAACCGTGAAGTTGGACGGCTACAATTCGCCGCTGTGTCGCGCCGTTTGCTCTCATTTCTTCTGCTGATCGCTTTCCTGTGCCAGTCGCTGCCGGTGCTGAGCTCACAGGGCATTGCCGAGCGGTCGCTGGAAGTCGAGCATGTGACGCTGCATTGGCAAGATACCGAGCACCATCATCACGACGACCAGTCGCTTCACATCGAAGACAGTGCCGATGACGCACAACATGAACACGCAGACGCCGGCTTCAATACGACCTGCCTGGTGACGGCGGGCTGGGGCGAGATCGCCCGGCTGCTGCCGATCTCGCCTGATGTATCGGTCCAAGCCCTCGGCCTGGCGCTGTTCCTCGACAGTCCCCTTCGGCCTCCCAAAGCGACCGCCTGATAGCCAGCCCGGCCTAATCGGGCTGCTCATGGCGCTCAGTCCAGCGTCACATATCCCACAAACAGCAGCGCCGCTCCCCACAGAAGTGCGGCAACGGCCAAGCTCAGCAGCGCCCAGAACGCGACCCGTCTGACGCGCGTGCGCGTGGAAGTGTGAATTTCGGGTGGTGCCATGCCTGACTCGTCTGTGGGCTAACCCAGCCTACTTCAAATGTAGATCGACAACCCAAACAAATCCAATGCCAAGAATCAAACCCTTGCTCATCCCTTTGGCGGCCGCAGCGGCGCTCACGGCGCCGCTGCTCGCGCTCGCGCATGGCATCTCCGACGCCGATCGCCAGCGCATGCTCGACGGCGGCCTGCTTCAATACATCGGGCTGGGCGCGAGCCACATGCTCACCGGCTACGACCACTTGCTGTTCCTGTTCGGAGTGGTGTTCTTCCTGACGACCTTCAAGGACATCGCGAAGTTCGTCACGGCCTTCACCGTCGGCCACTGCATCACGCTGATCTTCGCGACCTTCTACCAGATCACCTGGAACTACTACCTGGTGGACGCGATCATCGCAGTGAGCGTGATCTACAAGGGATTCGACAACAACGGCGGCTTCCAAAAGTACTTCGACATCAAGTCGCCCAACCTGCTGGCCGCGGTGTTCGGGTTTGGACTGCTGCACGGCTTTGGCCTGTCCACCCGGCTGCAGCAGTTGCCGCTGGGCAGCGAGGCCATGCCGATGCTC
>CAYXWW010000418.1:0-239 GCA_964468905.1 uncultured Rhodoferax sp. | reverse complement strand
CGAACTCGGCCAGATTGCTGCTTTGAGCGCCATGGTGGCGGTATTGGCGCTATGGCGCCGCCGGGCCTCCTTCGCGCGCTTCAGCTTCGCGGCAAACATGGCTTTGGTTTATGCGGGCGCCTTGCTGCTGCTGATGCAGTTGCACGGCTACCAGCACGATGTCGATCCCGATGGCTTCCGTTTTCCGGCGCAGGAGCATAAGCATGTCCACGAGGACATGGACATAGAAAAGACCACCG
>CAYXWW010000417.1:1482-1746 GCA_964468905.1 uncultured Rhodoferax sp. | reverse complement strand
CGTCACGTCATGCCCGCCGCGAGCCACCTGCTGAGCGGCTGCCATGCCGGCAGGTCCGGGCCCGACCACGGCTACTTTTGTACCGGTCTTGTGTCTGGCAGGTTGCGCCAGTACCCAGCCTTCAGCCCAGGCGCGATCGATGATGGCGTGTTCGATGGACTTGATGCCAATGGCATCGTCATTCACATTGAGTACGCATGCAGCCTCACACGGTGCGGGGCAAATCCGGCCCGTGAACTCAGGGAAGTTGTTGGTGCTGTGCAG
>CAYXWW010000417.1:0-1472 GCA_964468905.1 uncultured Rhodoferax sp. | reverse complement strand
ATGATGTTGTTGACCGGGCAACCATTGTTGCAAAACGGTGTACCGCAATCCATGCAGCGGGCCGCTTGCTTTTGGGACTGCGCTTCGTCCAATCCGATGACAAACTCTTTGTAGTGTTTCAGGCGCTCACCTACCGGCTTATAGCCTTCTTCGATGCGCTCAAACTCCATGAAACCAGTAACTTTTCCCATGATTCGTCCTACTTTCTTCTAGTCAGTTGAGAGCAGCGCAGTTGGCCTTCCACCAAACTGCACTGCCCCGCAAAGTCATTAGCCAGCCGATTTTGCTACCTTTTTTGTAGCTGCCTGTGCAGCCTTTACGGGGACTGATGCCATTTTCTTGGCATTGATCTCACCCAAAGCCCGCTTGTATTCGTTAGGGAACACTTTGACGAACTTGGCCCGTGCGGTGTCCCACTCATCGAGCAACTCACGGGCACGCTTGCTGCCGGGCCAGCGGTTGTGGTCTTCCAGCAGCTTGCGTAGCTGTGCCTCATCGCTCTGGCCGCGGTGCCAGATGGCTTTGTCGATCGTGGCTTCTTGCTCGGCTGTGGTCAGCACTTTCTCCATGGAGACCATGGCCGTGTTGCAACGTTTGGCGAACTGTCCGTCTTCGTCGTACACATAGGCGATGCCGCCACTCATACCGGCTGCGAAGTTACGCCCGGTCTTGCCCAACACCGCCACCGTACCGCCGGTCATGTATTCACAACCGTGGTCGCCCGTGCCTTCTACGACTGCAGTAGCACCCGACAGGCGTACCGCAAAGCGCTCGCCGCCAACGCCACTAAAGAAAGCTTCACCCGCAGTGGCTCCGTACATCACGGTATTTCCAACAATGGTATTGCTCACAGCAACGCCACGGAAATCGATGCTGGGGCGTACCACAATGCGGCCGCCCGACAGGCCCTTGCCGGTGTAATCGTTTGCGTCGCCGATCAAATACAAAGTAATTCCGTTCGTCAGGAACGCACCAAAGGACTGGCCGCCGGTTCCCTCCAGCTGAATGCGAATGGTGTCATCTGGCAGGCCTTCGGGATGTACCTTCGTCACAGCACCGGACAACATCGCGCCGACCGAGCGGTTGACGTTGCGTGCCACTTCCATGAACTGCACTTTTTCGCCCTTGTCGATGGCAGCACGGCTCTTGGCAATTAGCACATTGTCCAAAGCCTTCTCCAAACCATGTTCTTGCGTAAGAGTTTGGAAGCGTGGCACATCCGCTGGCACTTGCGGCTGCGCAAACAGGCGGCCAAAGTCCAGACCCTGGGCTTTCCAGTGCTCAATGCCTTTGCGCATATCGAGCAGGTCCGCGCGACCAACCAGGTCGTCAAACTTGCGAATGCCCAACTGGGCCATGATCTGGCGGACTTCTTCGGCGATGAAGAAGAAGTAGTTGACGACGTGCTCGGGCTTGCCGGAGAACTTTTTGCGCAGCGCCGGGTCTTGCGTGGCCACACCCACCGGGCAGGT
>CAYXWW010000416.1:0-1755 GCA_964468905.1 uncultured Rhodoferax sp. | reverse complement strand
TACCTGTTGCGGGACGACGTGGAGGCACGCTTTGGCAAACTGCTCGCGCCTATCTACGAAGGTGTGCGCAAAGATGGCGTGCTGTACCTGTTGACGCTGCGGCTGGTGCCCATCTTCCCATTTTGGATGGTGAACCTGCTGATGGGCCTGACACCCATGGGCGCGGGGCGCTTTTATGGCGTGAGTCAGATTGGCATGCTGGTGGGGACGGCGGTGTATGTGAACGCAGGCACGCAACTGGCGGCAGTGCGGTCACCGGCGGACATCCTCTCACCGGCATTGCTCGGCAGCTTTGTGCTGCTTGGCATTTTCCCACTGCTCGCCAAGGCAGGCGTGGCGTGGCTACAGGCGCGCAAGGTCTACGCAAAATGGCAAAAGCCTGCGCACTTTGACCGCAACCTCGTGGTCATTGGCGCAGGTGCGGGTGGCCTGGTGTCGGCCTATATTGCGTCAGCCGTTAAAGCCAGCGTCACATTGGTGGAGGGCCACAAAATGGGTGGCGACTGCCTGAACTATGGCTGCGTACCCAGCAAGGCGCTGATTCGCTCTGCCAAGCTGGCCAAGGAATTGCAAAAGGCCGAATCGCTAGGGTTCACCGGCACACAAGGCACGGTGGACTTTGCCGCCGTCATGCGCCGCGTGCACCAGGTCATTGCCGACATTGAACCGCATGACTCGGTCGAGCGCTACACCAAGCTCGGTGTCGATGTGGTGCAGGGCCATGCCCGTATCACCAACCCCTGGACCGTAGAGATCACACGGCCCGATGGCAGCACCCAACTGCTTACCACGCGCAACATCGTGATCGCAACGGGCGCTAGCCCATTTGTGCCGCCGATCCCAGGTCTTGCAGAGGTGGGCTACCTCACCAGCGACACCGTGTGGGGTTTGACCGAGCTACCCAAACGATTGGTCGTATTGGGCGGTGGGCCCATTGGCTGTGAACTGGCCCAAAGCTTTGCACGGCTGGGGGCACACACCACGCAGGTGGAAATGGCTGCGCGCGTGATGGTGCGCGAAGATACCGAGGTGTCCGATCTGATAGCCGCATCGCTGCGTGCCGACGGCGTGCAATTGCTCACCGGGCACCAAGCGGTGCGCGCCGAAGTGGTAGAGGGTGAGAAGCGCCTCATCGTGCGCAGTGGCGATGTAGAGACGGCCATTGCATTTGACGTGTTGCTGTGCGCCGTGGGCCGCAGCCCGCGCGTCGCAGGCTTCGGGCTGGAGGAGCTAGGGCTACCCCTCACACCCCGCAAGACGATTGAAACCAACGCCTACCTGCAAACGCTGTACCCCAATATTTACGCCGTGGGTGACGTGGCTGGCCCCTACCAGTTCACCCACACTGCTGCGCACCAGGCGTGGTATGCAGCGGTAAATGCGCTGTTTGGCAGGGTCAAAAAATTCCGCGTGGACTACTCGGTGATCCCCTGGGCCACCTTTACCGACCCCGAGGTGGCGCGTGTGGGCTTGTCCGAGGCCGAGGCCACGGAACAAGGTGTGCCCTTTGAAGTAACGCGCTACGGCATTGACGACCTGGACCGGGCCATTGCCGATGGCTCGGCGCATGGCTTTGTGAAAGTGCTCACGGTGCCGGGTAAGGACAAAATTCTGGGTGTCACCATCGTAGGCACCCATGCGGGTGATTTGCTGGCCGAATATGTGCTGGCCATGAAGCACGGCCTGGGCCTGAACAAAATACTGGGCACCATCCACACCTACCCTACCCTGGCAGAAGCCAACAAGTATGCAGCA
>CAYXWW010000415.1:0-1769 GCA_964468905.1 uncultured Rhodoferax sp. | reverse complement strand
GCGTAGGCGTAGGCGTAGGCGTAGGCGTAGGCGTAGGCGTAGGCGTAGGCGTGGCGGCCACTGGTGTAGTTAGGGGGGCAGGCGGTGTCAGTGGAGCGGGGGCAGCCACAGGTGCTGTAGTCTCTGCGGGCGTCGGCGCGGCTCCGGCACTGGGTGCTGGGGTCACTACAGGCGTGGGTACCGTTGCTGCAAAAGTTCCGCCTGGCAAGGGGCTAGGGGCTGATACGCCCTGCGGCGAAGGACTAGCGCCACCACCGCCGCCGCAGGCAGCGAGAAAGACGCTCAGACTCAGAGCGCTACACAGTCGCATGTCCGTGGCTGCGGCCGGTAGCGCCCAGCGCAAACGTTTGACAGACGATTTGTGCATGCACTGCTCCCAAGAAAAACAAAATCTACAACGAAGAGCCAATGCGCTCCGTGCCCAGCTGGTAGGCCCCCGCGTTCGTGCCATTCGGCATGCGGCCCAGAGCGGGCGAACCGGCTTTGTTGGTCACCTTGCCATTGGCTGGATCGGTGAACAAGCTGGCAGGTGTAGCTGTGGTGCTGTTGGCATCCGGTCCGGTGACATTCACTGTGGCGTAGGTGCCATTGCGGACGGCTTGCCATGTGGGCAACTCGCCAATGTACGCAGTGGGGTTGGAGCCGTAGCGGTCCACAATGATTTTAAACTCCGGGTCAAACACGTTGTAGTTTGACTCCACCAGGTGGGGGAATCGCGTTTCGGATGCATCACCCCGTTTGGGCATCTCCAGCCCAACGCTTACGCCCACCATGATATTGCCCACAATGGTCACGGCGGTGCTGGAGTCAACGGTAATGCCCACTGTCGCGCCCGACCCGTTGCCTTCAATCGTGTTGTTGCGAATATCCACCGTGCCGCTGATGGCGTAGGCGCCGGCCATTTCAACGCAGATGCCGCACGAATCAAATCTCCGCATGTGGATCACGTTGTGGTGAAAGCGGTTGTGCCCGGCCTCGGCGGTGCCGCTGCCTTTGATACCGATGTAAATGCCTTTGCTGTCACCCCAGATCTCGTTGTAGCTGATCTCGGACTCTTGGTAGAAGCCGCGTGTTACCGCGTCTTTCACAAAGTGGTCTTTCCAGAACACACCAAAGGCGACATTGCGCATCGTGTTGTTCTGAATCTTGGCCTCCATCACGCCATAGGCTTGAATGCCGGACGCCAGGGTGCTTCCACCGGCATGCACGCCGTCAATCAGGTTGTTCTTGACCAGCCAGCCTTGTGACCCCCACATGCCGATGGCCGAGATGTTGTCACCCATATCGCCGTTGGTGTTGTAGAACTGGTTGTTTTCAATCACGCAGCCAATGCTGTTTTCCTCTGGCACGATTAGCGTGTCATATTGCGCGAGGTTGCCCACGCCAACGATGAAGTTGTTGCGAAACACCATGTTCTTGACCGCAATGTAGTGGTGATGACTCATCACCATGCCCATGCGTGTGTTTTGGCTGTCCACCACCACCTGACCCTCAGCCCCCGGAGCTGCGGTGATGGTGATGAGGTTGCCCGCTGTGCCTGAGCTGCGGATGCACAAGCTGGAGACGGTGCCCCCCCACCATCCACAACCGGGATGAGACGCATCAACGGCCGGGCCTTCAATGTAGGTGCCCGCGCCAATGTACAAGGTGTCGCCTGCCTTCAGCAAGTTGATGGCCTTTTGAATGGTGCCGCAGGCATTGGCTTCACCCAGGCAAGTATTGCTGTTGCTGCCGGTTTTCTTGACCCAATAGGTCTTTCCGGTGCCGGT
>CAYXWW010000414.1:0-1788 GCA_964468905.1 uncultured Rhodoferax sp. | reverse complement strand
GCCCCAGCGATAAACGCTAGGGCTTTGAATTTTGGCTCCTCGACCTGGGCTCGAATCAGGGACCTACGGATACCTTATCCGTAGAACCCACTAGTACCTAAAGGGCTTTCAGCCGAGCAAAGCCTCAAGTGAAGCTACTGACACACTCTGGACACACCGAGAATGGAATTGGTTTTCAACTTAGGAAAAGCAGTTAACCCCGGCCCCTATGTGGGCGGTGGCCCCCCTGGTCAGTCAAATACGAACCCATCCCCATGAAATTTCTCACTGAACCACATAATGAATCAACAACATTCCACATGATTGGTGAACCAAATGCACCAGTGACCACCGAGATTGTTTAACGGAAACGACAGTATCTTCACAATCAGCACACGGCTTACTAAAAGGGAATGGTCAGAACGTAAATATTGGAAACCAATACCTATAAGGTTCCACTATCAGATGGCGTGGGCTCCTTCGGCGTGCAGAGATTGGCCGATCTGGAGTAAACTCAAAGCAGATAGGGGAATGAAAAGGGCTGCAGCCAAGGTTGAAAACATTTTGGATGATGTTATAAAATTCAAAACAAACACACAGACACGCAACTGGCTTTTCTCCTCTGTACCTTTATCAGCAGTAATTCAAACGTCTAGTAAACCCCGGTCGATTCATCCCAGCGGTTATTACGCATGGAAGGCCAAGCCATTGTCTAATCGAGCCAAGGAGGATCGACGGCTCGCCGGGCATATCAAGCAATCCTGGCTGGAGAGTGGTGGCGTCTATGGCTATCGCAAGATCACGCTAGATCTTCGTGATCTGGGCGAGACCTGCGGTAAGGATCGGGTCTATCGGATCATGAAGGCTGAAGGATTGCGTTCCCAGACGGGTTATAAGCGTCGTCAGGGTAAATACGGCCGTCCATCTGTTGTTGCTCCCAACAAGCTACAGCAGCAATTTACGGTGGAACAACCGAATCAAGTCTGGGTAGTCGACATCACCTACATCCGGACGCATGAAGGCTGGCTATATTTGGCAGCGGTACTGGATCTTTATTCCCGTCAGGTCGTTGGCTGGGCCATGAGTTCAAGAATCGATAGCGAACTGGCGCTCAATGCCCTATTGATGGCTGTATGGCGACGCAAGCCGACTGGTGAGGTCATCATCCACTCAGATCAGGGAGTTCAGTTCAGCAGCCATGACTGGCAGGCGTTCCTCAAGGAGCATGGATTAACAGCCAGCATGAGTCGCCGCGGGAATTGCTATGACAACGCTGTGGCTGAGAGCTTCTTCCAGCTTCTAAAGCGTGAACGGATTCGCCGGAAGATCTATTTGACGAGGGAAGAAGCTCGTGCAGATATCTTCAATTACATCGAGATGTTCTACAACTCGAGACGACGTCACGGACACGCCAATGGCGTTTCTCCGGTACAGTTTGATCAGCAGTACTTCAACCGGCTCAATTGTGTCTAGTAAACCCCGGTCGATTCACTTTAATCCAATTGTAATTTTCAAATTTTGTTAATGTGCTCATGGATAAATCAACTCGTTATTGATGAACCAGCCACCCTGAGCACTCATGCGCTGAGGACCGTCCTTGAAGGACATATAGTACTGAGCACCGGAATTTCCGCTAATAGTGCAATCGCCCGTTACACAATATAAATAAACAAGATTAGTTGTTCCCGTGGATGTGTGTAAATAAAAAACATAGCTGTAGCCGTTATCGTCGGTATATCGCAGCCAATTATTGACATCCCCCGAGTCGGCCCATTTGATATCCCACCGTTCCAGACTTCCTTCATAACC
>CAYXWW010000413.1:0-1794 GCA_964468905.1 uncultured Rhodoferax sp. | reverse complement strand
CCACCTTCAATGACATGGGCATTCGTGTATTCGACGAAGCCCCTGCCGCTGAAGATATGCTGATGACCGATGCTGCTGCACCGGTAGCTGACGATGAAGCTGTTGAAGAACAAGCAGAGCAAGCACTGGCGACCGTTGACGCCGAGTTTGGCCGCACGACAGACCCAGTTCGCATGTACATGCGCGAAATGGGTACCGTCGAGCTGCTCACCCGCGAAGGCGAAATCGTTATTGCCAAAAAGATCGAGGGCGGCCTGCGCGATATGGTTCAGGCCATTAGCGCCTGCCCGATTGTTGTTACCGAAATCATCGACATGGCCAAAAAGGTCGCCACCGATGAAATGAAGATCGACGAACTGGTCGATGGCCTAGTTGACCTGGAAGCCGAACAGCAGATGATTGCCGCCGCCGCGGCAGCCGCTGCAGCGGCCGCCGAGGATGACGAGGATGACGAGGACGACGCTGAAGAAGAGGATAGTGGCGAAGCCAAGGCCGCAGCCACAGCCGCGTCACTCGCCAAACTGAAGGAAGCGGCACTAGAGCGTTTCGCAAAAATCGAGGCACTGCACAGCAAAGAACTTAAAGCGCTTAAAACGAAAGGCACCGCAGATCCAAACTATCAGCGCGCCCGCAAACAGATTACGGAAGAATTACTCAACATCCGCTTCAACTCGCGCACCATTGAAAAACTGTGTGACCGTGTTCGCTCGCTGATGGATCAGATTCGTCGCGCAGAGCGTACCGTGCTATCGATCTGTGTCGACAAGTGCAACATGCCACGCGACCACTTCATCAAGACCTTCCCTGCCAACATCGTCAATCTAAAATGGATTGAGAAGGAAGTGGCCAACGCCCCGAAGCATGTTCAGGGCATTCTCGAGCGGAATGTACCTGCAGTACACGAATGGCAGAAGAAGCTGATCGCCATGGAAGAGAATCTTGGCATCACGCTGGCCGAGGTGCGCGAGATCAACAAGCAAATGACTAAGGGCGAGCGTCACGCACGTGCCGCTAAGAAAGAAATGACTGAAGCCAACCTGCGCCTCGTCATCTCCATCGCCAAAAAGTACACCAACCGCGGCCTGCAGTTCCTGGATCTCATCCAGGAAGGCAACATCGGCTTGATGAAGGCCGTAGACAAGTTCGAATACCGCCGCGGTTACAAGTTCTCGACCTATGCCACTTGGTGGATTCGTCAGGCCATCACGCGTTCTATCGCTGACCAGGCTCGCACGATTCGTATCCCGGTGCACATGATCGAAACTATTAACAAAATGAATCGTATCTCGCGTCAGATCTTGCAGGAAACCGGTTTCGAGCCGGATCCCGCGACCTTGGCCATCAAGATGGAAATGCCGGAAGACAAAATCCGCAAAATCCTCAAGATTGCCAAGGAGCCGATCTCCATGGAAACACCAATCGGTGACGACGATGATTCGCACCTAGGCGACTTCATCGAGGATCAGGCCACCTTGTCACCACTGGAAGCAGCGATGAACGCCAGCCTGCACGAAGTGACCAAAGACATCCTGGACAGCCTGACGCAAAGGGAAGCCAAGGTTCTGCGTATGCGCTTCGGTATCGAAATGAACACTGATCATACGCTGGAAGAAGTTGGCAAACAGTTTGACGTGACGCGTGAGCGCATCCGTCAAATCGAAGCCAAGGCACTGCGCAAGCTGCGTCACCCTTCCCGTTCGGACAAGCTGCGTAGCTTCGTTGACACCAACAACTAAAGATTAACCGGGCCTCTAGCTCATGCCTGGTTAGAGCAGCGGACTC
Source organism: uncultured Rhodoferax sp. (assembly GCA_964468905.1). Classification (GTDB taxonomy): domain Bacteria; phylum Pseudomonadota; class Gammaproteobacteria; order Burkholderiales; family Burkholderiaceae_C; genus Allorhodoferax. The sequence continues at coordinate 12 of CAYXWW010000413.1, read as the reverse complement.
ATAATCCGTTGG
>CAYXWW010000412.1:0-1802 GCA_964468905.1 uncultured Rhodoferax sp. | reverse complement strand
GCGCATGCTCGACGGCCTGCAGGCCGAGGGCGAGGCCGAAGTGCTGGTGCACTACACCCTGAGCGAAGACATACGCGCCCTTATGCGCGTGAAAGACGCCATGGCCCAAGGCCGCCCTCTGCCCATGGCGCTGCGCGAACAGCGCGTGTGGGGAGTCAAAGAGCGCTTGTTCGAGCGCGTCTTGCCCCGTCTTTCGACCGCCACTTTGTCGGAACTGTTGCAATCAGCCCATGTGGTGGACGGCATCGTCAAAGGCCTGAAGCAGCCCGACTGGCCCCACAACGGCTGGCAGGCGCTGCACCGGTTGGCGTTGCAGTTGTGTGGCTTATGTGCGGGCGCGCCAGCATCCGCCGGGAATTTCAATAGCCGGATGCGTTGAAAGCATGGTGTTGCCGCTTGCACAGGACGCGCACTATTGAAGAAAGAATTTATGGACACAGAAACGCCAACAAAGACAATTGCGTGGTGGCTATGGATTATTTTCGGAGCAATTTACGGTGTTGTGATTCGCGCACTAGCGCCACACTGGTTCGGCGGGGCTATGTCTGTAGCGTTCTTGCTGGGAACGCCTTTTGCGATCGGCGCATTAACCGTGTATTGGCTGCGCGCACTAGAGCCCTCATGGTTGTCAATAGTCTTCGCGCCATGGCTGAGCGTTGCATTGATGTTAGTTGGCTGCGCCATCACGCTGATGGAGGGCTCGATATGCATTGCATTGCTGTCGCCACTCTTTTTGTTCATGGGAAGCCTTGGTGGACTTGCGATGGCGGGGGCGCTTCGGATGCTGAAATACGACCCGTCAAAGCTACAGGCGATAGCGGCGTTGCCGCTTTTGCTGGGCGTTGTAGATCAACATTGGGCAATGCCGCAGGCGAATCGTGAGATCCGCCAGAGTATTCAAATCAATGCGCCACCTGAGGAAGTCTGGAAACAATTGCGAACGGCACGCGCCATTCAAGCAGAGGAACTACCTTTTAGCTGGACACACTTCATTGGAGTACCGAGACCCCTCGAGGGTGTCAATATCGAAACAGACGCTGGCGAAGTACGCTTCTCAAAATGGGACAAAGGTGTAAATTTCAAAGCAATCGTGACTGACCGGAAGGACAACGAAACTATCACATGGCGCTACCTCTTCGATGCACATTCTTTCCCGCCGGGATCGATGGATGAACATGTGGAGATCGGTGGTCGCTACTTTGATTTACAGCAGACAACCTTTAATCTGAAGCCGTTGGGCGATGGGTCAAGCAACTTGGAGATCGTTGCGAACTACCGTGTCACAAGTAGTGTTAACTTCTACGCAGTTCCAGCCGCTGAATTTCTTGGGCAGGACTTTATTCACTCCATTCTGTATCTGTACAAAGGGCGCAGTGAAAGACGGCACAAAGGATAAAAGCAAACTCGGGTGAAATTTCTACAGAGTCGTACTGTCCGCCTCAAATGAATGACGGTTGGCGGACGTCACATTTCATCACCAGATCGTGCTGCAGAACCACCACCTCCGCCAATCTGCCAAAATCCCCCCATGAACGCGACCAACACCACCGAATACACCCTGGCCTTGGGTTCGAAGGCAAAAGTGGCATCAGCCCTCATGGCGCGTGCGCCAGCAGCTATCAAAAACGCAGCACTCAAGCGGCTAGCTGCATTGCTGCGCGAGAACATCGAGGCACTGCAAATAGATAACGCGAAAGACATTGAGAGCGCCGTTGCCAATGGCCTGTCCGCGCCCATGGTCGATCGCCTCAAGTTGACGCCCAAGGTGCTGGAAACCTGCGCCCAGGGTTGCGAGCAGCTGG
>CAYXWW010000411.1:0-1805 GCA_964468905.1 uncultured Rhodoferax sp. | reverse complement strand
TGCAAGGTGCTTCCTGTGACGAGCGCATAACAAAAAATCGGGCGAAAAATGAACTTGGCTACAGCGGGTAATTGAAGCAAAATAAACTTGGTAGTAGGCAGTCAATGGATCTATCGTGTGGGCCTAAAAGACTATCGTGAAGACTCAGCCAGAAACCTACAGCTTTTCGTGGACCTTATTTAACACAGTTCAGGCGGCATGTTGGCAAAGCGAGAAGGCTCTACTTCCAGAAGTAAAGTTGGTTGTAGACATTAACTGAAAAGGATCAGAGGTATATATTGAATTTCAAATTTGAAGTGGTTTTGATTGTTGCAGGTACAAAAAAGTCGAACGTCCGAGGCCCCTTTGCCTAATCCAAATATTCTCGGCGGCGCATTTTCTGAAATCAAAGGATTTGCCCTATTTAAGGGCCTGAGTGACGATTTGATTCTGGATCTCTGCGCAACTTCGGAAATTAAAGTTCATCAACATAAAGAACAAGTTTTTACTTTTGGAGATCCAGCTTCCTATTTTGGAATGGTCTTATCTGGGGCCTACAAGCTGTCAAGAATTGCAATCTCAGGAGAAGAATCTGTTATTCACTTTTCCTCGCCAGGCGACGTTGTTGCTGCTTTAGTAATGCCACAGGCGAAACCAGTTTACCCCGTCAATGTTAAGGCCATGGGCCCATCCAGGATTCTATTGATACATAGGGATACCTATATTCAACATTGGCTAAAAAACCCTGATTTAATTGTTCGTATCCAAGGTTTACTATCAACGCGTATGGCTCGTTTTCAGAATCAAAAAGTCATGCAGCGAGCCCCACTTCAATCAAAAGTGGCTGCTATGTTGTTACAGCTCGTCGCAAAAGACACAAGTAAAGATGAGCTTGAAGTGCCTTTGCCGCTCACCCGCAAAGAAATTGCAGATACACTTGGCGTTACAGTAGAATCAGTAATTCGCGTCATGAGTGAGTGGGTCAAAAAGGGTTATATAACTACATCAGATCAAAACATTAAAATTTTAAAACCAGACCTTCTTATAGCTCAAGTCGACGAATGAGATGCCAATTCGAGTTTCGAAAGATGATCCACATCATGTACGATAAAAAATTTTAGTCTGTTGTTTGACTATATCTAGTGGCTGCGGCGCAATTAGGGCATGAGATATAGTGGTTTACAGATAGTCTTTCAAGAAATACCAAATGAAATATCGCTAGCCATTCATTTCACTGGCTGTCCTTTAAAATGCAAAGGATGCCATTCAAATGATTTATGGAGTCCGGCCAGCGGTTTTGATTTAGATGCTTTAAAATTTGATCAAATTGTTACGCAATATTCAAAATACATTTCCTGTGTTGTATTCATGGGTGGGGAATGGCAACTCGCTTCCTTAATTGAAATGATTCAAGTTACAAAGAAGCATAATAAAAAAATCGCGCTTTACACAGGACTTCAATTCGACGAAATCCCTCAAGTACTTATTAATAATCTAGACTATCTAAAATATGGTCCCTACATTCCCGAACTGGGCGGACTCAGTTCAAAAACAACAAATCAAAGACTGATAAATTTAACGACAAATGAAGAACTTAATTCATTTTTCAAGGAGGATACAAATGATTCGCTTAACTAACGACCAAATAGACCAAAAAATACAATATATTCAAGACTACAAATTCGCGCAGAATGCGGCGGATGGATCAAAGCTGGATGCAAATGCCAACGTCAGCATTAAGAATATCGCAACTCTAGAAGCCGAAATCAACAAGGACATCAACATTCAAATAAATAGAAAACTAGTGTCCAATAAAGTTGAAGAAC
>CAYXWW010000410.1:0-1805 GCA_964468905.1 uncultured Rhodoferax sp. | reverse complement strand
TGTTCACATCCGGGCGCACGCCGTGGGCCTTGTCGCGGAAGCGGTCGCACACTGCGTCCTTGATTTTGAGGGCGGCAAAGTTCAGCGATGTGAGCGGGCTGTGCTGTGCCGTCACCTCCACTTTGATACTTTGCTTGGGAGTAAACCACACCTCCCACGCCACCTCACTGGCAGCGCGGTACAAATCCTGCTCGCTGCGGTACTCGGTGTAGGAGAGCTGCACCAGCACGCGCTGCGCCAGGCGGCTGTGCAGGTTGAGCCGCATGGCGTCTCGCCAACTGGCACGCGCCATCACACCACCACGGCGCGTCAACAGGTCTTGCCCCATGAGGCCGGTGAGGTCGTGCACCTCGTGGGCCAAGAGGTCTTCTACGCCAGCGGCGCAGGGGAGGAAGATTTGGAGTTGATTCACTGCATGTCCTTGTACGTCATTCAGGTTGCATTGCCGGTGTCGGCTTCTACTTCTGCATCCCCTGCAAGTTCAGCCTCAATCTCTGCGATGCTTGGCAAGCTAGTCTGCAGCTTTTCAGGAATGGCGTTCACTAATTGGTATTCGGCTACGCCAATGGGCTTTTTCGAGTCGCGCAATGCATATTCGGCAACCACGCGGTTGTGGCTTTTGCACAGCAAGAGGCCAATGGTTGGCTGATCGTCAGCATGCTTCAATTGGCTATCCACCGCACTCAAGTAGAAGCTCAATTGACCAGCATGCTCAGGCTTGAACGAGCCGGCTTTTAGCTCCACCACCACATAGCAGCGCAATTTGAGGTGGTAGAACAGCAAATCGATGAAAAAATCATCTCCTCCCACCTCGATATGTATTTGTCTCCCGACAAAGGCGAACCCGGCACCCAACTCAATCAAGAAGCGGGTTATGTGCTGCACCAGTGCGCCTTCAATGGCGCGCTCCTCTGCATCTTTGCCCAGACCTAAAAAATCCAGACGGTAGGGATCCTTGAGTGATTCACGTGCCAGATCGGACTGCACCTTGGGTAGCCGTTGCGCAAAGTTGGTAACGGCCAGCCCCTCCCGCTCAATACGCTGTGTTTCGATGTGAATATTCAACACATTGCGCGACCAGCCATGTTCCAGTGCACGCTGGGCATACGCCATGCGTAGAGAAGCGTCTTTCAATCGCGTCAGCAACACCAGGTTGTGCCCCCACGGCAATTGTCCAACAGCCTGTTGGACAATTGCCGGGTCGGGCCAAGCTTCTGCGAAAGCACGCATATACATCAGGTTGGCACGCGAAAAACCTTTCATCTCAGGAAAGGCGGCCCGCAAATCATGCGCGAGCCGTTCAATGACCTTGGCACCCCACCCCTGCTCCGCTTGTCGGGCCAAAATATCGCGCCCTATCTGCCAATAGAGCCCGATCAGTTCGCGATTGACAACCAGCGTCGCACGCTGTTGCGCTTCGTGAATACGCGTCTTCAGCGCGAGCAACCACTCCGTGTATTGCACAGGTAAGGGATCAAGCTTCATGCGCTGACCTCTCTAGAGAGCCTTCCTCAATGAGGCGGGAGCAATCTTCAACCCCTCGCGGTATTTGGCCACGGTGCGGCGGGCGCATTCGATGCCCTGCTCTTTCAGCATCTCGGAGATCTGGTTGTCGGAGAGCGGTTTGGTGTTGCTCTCGGCGCTGATGAATTGTTTGATCAGCGCGCGCACCGCGGTGCTGGATGCGTTGCCGCCCGACTCGGTGCCCAGACCAGAACCAAAGAAATATTTCAGCTCAAACGTGCCAAACGGCGTTGCCATGTATTTGGCAGTGGTAACGCGGCTGATGGTGGATTCGTGCAGAC
>CAYXWW010000409.1:0-1817 GCA_964468905.1 uncultured Rhodoferax sp. | reverse complement strand
GCATAGTTGGCCTGATTCTTGAATACGCACTCATCAAGATCGCTACCGCATTTACGTTTGAAGAGGTCAAGTCATGAACACGATGTGGCGCTGCTCCACATGGTTCGACATTCTTCGGTATCTCAAGAATCCAGCCACATCCCTTCAGGTGCACTATGAAAACATTTATCCGCGTCATTGAATACTGGGTTCCCAATGCAGACCGGAGTTTGCTGGAGTTTGGTGGGGGCCTTTTCGGCACTGCGCATCGCTTTGCATCGATCAGCAATAACCTGTGCTTCGGCCGCGGTGAAGGCCTCATAGGCCAGGTTTGGGAAACTGGCAGGCCCATTTTGCTCAAGCGGCTGGAGGGCAGCATCTTTAGGCGCGCAGCGGTGGCCAAGTCCGCCGGGCTTACCAGCGCCATAGCATTGCCCATTTTCAAAGATGGGGAGCTGAGTTCTGTGGTGGTGCTGTATTGCGGTGACGACGAGGAGCACGCCGGCGCCATCGAACTCTGGGCCAACGAGCCAGAAGCATCTGACAGCATGGCGCTGGTTGATGGTTACTATGGCACGACGGGTGATGCCTTTGAGTCGACGTCCCGCACCATGTCTTTTCGCAAAGGCAATGGTCTGCCGGGCCAGGCCTGGCAATCACAGCAGCCCGTATTTCAACGCGATATGGGTCGGGGCAATGGATTCCTGCGCGCGGACGGCGCAATGAAAGTAGGTATCAACCGGGGGTTTGCGATTCCGTGCTCCACACTGGACGGTTCCCACTACATCATGGCTTTTTTGTCGGCGCTTGCCACACCCATTGCACGGCGCATCGAAACGTGGGTGCCGAATGCTACGGGATCCATGCTGGTGCGAACCTTGGGATTTTCCGAAGCACAGTCCATGCTTGATGAATCCGAAGGTGTCGCATTGACAAACAATAGCAAAAACCCACTGGTACAGGCGTACACCAATGGCGTTCCTGGGGTGGCGGAGCCCATGGTCACCATCCCGGTGGCCCCACAAGGCCGCATCACGTCGGTAATGGCACTGCACTTCTAGTCCGTTCATCTTCACGTGCGGTAAACGCAGTTGTGGGGCGGCAGGCTCCATGTGGGCGCTGGCCAAGCTTTCCGGTATCCTTCAAACGTGTGGTTGATCATGGGCGCCGCCCTGGCCCTAAAGTACAGTCCCTATTAACTAGGAAAGCCCATGGGAAAAGGACGGTTAGAAGCGTTTAGCGATGGCGTGATTGCCATCATCATCCGCCACCATGGCGCTGACTCCAAGCTGGCCCATGCTGTGGGTAGCGACTACAAAGGCAAGGTGTCGCTGGCGGCCTATGTGCTGGCGGGGCCCGTGGCGCTGTTAGGCTACGCCTGGCCTGCAGGCGTGCTGCTGATGCTGGTGGCCATCATCTGGCTCATGCCCGACCCGCGGATTGAAAAAGTGCTGAGCGAATAGTGAAAAGCCCCGCCAGTCATACAACTGCGGGGCTTTGTTTTGTTTGAAGGAAGCTACTAATTTGGTAGCTACTAACGTACATTCTACGAGGGCTAGCGGCCATTTTGACCACTAACCCTCTCTGGAATCACACCAGCAACGCATTCACCCGCTTCACATAAGCAGCCGGGTCCGCAGGCATGCCGCCTTCAGCCAACAGCGCCTGGTCAAACAAAATGTGCGCCAGGTCATTGAAGTGCACGGAGCCGTCCAGCTTCTTCACCAAGGCGTGTTCGGCGTTCACTTCCAGCACGGGCTTCACTTCAGGCGCAGCTTGTCCGGCTTGTTTGAGCATGCGGGCCAGTTGGGTGCTCATGCCGTCGTCTTTGACGACCA
>CAYXWW010000408.1:0-1820 GCA_964468905.1 uncultured Rhodoferax sp. | reverse complement strand
CCTCCATCAATCGCCCCGTCATCATGGCCGCAGGGACTCCATTTATCCTGTTGCCTTGGGACAATGCCGAAGTGTTTCAGAGCAACCTGGAATCCTATAGCGGTGGCCGCCTTGCCAGCTGGACCGTCTGGGTAGCCCCCACCACCATGCGCCCCGCCGATGCAGCCAAGCGCGTGAACATGAGCGAGGCCGAGTTTCGTGCGGTCAACGCCATCCCGCCCCGGGTTGTCATCAAAGCTGGCTCATCACTACTTGTACCACGCGCCAACAGCATGCAGCAAGATGTAGCAGTGAAAGTGGCAGACAACGGACAACTCTCGCTAGCCCCTGAAGTGGTGCTCAAGCGCACCGTGGTGAAGGCCGGCAAAGGCGAGAGTGTGGCCACCATCGCCCGGCGCTATAAGGTGGCACCAGACCAAGTGGCGCAGTGGAACAAGGTGGGCAATGCAGCCAGCTTTAAGCCAGGCCAACAGGTCATCGTTTTCTTGGCGTCTGCAGCTAGACAAACGAGTGGCCGTGCACGGACCACTGTACGAAAAGCTTCCCCAACCCGCAACGCAAAGGCGCATGCTGCGCCAAGCCGTGGGGTGAAGCGGAAGTGATTTGAAGGTGGCTGCAGTGGGGCGAAACCGGTCATAAAGAATGGACCTTCAATTCGCGGGGAACGCCCAAAGAATACGATAAGCTTCGCGGCGACATTGTCGTTTTCAATATACCTGTATATTTGACCAGCCATCAAGCTTAAGTACTTGATTTAAATGACGAATCTGAAATTTTCGCTGCCACGTTATCCGACTGGCGCCGGTGTTATCCCGCAAAACTGCGGGATATATCAATAGTTATGTCGCATTAAAGGGGGTACTCGATGGACGCTGAGCAATTCGTTGCCGCAATGCGGAGTGAGCACATCGACCAGTTGGTCTCGTCGTATGCGCAGTCGCTTACCGATACTTCTCTCGAAAGAGTAACCGACCAGGGAATGCGGGAGCTCTTCGGGTTTTGGAAAGCTGCTGACGAGGCTACACGCGGCATTCTCATCAAGTTCATGCGGCTGGCGTCTCAGAATACACTCGCCTCCGTGTTCTCCGTCCTCGACAACGTTTCCTCACAGTTCTCTGAAGATTTCACTCTAATGGCGAAGTCATCCGCAGGGGAAGAGTCTCGACTGAGTGGGGATCTGCTAGACACATTTTGGGCGCAGGAAGAGGATGCTGGGCATGTCACCGCTGGTGCGACATAACGGGTTCGTCGAATGGACCCACAACGGCGGTCAGCTTGGTCGCCATTCTTCAATGCTGAGTGCGCCGTTGCGGCCCATTCACGGTAGACGTTAGGTACCACAGAATGTCATCCTTCTCCGATCCAAAAGCTATTGCCGGCTACGCAGAAAACGCAACCCGTCGTGTCCCTGGCTTAAGTGACATACATCGCATGTCAGCCTTGCTGTTAGCTGAGTGCACACCACCCAATGGGCATGTGTTGGTGGTTGGCGCAGGCGGCGGCATGGAACTCAAGGTCTTCGCGCAGACCTTCCCGAACTGGCAATTGGATGGCGTTGATCCGTCTGCCGAAATGCTCAGTCTCGCGAAGTCCGCTCTCGGACCGCTCTCTTCGCGCGTAAACCTGCACCAGGGGTATGTCGAGGCGGCTCCAGCTGGACCGTTCGATTCGGCGTGCTGTCTATTGACGCTGCACTTCACCACCGAAGCGGAACGCTACAGAACATTGTGCGAAATCCATTCCCGTCTGAAGCCCGGTGGGGCATTCGTATGCGTTCGGCCATCCCCTATTGACCACTGACGGCAATCGTGGCTGACAGT
>CAYXWW010000407.1:792-1831 GCA_964468905.1 uncultured Rhodoferax sp. | reverse complement strand
CTCCGTAAGAAATGGAGCAATGCCGGCGGCCAAAAGATCAAAGCCTGTTCCGGCAATGATTTGATCGATTTCAAGTCCTACGGTTAACCAAGCAAACAAAAGACTGGCAAGCATTCCCGCCATTCCCGCAAATATAAAACCAATCCACGCCGATGAAAAATGCAAAGCGAATATGGATCCGCTAAGAGCCCCAACAAGCATCAGGCCTTCCAAAGCAATTTGAACAGTGCCGGATCGTTCACTGATAAGTCCGGCAAGAGCTGCAAAGATCAATGGTGTCGCACTTTGTAATACGCCAATGAAAAAAGCTGAAGATAAAAGAAAACCAAAAAAACTTGAATCAGTCATTTTGCATTTCTCCTGTTTTATTCACATTTTTTTTTGTCGTTTTAAAAAATGATAAAAACTTGGACCATTTTGGATGTCCCCAGGTTGCCGAGATGGCAACAGAGAAAATCAATATTGCTTGAATGATTTTGGCAAAATCTCTGGTGATGGTTTCAGTTTCAAGATCAAGATCAGCAGCCCCTTTTTGCAGTACTCCAAATAAAAATGCTGATGCTAAAATTGCAATCGGTCGATTTTGTGCTAACAACGCCACGGCAATTCCGATGAATCCATATCCGGGCGAAAATCCCATTTGAAACTTTCCAGATGAACCAAGAACTTCATTCAGAGCCACCAAGCCAGCACAGGCACCACCCATGAGCATCGCTAGAATTTTATATTTTTTCGATTCAATGCCATGCAACTCAGAAGAAACTTCGTTTTGTCCGCTGGCTCTGAGTTCAAAACCCCAAACCGTTCTGTAAAAGAAAAAATGCAAAGCAAAAGCCAGAGCAATAGCAACAAGCAGTGTGATGTTGGCGGGCGAGTCGCGAAATAAATTTTGCACAAAATCAAAATTTTTAAACATATATTGTGCTGGGACCATGGCCGTTTCAGGATTTTGTGAATCTGGATTTTTAATTAAAATCAAAGTGACATAACTTGCGAAAGCAGCGGCAACAAAATTCATCATCATGGTAACAATGACTTC
>CAYXWW010000407.1:0-782 GCA_964468905.1 uncultured Rhodoferax sp. | reverse complement strand
CAACGGACCAGCGCCGCCCACGCCAGCGTCGCCAACAAGGCCACAGCCGTCGCCAGCAGCGGAGCTAAATAGACAGGAACATTGGGCTGACTGATTGCAAACCACGCGCAGGCCAGTGTTGCCACTGTCATTTGACCTTCGGCTCCGATGTTAAACAGACCGGCTTGAAATGGAACTGCAACGGCAAGGCCGGTCAGTATCAGTGTGGTGGTATAAAACAATGTCAAACCGAGATCATAAGGAGAACCAAAGGTGCTTCTGATAAAAATAAATAAAATATGCAGAGGATTTTCGCCAGCAAAAGCAGTCAATGATAAAGCAACAGTCAGGCCCAGAATAAAACCTAAAACGGCCTTCATACAGAGCCTCCTGTCATCATCAAACCAATTTTGGATTCGATATGGTTTTGTGAAAACTCTTGTTTGCTGATTTGCCCTTGAATTTTTCCGTCATAGATTACAACAATTCGATCAGATAAACGCATCAACTCATCCAAGTCAGATGAGATTAAAAGCACGGCGCTGCCTGCGGATCTGCAATTGAAAATTTCCTGATGAATGGTTTGGCTGGCGCCCAAATCAACACCGCGAGTAGGGTGAGCTGCCAATAAAAATTTTGGCTGCTGCCAAAGCTCACGAGCCACCACCAGTTTTTGCTGGTTGCCGCCAGATAGCCCGGACAGCAAGGTCTGCGGCGACTGGGTTTTGATGCGCAGGCGCTGGGTCATCCGCTGGCACAGCGCCGACTCTTTCACGGCCGACAACCACGGGCCGGTGGCCAAG
>CAYXWW010000406.1:0-1881 GCA_964468905.1 uncultured Rhodoferax sp. | reverse complement strand
CGAGTGCCGCCGGGCCGCCCGAAGGCGCGAGAGCCCCCTTGGGGGGCAGCGAGGGCACGCCCGTGTCGAGCGTGGGGGCCACATAATGCAGCTTCAGCGGTATCTGGCCAATGGTACGAATATTTTGCGTGACGTCTTCACCCGTCTCGCCATCACCGCGCGTAGCAGCCTGCACCAGCACGCCATGCTCATAGCGCAAGTTCATGGCCAGGCCGTCAAACTTGAGTTCGGCCACATACTCCACAGGTGGATCGGTCTCAGCCAAACCCAGTTCTTTGCGCACACGCGCGTCAAAATTGTGCGCGCCGCTGGCTTGTGTATCGGTCTCGGTGCGTATGCTCAGCATGGGCACGGCATGGCGCACGGATGCAAACTGATCCAGCGGCTTGCCGCCCACACGCTGGGTGGGCGAGTCGGGCGTTATCCATTCAGGGTGTGCCACCTCGATAGCCTGCAACTCCTGAAACAGCCGGTCGTACTCGGCATCGGGCACCTGGGGTACGTCCTGCACATAGTACTGGTGTGCATAGGTATGCAGCAGCGTGTGCAAAGTCTGCACACGGGCATGGTCCGCGGAACCTTCGGTATGCGCAGCAAACAGATCCAGGTTGGCCATGGCCTAGTTCTCTTCGTTGCTGTGCAGCTCAGGCAAACAAGCGCCGTGCCAGCAGCGACCCGGCTGCCAGGTCACGCTGCTCCAGCGTGTCATAGAGGCTTTGCAATTCAGCGCCAATGCCGTCCATGATCTGTGCGGTCAATAGTTGGCCGTTGTCGTCCGTCACAACGCCGTCCATGGTCTGCGCCAACGCGGCGGCAACTTCTCGCATGCGCTCAAACGGTTGCTCTTCGCGGTCCACTTGCGCCACATCCAGGTGCAGTGCAATTTCACGAATGGCTGACTGTGCTGGGTCTTCAGCCAAGGCAGCTTGCGAATCAAAACTCAGCACCAGGATGGGTGCCAGACCTTCTGTGCTGGCTGGCAGCACCATGCGACCGGGAATGACGCCCGCCACAAAGCCTTGACGTGCCGCGTTTTGCTGTACATAGCCCGGGCTCCAGGAAGCATTACGGGCACGGATGGTAAAGCCCAGCTGGGCATCATGCGCGCTGGCAAACTGATCCAACTCACGCGCACGGGCTACTTCTTCCAACATTTCCGGAAACTCAGGCGTAGCGTTAATTGCATCAGCGAAGGCCTGGGTTTTGACCACGTACTCCGAATATTCAATTTCGTTCAGCGCACCCGAGCGGTTGGCCAACTGCACACCAGCCTGAAAACCACCATAGCGCTGACCTGGCACCGGCACTTCCCAGACCAGCGTTGCTAGGTTGTAGCCTTCTATGGCAAAGGGTTTGCTGCCCGCGCGCCGCGTGGCGGGCATGGCCGCAATAGCTGCTTCCCCAGAGACCACCTGACTGGGCCCGTCCAATGCCACAGTGGCGATGACGTCAATCAAGGAATCCATAACCGACCGCCGCATGACAGGCGGTAGCGTCATGGTGTGGTTTCCGTGCCCGTCATCCTCGAAGGTCGGTTCCTGCAAGGTGGCTTCTGAGGGTTCGGTTGATGATTCGGGGCTGGCCTGCCGTGGCGCGTGCTTGCGTGCGTTCCAGGCACCATGCGCGACAACAGCCGCCAGCACCACTCCGCCAGCGATCGCCAAACCAATCTGAAAAGAGCTCATGGAGCCTCCTGCGTATCTGCCGCGTGGGAGAGTAGATAAGGAGCGTAGCGGTTCATAAAAGCATTAAGCGAGTTCTGCCAGGGTAAGAGCCGACTCCATGTCCACCGCAACAATGCGCGACACGCCTTGTTCTTGCATCGTGACACCAATGAGTTGCTCGGCCATTTCCATAGCGATCTTGTTGTGGCTGATGAAG
>CAYXWW010000405.1:290-1883 GCA_964468905.1 uncultured Rhodoferax sp. | reverse complement strand
GCAGGTGATCTGAATACTTGGCCACCAGCACCTGGGCCAGCAGGTTCGAGGTGGGGATGCCCTTGTCGATGATTTGTGCGGGAACGGTTGCCTGTGCCAGGGTCTGGCAATTGGTGCAGGCCCATTTGCCACGGATGTGGCGCTCCACCGTCATCACGCCGGGGGTGTAGTCCAGCTTCTCGCTGACGTCTTCACCGATGCGTTTCAACTGGCAGCCACAACCACAGGTGGTGGAATCGGGTTCGTGGTGAATCTGCAGGCGGGGCAGTTCTGCCGGCAAGGCTGCGCGCTTTGGTTTGTTGGCCGGTTCTTTGTCTGCTTTGCGTGCAGGTGCCAAATCCTGCAGCTCTTGCTCGATGGCTGCAATGTCGGTGTCGATGGTTTCATCGAGCAAGCTGGCCTGGCCGGCATCGAGTTGTTCGCGACTGCGGCCGAACTTCCAGCGTTTGAGCACGGCCATCTCGTGGGTGAGCTGGTCGATCTTGGCCTGGCGGTACAGAATCTCACGGTCTTTGCTGGTGATGGTTTGACCAAGACTGGCGATTTGCTGGTCGCTGCACGTGATTTGCGCGTCCTGCAGTGCCACCTGTGCAATCAAATCCCTAGCCAGTTCGCGCAGTTGTTCTGCGTTCAAATTGGATAGTGATTCAGGGGCGACAACCATGCACAGTAGTGTGCCAGTCGGGTGGTCTGTGGCCTATTGGCGCTACCACCAATGGACGCAAAGTTGTGTCCGTACCCAATTCACACCAGGGTAATGATTCCACCGTCCCCGATGCGGCTCCAGGGTAATCCCAGTACCAATGCATCGAGTTGAGGGCACTCAAGCTGACCCGGTCTGCAGCATTACCGCAAGGCCAGACAAAGTGGCCTTGGTGCAATCTTCTGGCCGCCAGCCAGATGCCGACTCCGTCGTGCACCAGTACCTTCATGCGATTGGTGCGGCGGTTGGCAAACAGGTAGGCCGTGTGGGGGTGGGCGGCACCAAAGACTTGAACGACTCGGGCCAGGGCAGAATCCATTCCGGCGCGCATGTCCAGGGGCTCCGTTGCCAGCCATACGGCATCAATTCTGATCATGCCAACCACTCACGCAGCCACTGCGTGCAGGACCCTGCGTCCTGCACCGGCCAATGGACGATGACGGTGGCATTGGCGCGCTGGCCTTCGACACGGATCTCCGCTGGCGAGACGGGAGCCACCGCCGCCTGCTGGTGCGCAACCTCATGGAGCGCGACCGGTAGGAAGGCCTGTGTCGGTCTTGCCAGCGTGCCTTGGGCGTGTTCACGCAACCAGCGGTGAACAATGTTGGCATTGATGCCGTGGTTCAGCGCCACTGCGGCGATGGAGGCGCGCGGCTGGCCGCACTGCGCGACAACCTGGAGCTTGAGTTCCGAACTGTAAAAACGCCGCTTGGGGTCTTTGGTGCGAGCTTTGCTCGCAATGGTGTGCATGATGTTCATCGTGCACACTATCTGTGGCAATCAGCACGTCTTCAAGACGTGTTCCCCAGACGCATACCGTCTGCGCTGCCTGATCGCCGGATCAATGATTTCTACGTGCCCACCAGAAACATGTTTAAAATGGTTCATGT
>CAYXWW010000405.1:0-280 GCA_964468905.1 uncultured Rhodoferax sp. | reverse complement strand
CATTCCAAACACAATACAACTCGCTTCATCCTGCACATAGTTGTAGCTGCCGGCGTCCTTCATCTCTCTCATCGCTTTCGCCCCGTCACCGCCCATTCCCGTTAGCATGATGCCAAATGCATTCCGCCCCACAACGCGTGCAGCAGACTTGAATAAAACCTCTACAGACGGCTTGTGGCGATTTACAACCTCCCCATCTTCAACTACACAAACGTAATTGGCTCCACTCTTGTCGACCCTAAACTGCTTGCCACCTGGAGCGATATAGGCGTGACCCGGG
>CAYXWW010000404.1:0-1883 GCA_964468905.1 uncultured Rhodoferax sp. | reverse complement strand
GCGTTTCGATGAAGTGCAGGCCCTGGTCGAGAAGGCCGGATGGCGCTGTGAGCGCCGCAGCGCCTGGGGCACCGATGCGCCCAATGCCTCGCGTGTCGCTGCTGCCGATGTGGTTTTGGGCGACAGCCTGGGTGAAATGCAGGCCTACTACCTGGTCAGCCGCATGGCTTTGCTGGGTGGCAGCTTTGCGCCGCTGGGCGGGCAAAACCTGATTGAGGCCGCCGCTTGTGGCTGCCCTGTGGTCATGGGGCCGCACACCTTCAATTTTTCCGATGCTGCGGTTTTGGCGGCCGAGCAAGGCGCCGCCGTGCGGGTGCAGGACATGCAAGCCGCGCTGGACCAGGTGTTGTCGGCCCTGACCGATCCGTCATGGCTGGCGCAGGCGCAAGCCGCCACCGGCCAGTTGTTGGCCCAAGGCCGGGGCGCTGTGGCGCACCACATGACGGCCTTGCGGTCGATCGCGCCGATCGCCATGAAAGGGGAGGTGGCATGAACCCTGGTGTTTTTTCAAACGTCACCGTGGTGGTGGTGACCTACAACAGTGCGCATTGTTTGCCGATGCTTTCACCCTTGCTGTCGGTTTGCCCGCATGTGGTGATTTCGGACAACGGCAGCGACGACGCGACGGCCACCCAAGCACAGGCGCTGTGGCCCCATGCCACGGTGCTGGCGCATGGCCGCAATCTCGGGTTTGGCGCGGCCAACAACCGGGCGCTGGCACAGGTCCAAACGCCGTTGGCCTTGCTTCTGAACCCCGACTGTGAAATGACACCGCTAGCCTTGCGGGCCTTGCTGGAGGCGGCAGAGCGTTTCCCAGAGGCGGCCGTCGTGGCGCCCCAACTCATGGCGTCTGAAGACCGGGCCGAGGTGAATTACCGCTGGCCTTCGGCGTATTGGACCAGCCGTGGCGGCGCAGCCGAAGGGCCTTTGTGTGTGGGCTTTGTGTGCGGTGCCGTCATGTTGTTGCGCATGGACCGCATGGCCATCACCGGGTTTTTCGATGAGCGCTTCTTTTTGTATTACGAAGACGATGACCTGTGCCTGCGGCTTTTCCAAGCCCGCTTGCCCATGGTGCTGTGCCCCGAGGTCAAGGTGCTGCACCGTTCGCGCGGTTCGGTGCGGGGCCGATCGCCCTGGCGCAGCGAATACCTGCGCGGCTACCACCACGCACAATCGAAACTGATTTTTTTGAACAAGCACGAGTCCTTGCAGGCGGCGCGACGTTTGCGCACGCAGCTGATCTGGACCACCACCCTGGCTTTGCCGCTGAGGGTCATCCTGTTTTCGCCCAAGTTGGTGGCCCGCATGTGGGGACGCTGGCGCGGCTTGTTGGAATGGAACGCATCATGAAGCCTATCGACCGACCCACATTGTGCATTGGCATCCTGACGATGAACGAGGAGCGCCGCATTGCCCAATGCATTCAGAGCGCCAAATTTGCTGACCAAATTGTGGTGGTGGACAGTGGCAGCACCGACCGCACACGGGACATTGCGCAAGAGATGGGGGCACAAGTGCACCGCCACGATGACTGGCAAGGCTTTGCCGTGCAGCGCACCCGTCTGCTGCAACACGTCAAGGCAGACTACATTTTCTTTCTGGATGCGGACGAAGTGATCGGCGATGCCCTGGCCGACGAAATCCGTGCCGCCGTGGCCAGTGGGCGCGATGCCATTTGGGAAGTGCTGTGGAACCAGGTGGCCTATGGCCGCCCGCTGACCCTGATGAAATCGACAGCGGGTGTGCAACGGCTGTTCAAAACTGCTTCGGTTGAAAAGTTTGAAGGGGTGGTGCACGAAGGCGCCGTCATGCGCAACGGGCCGCGACCATGCCGTTGAGGATCGCCCCCATGGCATGCTCTCGGACACCAAAGTGCAAAATGC
>CAYXWW010000403.1:0-1894 GCA_964468905.1 uncultured Rhodoferax sp. | reverse complement strand
ACCCGAAACAGGCTACGGCTACATCAAGGTACAGTGTCCCTGCGAGGAGCAAAGCGACGCGTCAATCCAATCACTGATTGTCCAGGCCTTCGTAGAAAAGCCCAACCAAGCCACTGCCGAAGGCTACCTAGAAGAAGGTGGCTACTACTGGAACGCCGGCATGTTCGTGCTCAAAGCCTCGGTTTGGTTGGCAGCCATCGTGCAGTTTGCCCCCGCAATTTTGCAATCCACCCGCACCGCATGGGTCGCCCGCAAGACAGACGGTGCCTTTGTGCGACCTGGTAAAACCTAGTTTGAGGCCATCCCTTCTGAGTCGGTGGACTACGCCGTCATGGAGCACTGCCCCGGCAGTGCATTCCGTATCCAAATGGTCCCGCTCGATGCCGGTTGGAACGACCTCGGCGCATGGGATGCCGTCTGGCAAGTCCAGCCCAAAGACGCACAGGGCAACGTCCATGTTGGCGACGTGCTCCACACCGACAGCCACAACACCCTTGTTCACGCCAGCAGCCGCCTGGTGACGCTGGTGGGCGTGAGCGATTTGGTGGTGGTCGAGACAGCAGATGCCGTTCTGGTGACCAGCAAGTCGTGCAGCCAGGATGTGAAACACATCGTCAATCAACTCACCTCACAAAAGCGCGAAGAGCAAACCCTCCATCGTAAAGTTCACCGCCCTTGGGGCTGGTACGACAGCATCGATGAAGGCGGCCGCTTCAAGGTCAAACGCATTCAGGTCAAACCCAAAGCCAGCCTGAGCCTGCAAAAGCACCACCACCGCGCCGAGCACTGGATCGTTGTGACCGGCACCGCCGAGATCACCAACGGTGACCAAGTGCTCACCCTGACCGAGAACCAGTCCACCTACATACCGCTGGGCGTCGTGCATCGCCTAGCCAACCCCGGCAGCATTCCGCTGGAAATCATCGAGGTGCAATCGGGCAGTTATTTGGGCGAAGACGACATCGTCCGGTTTGAAGACACCTACGGCAGAGCCAGTTAAATGAGCCAAGAACCCAGAATTTATGTTGCAGGCCACCGCGGTATGGTTGGTTCGGCTATCGTGCGTCATCTTTTGACCCAAGGCGTTCAGCCAAACCAGATCATCACCCGCACCCACGCCGAGCTAGAACTTACCAACCAAGCGGCGGTACAAGCCTTTTTTTCTCAAGAAAAGCTCGACCAGGTCTACCTGGCCGCAGCAAAGGTGGGCGGCATCCACGCCAACAACACCTACCCAGCAGAATTCATCTACGACAACTTAATGATGCAAGCCAATGTGATAGATGCGGCTTTCAAAAACGGCATCAAAAAGCTGCTGTTTTTAGGCAGCAGCTGCATCTACCCCAAGCTGGCACCTCAGCCCATGCGCGAAGACGCCTTGTTGACCGGCACTTTAGAAGCCACCAACGAGCCATATGCCATCGCCAAAATCGCCGGTATCAAACTCTGCGAAAGCTATAACCGCCAATACGGAGCCAGCCACGGCGTGGACTACCGTAGCGTCATGCCCACCAACCTCTATGGCCCGGGTGACAACTACCACCCAGAAAACTCCCATGTCATCCCCGCGCTGATTCGCCGTTTCCATGAAGCCAAATTGGCTCAGGCACCAAGCGTCACCATTTGGGGCACCGGCAAACCCAAGCGCGAATTTTTATATGTCGATGATATGGCCGCCGCCAGCGTGTACGTTATGAACCTGCCCAAGCCCATTTATGACCAACACTCCAGCCCCATGCTCAGCCACATCAATGTGGGCTATGGAACCGATGTGAGCATTGCCGAAGCCGCGCAAACCGTCGCCCAAGTGGTGGGTTATAAAGGCGCGTTGACTTTTGATGCGAGCAAACCCGATGGCACATTGCGTAAGTGGATGGACAGCAGCCGACTCAAC
>CAYXWW010000402.1:0-1906 GCA_964468905.1 uncultured Rhodoferax sp. | reverse complement strand
TGAGCGAGCGTCCCGAAGGAGCGGCCAGTGTCCAGTGGATCTTGTCCAGTGTCCAGGTATTGTCCACCGGCGCCAGCACTCGCTTGAGGAGCTTTTGCACCAGCAGCGACAGCTCCTCCAGCTGAACCGGTTTGACGAGATAGGCGTCAGCACCGGACTGCATGCCGGCTACTCTTTCCTGCGGGTGGCCGCGCGCGCTGCAGATAACGAGCCCGGCATTCTCGACCGGATGGGATGTCAGCCATTGGAGCGCGTCGCCATCGGGCAGGCCCAGATCGAGCACCATCAGATCCATCGGATGCGCAGCACGCCATAGCGTCGCCGCCTGCAGGCTGCCGACGCCTTCCGCACTCAGGCCATCCATGTTCAGGAAGGTGACCATCGCCTCGCGCAACGGTGCTTCATCTTCGACGACCAGCACGCGGCCGGCTTGTTTAGGAACTGCGTTCATCGGATAGTATTTGTCAGGGTTGCTGTACTGTGGATTCATCCTCAACGTCGGGGAACCACAGGGTGAACGTGCTTCCATGGCCGGGCTGGCTGGTCAGGCTGACGCCGTTCAGGGCGGGGTGGTTGGCTGTTGGGTATTGCAAGGTGACATTGTTAAAACTGATTTCGCCTCGAGCTCTATGAACGCAGTGCTGACCTTGTGTCTCATCTGGGGCAAGATCCAACAGATTCAATCCGCGCTCCAACGATGTGACACCGCGCGTGAGCGTGCCCGTCACTTCCGATAAGTGCTTGATCGGTGAAATTAGCATCAGCATGCCCGTGATGAAAGCGGCAAAACTCCCCACTGTCACATCGGTGGAGCCGCCTGAACTTTGACTCAAAGCGATGGTGATGACCCCCGAAAGTGCCAATGCCGCAATGATTTGAATCAAGGGCGTCATCACCGAATCAGCCACCACAGCCTTTAGTGCAAGTTGTCTTAATTTCTGGTTAGCTTGGGCGAATTTTTCGGTTTGTTCTGCTTGTGCATTGTGCAAACGAACCATGCGATACGCCAAAACGTTTTCTTCCACCACATAGGCAACAGATTCGGTGGCGTCTTGGCTGGCTTTCACCACATTGTGTAAACGGCGTGAAAGCTTTTTGACCACCCATGCGATCGGCGGAAAAATAGCAAACACGATGATGGTCAGCTTCCAATTTAAAAATAACAGGTAGCCCAACAATGCCAGCAACGTGACCAAATCTTTGGCAAATGCAAGCATCGTGGTGACTAGCAGAGACGCGCCATTGTTGACCTCGTACACCATGGTGTTGGTCAAGCCACTGGCGTGATGTGTGGCAAAAAGTTGCGGGTCAGCACGCAAAAGCTTTTCAAACAGGCGTTGTCGCAGTTGCTCCATTGAGTAGTTGGTTACGCGTGCCAAGGAGTAAGCTGCAATAAACCCCGCCAAACCTCTGAGTCCGAATAGCAAAAGCAAAACGACTGGCACTTTCCACAGCTCAAGTGTTCCTCTGTCAAACCCGCTGTCCAGCAGCGGCTTCATCAGTGCAGGAATAGCCGGCTCGGTGCCTGCCGCAATGAAGATGCCTGCGATACCCAAAGCTAACGCACCGGGGTGACCCGAAAACCACGGGGCAACACGTTTGAGCCTCTGATACAAAGAGGCAGACGCGGTAGATGAGGCTGGGGTGGTCATAGATTTAGAGAAAAATCGCAAAAGGCAACATGCACCATTATCGCCACTCGTTCGCCACTAAAATGCCTCGATTCACTTGGCTACCCATCTCTTTATGACACGTCAACTCTTTCGCTTCGCTCTTGGGCTTTTGACCGCCGGTTTGTTGGCCTTGCCTTCTTGGGCGCAGTTCCGCGTGGAAGTGTCTGGCGTGGGTCTAACCCAAGTGCCAATTGCTTTTGCACCTTTGCGTGGTGAAGAAACCTCCCCCCAAA
>CAYXWW010000401.1:0-1927 GCA_964468905.1 uncultured Rhodoferax sp. | reverse complement strand
TGGCGCGGCGCACATCGCCACGGCGCTTGACTTCGATGCTGGCGATCAGCGGGCTGTACAGCTGGAACGTACGCTCCACGCCTTCGCCGCTCGAGATCTTGCGCACGATGAAGCCGCTATTGAGGCCACGGTTGCGCTTGGCGATCACCACGCCTTCGTAGGCCTGCACGCGCTTGCGGGTACCTTCGACAACGTTCACGCTCACGACCACGGTGTCACCGGGCGCGAATTCTGGGATGGTTTTACCCAGGCGAGCAATTTCTTCTTGCTCAAGAGTTTGGATCAGGTTCATGATTTCCTTCGTAATCGTGTAAGCGCCAGCACCAAATGGTGCAAAGCGTGCAATGCAACGCTTTGGCCTAACAGAGGATTGGTTAGCCCGCTATTATAGCAAGTTCAGCGCCGTCCAGCCAACAGAGACTCATCTTGTGCGTTTAATAAACCCGCATTGCGCGCGGTCTCCAGCAAGTCGGGGCGGTGTTTGGCCGTTAATTGCAGACGTTGATCGCGCCGCCAACGCTCTATCTGCACATGGTGACCTGACAGCAAGACGTCGGGAATACCCACGCCACACCATTCTTCTGGCCGGGTGTAGTGCGGGCAGTCCAGCAGGCCGTCCAGTGACGGATTAAAACTATCCAAATGGTGGCTATCGGCATCAGACAACACACCCGGCTGTAATCGGGCCACAGCGTCCAACAATGCGATGGCGGGAACTTCGCCGCCCGACAGCACAAAGTCGCCCAAACTTATTTGTTCATCCACATGGGTGTCGATAAACCGTTGATCGATGCCCTCGTAGCGACCACACACCAAAATTGCACCACTGCTGTTGGACCAGCGCTGCACAGCCGTATGGTCCAGTCGCTTTCCAATAGGCGAGAACAGCACGACCGGCACACGATCAGCACGTTGTGAACGAATATGGGTCAAGGCCTGCTCCAGCGGCTGCGCCATCATGACCATACCGGGGCCGCCGCCAAAGGGGCGATCATCCACCCGGCGATAGTTGCCGACAGCAAAATCCCGCGGGTTGGAAAATTGGACGTCAACCTGCCCCGACTCAAATGCACGCCGTGTAATACCGACAGTCAGAAACGGTGTGAAAAGCTCGGGAAACAGGGTGACAACATCGAAGCGCATGCGGCTGCACTCAGTAGTCGGCTTGCCAGTCCACGCGAATGCGGCGAGCCTGGAGGTCCACATCGTCCACATAGGCAGCGACGAAGGGAATCATGCGTTCACAGGTCTTGCCATCTTGCTGGTACTCCATTACCAGCACGGTCTGCGCGCCGGTTGACAGCAACTCCTTGACGACACCCATCGCTTCATCTTGGCGATTCACCACATCCAGCCCGATCAGGTCTACCCAGTAGTACTCATCATCGGCAGCGGTTGGGAAACTGGCACGTGAGACAAAAATACGCGAACCGCGTAGTGCCTCGGCAGCCGTCCGGTCGTCTACGCCATGGGCTGTAGCGACAACCGTATCGGAGTGTTCTTTGGCTTCTTTAACGGACAACCGTACGACGCCAGAGAATGTCTGCAAGCCCCGCTCCGTGGGCAACAAAAACCAGCGTTTGGAAGAAAAAAGCGCCTCGGGATCGGCGCTGTAGGGCAAGACTTTAAACCAGCCCTTGATACCCCACGCATCTGCAATCCGTCCAACTTCAATGGCATCTGCTGGCAATTCAGCAGGTTCAAGTCCGGTTTGCATACGCTTGAGGTGCCAGACCGGGACCAGACCTAAGCCTGGCGCCGCTGGCTCTACTTTTTAAGCAGCCTTCTTAGCCGCTTGTTGAATCAGGCGTTCCACGGTAGGAGATGCCTGCGCACCCACACCTTGCCAGTACGCCAAGCGATCCTGGGCAATGCGAATGTTTTCTTCGTTTGCAGTAGCGATGGGGTTGTAAAACCCGATGCGCTC
>CAYXWW010000400.1:0-1934 GCA_964468905.1 uncultured Rhodoferax sp. | reverse complement strand
CCTGATGCATTTGCCCACTTTTCGGCCATCCAGGCCGAGGGCTACAAAAGCCTCAAAGAAGGCGCACGGGTTACTTTTGAGTTAACGCAAGGTGCCAAAGGCCTGATGGCAGCCAACATCCAGAGTGAAACAACCGGTCTAGCCGGCGCGGAGCCACGATTGGCCGAAGCCCCCAACACCGCCACGTGAACCCCTCGCGTCAACCTGCACGCGTTCGCTGGGCGATCAAGTGTCCATCTGCTCGATCATCACCTGCCCAAAGCCCGAGCAACTGACTTGGGTCGCGCCCTCCATCAAGCGGGCAAAATCGTAGGTCACCTTTTTGCTCTGGATCGATTTTTCCATCGCTGACAAGATCAGGTCTGCCGCCTCAGTCCAGCCCAGGTGGCGCAGCATCATCTCGGCCGACAGGATTTCTGAACCGGGATTGACATAGTCAAGCCCGGCATATTTGGGCGCAGTGCCGTGCGTGGCCTCAAAACAGGCCACCCGATCAGACAAATTGGCTCCCGGCGCAATGCCGATGCCACCGACTTGCGCCGCCACCGCATCGGAAATGTAGTCGCCGTTCAGATTCAGGGTGGCGACCACCGAATATTCGGCAGGCCTGGTCAACACTTGCTGCAAAAATGCATCAGCGATCACGTCCTTGATGAGGATGTCCCGGCCCGTTTTGGGGCTCTTGAACTTGCACCATGGCCCGCCATCTATCGGCTGGGCACCGAATTCGCGCACGGCCAGGCCATAGCCCCAGTCGCGAAAACCACCCTCGGTGAATTTCATGATGTTACCCTTGTGTACAAGGGTTACGCTGTCTTTGTGGTGGTCAATGGCGTACTGGATCGCTTTGCGAACCAAGCGCTCGGTGCCCTCAATGGACACCGGCTTGATGCCAATGGCCGAAGTTTCTGGGAAACGGATGTTGGTGGCACCCATTTCCTCTTGCAGAAAACGGATCACCTTGCGGGCGTTCTCGCTTTGGGCTTCCCATTCCACGCCGGCATACAGATCTTCCGAATTCTCACGGAAGATGGCCATATTGGTTTTTTCAGGGGCCCTGACCGGTGATGGCACACCCTTGAAATATTGAACCGGGCGCAAGCACACATACAAATCCAGCGCTTGACGCAGTTTCACATTCAATGAGCGCAAAGGCCCGCCCACCGGGGTGCTCAGGGGGCCTTTGATCGACACCACATGCTCGCGCAAGGCCTGCACCGTCTCATCGGGCAAGCGCACATCGGGCCCATAAAGCTGCGCCGCCTTATCGCCGGCATAAACCTCCATCCACCGAATTTTGCGCTGACCTGCGTAGGCCTTGTTGACCGCCGCATCGACCACTTTGAGCATGACAGGCGTGACATCGGCACCGATGCCATCGCCTTCAATGTAGGGAATGATTGGCTCGTTGGGCACATTCAACGTGTTGTCGGGATTGAGCGTGATTTTTTGGCCCAATGGAGGAATCTGAATGTGCTGGTACATGTGTGGAATGCTGCAGATGCAAAAAACAGGGCTCGCAAAGATCCATGCGAAGGCCATTTGTGATGCTTTTCATTCTAGAGCTTTGGGATGCCATGCCTGACATGGAGGCGTCACGCCCAAGGCGAGACACCAGACAACAGGTATCCTTGTGGCATAGCGCAACCCGTTTTGGATGAATCCCTTATGAATTTTCGACGACTGAGCGAGCTCACACGCCCACTTTCACGGCTCAGCGCAGGGCTGTTGTTGGCCGCACTTGGCACACTGGCAGCCGCACAAACTGGCCCGCAAATGCAATTGCCACGCGCTCAGCTCCATGCAGGCATGCACTTGCTGGATGTGCAATTGGCACAAACCGGTGAACAGCGTCAGATCGGTCTGATGTTCAGAAAAGAGATGCCACAACATGAAGGCATGTTGTTCGTCTTCGAGCAAGCGGCCACCCAGTG
>CAYXWW010000399.1:0-1937 GCA_964468905.1 uncultured Rhodoferax sp. | reverse complement strand
CACCGTAGCCGCATTGGACTCCAGCCCACCCGGGTCTTTAACCCAATAGGTAAAGCTGGCCGTGCCGCTGTAGTTGGCCGTGGGGGTAAAGACTACATCGCCACTGCCATTCAAGCTGACCGTGCCACCGCTGCCGGCTGCCACGCGGGCAATCTGCAAGCCAGCATTGCCAACACCAGTGGAGTTGTCGGGGTCAACTTCATTGGTCAGCAGTGCCCCAGCGGTGATGGTGATGGTTTCGTCTTCTTTGCCGCTCACCGTCTCGCCACTGGCAACCGGTGCATCGTTGACGGAGCTAACCTGTACCTGCACGGTAGCCGTGGCCGTGCCGCCTGCGCCATCGCTGACCACGTAGTCAAAGCCAGCCGTGCCGTTGTAGTTGGCCTCGGGGATGAACTGGATAGAGCCACCACCCGTAATGCTTACCGTGCCGTGGTTGGCGTTAGAAACAGTGCTAATGGTCAGGGTTTGGTGGTCGGTGGCAATGTCTGCATCTGTGTCATTATTTAGCAGTGCCGCTGGGCTGATGAGCAGCGTGGCATCTTCGGTGCCGGTGATGGCTTCACCCAGCACCACGGGCACATCGTTAACGCCGGTGATGTCAAAGCTGGCCACACCGGCAGCCTTACCCCCGTCTTGCCCGGTGACTACATAGGCAAAGCTGGCCGGGCCGTGGTAATCAGCCTCTGGCGTAAAGACTACTTCATTGCCCGAGAGCACAACCGTGCCGTGGCTGGCATTGCCCACTGCGGAGATGCCCACAGCATTGGTGTCATTACCCAACAGGGTGGATACGCTGACACGCAGCACGGCGTCTTCTTTGGGGTCAGACAAATGGTCGTCACCTGCCGTGGCACTTAAAGGGGCTGGGGGTGTGGGCGTGGTGTCTATGGGGGCTTGGGAGGTGGCAACGGGTGTTGTCGTTGTTGTAGTTGTTGATACAGCTGGGGCCAGTGTGGTGGCGGTGGTCACCGTCACCGTGGTGCTGGGGTTTGCAGCACTGGGGGCTGGTGCATCCGCACTGGGCAGTGCATCCGATGCAGGTGTTGTTGCAGGTCCGCGGGGTGCTATGGCTTTGGGGATAGCCGTGGTGTCGACCACGCCTTGGCTTGTGCCCTGGGGCGAATTGACGGTGTCATCGTAGGGGCCGCGCACGTAGGCGGGGTAGCGGGTGTACCTGGTCGGCTGGTTGTCCTGCGGGGGTATGCCATCGGCTGTGTACAAAGGCACGTTGGTGGCCGCAGGCAGCGGTGCCGCAGTGTGGCGCACCCCAAGGTGCACCTGGCGCACGGTGGTGAAGTTGCTCAGGTCAATCGTGGTGGCAGGCGTTGTTGTGCTGCTGCCGGTGCTTGATAGCAGGCTGGCCGTTTGGTTGGCCGGTGCAGTGGCTTGGTCCGCGTCCCCGTTGGGCTGTGCCGTTTGCCAAGCAAAGCCTTGGTCATCCGGGTCTGGCTTTGCAAAGGCCGTGGTTTGCACGGTGCCTACTGCTACTGCAGTCAAGGCACCGGTCCAGCCTGCGCCGCCGAACAAGCTGTCCTCGGGCAGGTGCAGGGTGTTGCCGGAATCTGCACCGGCACTGGCCATGGCACCGCCGGGTACGAAGGCTAACGCCTTGGCATTTTCCTGCGGAGTGAGGCTGCGGATGCGAGCGTCACCAGCGTTGAGGGTAATGGTGCCGCCCTTGGTTGGCTGCGCCGGTGCATCACTGCTGACGCGCGCGTCCCCCACATCCATGGTGGTGTAGGTGATGACGTTTTCCTTACCCAGCACTGGGCCTGTGCTGCCAATCAGACTGGCCGTGGTGGCTGTCGGCGCTCCGGCCACATTACCCCCACCATGGCGGTGCAGGTCTTGGTCTGCGGTCTTCTCCCAATCGCCCGTACGTTTGGCAATGTGGTCTGTGCTGATAGTGCGTTTGTCTTCCCAGTGGCCGCCTA
>CAYXWW010000398.1:0-1944 GCA_964468905.1 uncultured Rhodoferax sp. | reverse complement strand
GTGCACACGCTCTACTTCACGCAACGCGGCATGGGGGTCCGCGCTAAATTCCAGTGTGTGGGGTAAGACCACCAGGTCCAGGCTGCTGGCAGGAAACGGCAAAGCTGAAAAATCACACAAAAGTACAGCCTGCTTGACCGCCCCCGTATCATCGCAGGGTAAATGGTCACCAGCCAACCATTGGTGTGGCATGCGATTGGCACGCAATCCATCAAGCTCGGGCAAGCCCAGTTGCAGCGCGTGGTAGCCAAAGATGTCGACAACCGCTGCATCCACGCGGCCGCGCTCCCACTCCAGCAGGTACCGGCCCGCAGGAGTCTTGAACCAATCATGCATACCTATAATTTGCTCGCTCATGAAGTTATTACCGCTACCCGCTTTTGACGACAACTACATCTGGCTGCTCCACGATGGGCACAAGGCACTAGTAGTCGACCCGGGTGACGCACAACCTGTGCTTCAGGCCTTGCAACACCATGGCTTACTGCTGCAGGGCATTTTAGTCACCCACCACCATGGCGACCACACTGGAGGGGTTAGCGTTCTGAGGGAATCCACCGGCGCGACTGTTTTCGGCCCAGTGAATGAAACCATGCCAGAACCCATCCAGCGCGTTAGTGAAGGCGACACTATCAACCTGCTCGGCCTAGAGATCAAGGTTTTCGACGTACCGGGTCACACCGCCGGTCATATCGCCTATTACTGTACGGTGGACCATGAATCTCCCCTGCTCTTTTGCGGTGATACCCTGTTCAGTGGCGGCTGTGGCCGCCTGTTTGAAGGCACAGCCCAGCAAATGCAAGCCTCTCTGGCACGCCTGGCGCAGCTACCGGGCGCAACTCGCGTATGCTGTGCCCACGAATACACCCTGAGCAATCTAAAGTTTGCTTTGGCCGTAGAACCTGACAACCCACGCCTTGTGGCCTACCAAACCAACTGCCAGGCTCTGCGCATGCAAAACCAACCCACGCTACCCTCAACCATCGAGTTGGAGCGACAGATCAACCCCTTCTTGCGCACCACTGAAGCCACCATCATCGGATCGGTAGCCCAGTTTGACGCAACAGCACTCGCACGTGACGGCGCATTTGCCACACTGCGGCAATGGAAGAACCAGTACCGATGAACGTATTTAAAGCCCTGAGCATCGTTGGAGCACTATTGCTCTCGGCATGCGGAACCCTGCAGCCCACCAGCACCGACGGCGGCACCTTAGCCACCAGCAACAGCGCCGGAATCGCGCTGAAGCCCAGCACCGACATTGCAACCACACCGCCGCCGCCCAAGCGGCAAGCCCCCCTCCAAACATTTGGCAACCACCCGCCGCTGTCCCCCATCGATGCGCAACTCACAGCATCCCGCAACGTGGCAGCACTGGCTGCGCCGGTTGACCTGTGGGACCGCATTCGCCGCGGCTATGCCATGCCCGACCTGGACAGTGACTTGGTGCGCGACCGCGAACAGTGGTATGCCACCCGGCCCGACTACATCTTCCGCATGACGGAGCGCTCAAAAAAGTACTTGTTCCACATCGTTGAAGAATTGGAACTGCGCAACATGCCCACCGAGCTGGCATTGCTGCCCTTTATCGAAAGCGCATTCAACCCCCAAGCCGTGTCCGGTGCTAAAGCGGCTGGCATGTGGCAATTCATGCCCGCCACCGGCAAATACTTTGAGCTCAAACAAAACGCCTTTCGCGACGACCGGCGTGACGTGCTGGCCTCCACCCGCGCCGCACTGGACTACCTGCAAAAACTGTACGGCATGTTTGGTGACTGGCATCTGGCCCTGGCTGCCTATAACTGGGGCGAGGGCAGCGTAGGCCGCGCCATTGCCAAGAACCAGCGCGCTGGGCTGCCCCAAGGCTACCCCGACCTGAACATGCCCATGGAAACACTGTTGTATGTGCCCAAGTTGCAAACCGTCAAAAACATCGTCGGTCGG
>CAYXWW010000397.1:0-1954 GCA_964468905.1 uncultured Rhodoferax sp. | reverse complement strand
TTCGAAAAATAATGTTCCGGTGAGGCGTTGATTTGTTTGAGGGACGAAATGTGGCGGCTCTATGCCGTTTTGTGTGGAACTTGACAACCTCAAAGACACCGATGCACCCATCCATCAGCCTGCGGCAATGCTGGTTGCAGCGGATTGAGCGGCAAATGCTTGAGCCTGGACATGCGCAAGTACGCGATGGCAATGAAGTTTCTGGCGGTTCTGAATCCCCTGGCAGCTCGCTTGGCCTGCTGCAGCAAGCCGTTCATGGCCTCCACATAGGCGTTGCTGCGACTGTCCAGCATCCCGCGCACGACCGCGTCGAATCGTTCGCTCAAGGTCTTGGCCAGTTTTCTGAACGGCTCCAGGCGGCTGCGCCGCGCCCAGCTCAGCCAGCCCTTCAATTCCTTGCTGGCATGCTCCCTGTCGTTGCCCGCCGCTGCACTGGCGTAGACCGCGCGCAGTGCCATCTTCAGGCGCCACGCCCGCGCACTCTTGAGCGTGCAGCGCTGCAGCCAGTGCATCGCGCTGGTTTGCTTTGCACTCCAGTCCCCGGGGTTGCGGCGCATGCCCCAGGCCAAGCTCTTGAGCAGCTTGCGGTCGTTGTCGCCCAAGGCCTCCTTGATCGCCTGGGGCTGGGTGCTCATCTCTTGGCGCCGCACCCCATCCATCGCCTCGTTGGCCATGGCAATCACATGGAAGCGGTCGTAACTGATCTGGGCATTGGGCAAGGCCAGTGCTACGCCCTTGGCGTAGGCCGCACTCATGTCCTGGCAGACATGTTCGATCTGGGCTGGATCACCTGCGTGTGCCTTGAGGTCGGCAGCGAAGTCCACCACGCTTTGGTGATCACGCCCCTCGCAGGCAAACAACAGTCGCTTGGCATCGAGGTCGTGCACCACGGTGATGTAGTTGTGTCCCTTGCGCAGGCTGGTCTCGTCGATCCCCACCGTGCGCACCGTGCTCATGTCGTCCAGGGCGCGGGCCTGATTGACGTAGTACTCGATACGCCGCCACAGCGCCTTGTCCGCACAGCGCAGCAGTGCAGCCGCCTGGCGCACCGGCAGCGTCTGGCACAGAGACAAGGCCAGAGCTTCAAACAAGGCAGTAAAGCCGCTGCCTTCGCGTGCCCAGGGCACCTCCATCTGCGTCGTCTTGCCGCAGGCCGTGCAGGCAATGCGCGGTACCTGGGCGTGCAGCCAGGCCTCGTACTGAAAGAAGTCCAGGTGCCGCCATTGGCGCTTGAGCCGGTCATGCACGCCTTGCCCAGCAGCCTGGCAATGGGGGCACGTCAGGCGATTGGCCTTGCAGGTGAGCTCGAAGTCGATGCGCCGACGTGCGGTGTCCAGTTCCACTTTCTCAACGCTCCACGGCTCCTGCAAACCCAGTGCGCTGGTGAACAGCGCCTCAATGCCCACACCCATCTTGCAATCCTCCTTGGCAAAGAACACCGCCCCGTGGATTTGTGGACAACTCGGATTGCCGAGTTGCCCACAAGCCCCACCGGGCTCCACTACGATGGATTCTCGCTGACAAGTTCCACACGAAACGACGAAGAACCCCGGCGAAGCAGGGTCCGACGCGTGTCTATTCGATAGGCCAGGTCGTTTTCATGAGTTTGTTCGGCACCATTTTCGCCGGGCTGTTTGGCATGTATCGAAACTACCGAACGCTTGGTGCTTTCGCCGCAGCACGCAATACATTGCTGGCGGGAGTCGTGTTGGTGCCGCTAAATATCTGGCTGTTCCTCGAGGTGCCGCGAGGGGCCTATGACAAGCTGTTTCCCTTGTTTCCCGCGCTGTTCATGGGCGTGGCCTGTGCATTATTCCAAAGGCGTGCGTTGCGGGCGGCATTGAATAGCGGCGCGCTGTCGCGAAAAGTCTGGGACCAGTGCCTGGTCGTTGGCGCTTCACTGTTGCTAATGCTGCCTATAGTGGCGCTGATGACAGCCCCGAAGCAGGATCAG
>CAYXWW010000396.1:0-1966 GCA_964468905.1 uncultured Rhodoferax sp. | reverse complement strand
GTTCCACCGCAGGCCTCCAACGAGTACTGATGGGTGCAGCATGAATGAACTGCGGAGCATAATTACGATGCTGGTGCAGACAACAGGGTTCGTGCGTTGCATTGCCCCTGAACCGCTCTGTGGTGTCGTATCTGTGTCAGTCGCTGAAGCAAGCTGTTCGGTGACTGAACATTCTCAAGACATTGATGCAGAAAAAAAGAGTCTGGCCGCCGGCTCAGACTCTTTCTGTTTTACCTTGCTACCGATGAAAACTCAGACTACCGCGCCATCCGTCTCATCCTTGGGCTTCACGGGCTTGATCAGGTCTTCACGCTTCACACCCAGCCACATCGCTACCGCTGCGGCGACAAATACGGAAGAATAAATACCAAACAAAATACCGATGGTCAGCGCAACCGCAAAGTAGTGCAGCGTGGGGCCACCGAACAGCAGCATGGACAGCACCATCAGCTGCGTGCAGCCGTGTGTAATGATGGTTCGCGAGATGGTGCTGGTGATCGCGTGATTGAGCACTTCAGGCGTTTCCAGCTTGCCGAAACGACGATCGCGGAAAGTTTCGCGCACGCGATCGAACACGACGACCGATTCGTTCACGGAGTAACCGAGTACCGCCAGTACCGCTGCCAGCACCGTCAGCGAGAATTCCCACTGAAAGAAAGCAAAAAAACCCAGGATGATCACCACGTCATGCAGGTTCGCGATGATCGCCGCAACGGCAAACTTCCATTCAAAGCGAAACGCCAGATAGATCATGATGCCGACCACCACAAAAGCCAGTGCGGTCAGACCGTCGTGGGCAAGCTCGTCACCGACCTGCGGACCGACGAATTCGACACGTTTCAGGCTGACCGACGCATCCTGCGCTTTGAGCGCATCAATCACTTGCGTGCTGACCTGCGCGCTGTTGCTGCCTTTTTGCACCGGCAGGCGGATCAGCACATCCTGGGCCGTGCCGAAACTTTGCACCTGGCTGTCGGTGTAGCCGAGGCCATTGACGACCTTGCGTATACCCTCCAGATCCGCCGGTCTGGTATACGCGACTTCCATCACCGTGCCGCCGGTAAATTCAATCGACAGGTGCAAGCCTTTGGCAAAGAGAAAAAACACCGCTGCGACAAAGGTCAGCGCCGAGATGGCATTGAACGCCAGCGCATGCCGCATGAACGGTATATCTTTTTTGATGCGGAAAAATTCCATGATCTGCCTCTTGGTCCTTGATCAAGCCCCCGCCCTCAGGCTTCGGGCTTCCATACTTGTCCGATGGAGACGCTGGTGAGTTTCTTGCGACGGCCATACCAGAGATTGGTCAGCGCACGCGCGACCACCACGGCAGAGAACATCGATGTCAGGATGCCCAGACAGTGAACGACTGCAAAACCACGAATAGGGCCGGAGCCGAAAATCAGCAGCGCAAGCCCTGCGATCAGCGTCGTCACGTTCGAGTCAAGAATGGTCGCCCATGCGCGCTCAAATCCTGCGGCAATCGCCGCCTGTGGTGAATTGCCCAGACGCAGTTCTTCACGGACGCGTTCATTGATCAGCACGTTCGCATCGATCGCCATGCCCAGCGTCAGTGCAATCGCCGCGATGCCCGGCAAGGTCAGTGTTGCCTGCAGCAGCGAGAGCACCGCGATCAGCAGCATCACATTGACTGCCAGCGCGATCACGCTGAAGGCGCCGAACAGCAGGTAGTAGAGCACCATGAATGCGGCAATCGCGGCAAAACCGTACAGCGTCGAATTGAAGCCCTTGGCGATGTTCTCTGCACCCAGCTGTGGACCGATGGTGCGCTCTTCGATGATTTCCATCGGCGCGGCAAGCGAGCCGGCGCGCAGCAGCAAGGCCAGATCGGTCGCGGCGGTCGGTGATTCCATGCCGGTGATCTGAAAGCGCGAGCCCAGTTCATCACGAATCGTGGCGACCGTCAGCACCTCGCCTTTGCCTTTCTCAAACAGCACGATGGCCA
>CAYXWW010000395.1:0-1992 GCA_964468905.1 uncultured Rhodoferax sp. | reverse complement strand
CTGTTTCCACATATGGCACTGCATACACATAGTCATCAACCTGCACCATCGAAATTCTCTGCCCCGGGTACTTCTCTTGATTCGGATGCTCCAGCACATCCAACTCATTTCCAGAACCAATTTCAAACACGATTCGTTCAAAAGAAATACCGCGTTCTTTTATCAGCAACTGGTTTTTATCTGAATTCCAGTTGTAAATCTTGGCGCTACTCATGTGTGCATTTTATGCACACAAATAAAAAAGCGCAACACCAAGATGTCGCGCTATGCAAAAAGTGAATGCCGCTTAAACCGCTGGCTGCCCTTGCTCAGCGGGCGCTGCACCTTCGGCAGCAGCTGCTTGCTTGCGCTCATCCAAGATCTTTTTAGCTACCGCCAACACCAGTTGCGACTTGGGGGCTTGGTCTAAAAACTCTTTCGATGCCAAAAAGTCCACCAACAGTGCCGCGGGCGCTACGCCCACGCGAGGGTCAACCACTTCCATCGATTCGGGCACACGGCCTAAGAAGATTTTGTAGGCGGCAATCACGTCTTCGCGTGTGGCCTTCATCGTGTCCATCTGGCCCAACACCTCGGGCTCAGCGGCTGGAGCAGCATCAGCATCTGCAGCCGGTGCTGGTGCTTCTGGTTCAGCCTGAACAACGGCTGGAGCCACAGCCACAGGCGCTACATCTGCCACAGGTTCCGCAGCCACTGCCGCAACCGGCTCTGCCACAACCGGCGCTGGCACAACAGGCGCTGGCTCAGGAGCCGGTGCAACAGCCTCCGGCGCAGCCTGCCCTTTCGCCGCAGCCTCTGTCGCCGCTTGGGCGGCTAGGGCTTCGTCAAACGTCATCGGTACGGGCTTGGACGCTGGTGTTGGTACTTTGGCCTCGACATCTTCGATGACGGGCTTTTTCTTCAAACCAAAAAAATTAAACACCATCTGCATCCTCGGTTGACAGCTCTAACACCTGAAACGCCAGCTTACGCTTATCGGTCGATGCTTTGTCATGCTTGGCGGGTACAAAACCTTGGGTGGTTTCTACCGTCCACATCATGCAGCCGCTTTGCGTGGTTTCGGGCACTTCAAAGCGCAGCACAAAATCATCTGGCACATCCAGCACGCTGCGTTGCACTTTGCCGCTGGGCGTTAGCACCTTCAAGCGCAGCTTGCCTGGCTCTGGCCACGGCGCATTGCAGCGCACCAGCACGGCTGCAGCGGGCTTGCCTTGCCAGCGGTATTTGATGGTCAGTTGCTTATTCGCCCATGCATCGGGCTGCACGGTGGCAAACAGCTCAGGCTTAGCTAGACGCACACGCCAGTCGGCCTTTAGGCTCTCTATCAGCACTTTCATCACTTCGGGCTTCAGGTAGGCGCTGGCCTCTTTCAAAAACGCTTCTAGCTGCTTGACCAGCGGCAGCGCATCTGGCCCCAGCGGGTAGCTGGCGCACATTTCGTCCACATGCGTCCAAAACCAATGCTCGGGCACAGTGCCTATTTCTTTGGCCACCACGCGCATGCCGTCTAGCGCCACTTGGCGGCGCAGGCGCTGTGTCATGCAAGCGGCGTGCAACCGCGAAAACGCCTGCACACGGCGCACCATGCCTATTTGGCGTGGGTAGAGCTTGAAAAAGCGCACAAACAAATCAAAGTCAAACGCAGTGCGAATGCTTACATCTAACACGCCCACTTGTGCCAAAGCCTCACGGCGCATAAACACGGTGGGCTGGCAAATAAAGCTGCCATCGGCAAATGCATCTAGCGGAGTAGAAGGCGTTTGCGTGGGGTAGTTGCCCAGCACATCGCCCGCCACATTGATGTGTTGGCCTTCGCCGTACACCATTTGGTGATTGGGGTGCTTAGCAAAATGCGCCATGGCACGGGCCACTGCACCTTGGGTGTACATGTCGTCAGAGTTAAGCCAGCCCACCACATCGCCATGCGCTTGGGCTATGGCGTGGTTCAGCGCCGCGGCTGCACCGCCGTCTTGCTGGCTAGACCATCGCAAG
>CAYXWW010000394.1:0-2014 GCA_964468905.1 uncultured Rhodoferax sp. | reverse complement strand
CCCACCTTTGACATTGAAGGGGTGGACGCCGCGCACAAGGTTACGCTGATGTCGGCCATCGCGTTTGGCATCCCAGTGCAGTTTGACAGGGCCTATGTGGAAGGCATCACCAAGCTGGGTGCTACCGACATCAAATACGCCGAGCAATTGGGCTACCGCATCAAGCTGCTGGGCATCACCAAACGTGTTGCCAAGGGCATCGAGCTGCGCGTGCACCCCAGCCTGATCCCATCCAAACGCCTGATTGCCAATGTAGAAGGTGCCATGAACGCTGTTGTCGTCAATGGCGATGCGGTGGGCAACACCCTGTACTACGGCAAGGGCGCAGGCTCTGAGCCCACGGCCAGCGCCGTGATTGCCGACCTGGTGGACATCACCCGCCTACACACCGTGGACGCGGCCAACCGCGTGCCGCACCTGGCCTTCCAGCCCAATAGCATGAGCGACGCGCCCGTGCTGCCCATGGGCGATGTGGTCACCGCTTACTACCTGCGCTTGCGCGTGGCCGACCAGGCTGGCGTGTTGGCCAAAGTGACTGGCATTTTGGCCGAAGCCAATATCAGCATCGACGCCGTGTTGCAGCGCGAAGCCGATGAGGTAGGCGGCGAGGGCGGTTCCGCTACCGTGCCACAGACTGACCTGATTATCTTGACCCACGATTGTGTGGAGTCCAGCATGAACGCTGCACTGGCGCAGATGCAAGCGCTGCCCACCGTGCTGCAGCCCATTGTGCGCATCCGCAAGGAGGAGCTGGCTTGACGCGAGCGCTGCGAGGCCTGGTGTTGTCTGTCTATAATTCTGTCTATAATTTAACCACTGAAGCGTGGTGAGGAGCGAGGCAATGAACACCGTCTGGCAAGTGCAAGAAGCAAAAAACCGGTTTAGCGAAATGATAGAACGCGCCCAGAGCGAAGGCCCGCAGACCATCACACGGCATGGCCGTGCGGTTGCCCAGGTGGTTGCTTGCACGCTGTCCGCCACTGCACAGCGCGTGCAAGCTGGTGCGAGCAACATCATGCCTGCCGATGGATTTGCGCATTACTTGCTGGCCATGCCCAAGGTGGATGGTCTGCAACTGCCGGTGCGCCGTAGCCGCAAGACGCCGGTGCGCCTTGGCGACTAAACCATGCTTTGGCTACTGGACACCTGCGTTGTTTCCGAGCTCACTCGCAAAGCACCACATGCCGAGGTGATGAACTGGCTGGCGGCACACGCGGACGATGCCATGCTGTCGACCGTAACACTGGGTGAAATCCAGTACGGCATTGAACGGCTTGCCCTAGGCCGTGGACGCAATACGCTGCAGCAATGGTTTGATGGTCTGTGTACACAGTATGCAGCGCGCACTGTCGCTACGGATGCTGCAGTCTGGCGTATGTATGGCCGTCTTAAAGCGTCGGTCGAGTCGATTGGCCGTCCACAAGAAGATCTGGATTTACTGATTGCTGCCACAGCCGCAGTTCACCAGTTAACGGTGGTTACACGCAACGTCAAACATTTCGAGGACTCAGGCGTAAAAATCCTGAATCCTTGGTAAATCCACACGCAATATCACGCAATATCATTCACGCAAAAGCCCACCATCAACTGTTTCATGTACTACATCAGCACCCGCGCCTCCACGACTGAAGCCAACCCCACCACCGCAGACCGCAAACGCTTCTGCGAAATCTTGCTCGAAGGCCTGGCCCCTGATGGTGGCCTGTACCTGCCAGAGTCGTATCCACAGATTGATGCAGCCGCATTGCAGCGCCTGCGCCGCACATTCCGCAAGGGCGCGAGCGGTGGCTATGCCGATCTGGCGTTTGAGATTTTGTCGCTGTTTATCGACGACATTCCCGCCGCTGACCTGAAAGCCATTTGCCAGAAGACCTACACCGAAGACGTGTTTGGCACACCGCAAATCGTGCCGCTCAAGACGCTGGAAGCGCCGTCGGCCAACGAGCCAGGTTTGTATCTTGAAGCCCTGTCCAACGGCCCCACGCTGGCCTTTAAAGACATGGCCATGCAGTTG
>CAYXWW010000393.1:590-2033 GCA_964468905.1 uncultured Rhodoferax sp. | reverse complement strand
TAACGCAACTCGTCTTCCATGGACGGCCACACCCGGTTGATTTTTTGGGCGTTCAGCCGGGTCGTGTCCTGGCACTCTTGGCGCCACTTCAACATTTCCTGGCTGAGAGGGTCGCTGACCGTGACCTGGTGATTGGACAAGGTAAAGTAACCTGTCAAAGTGTCTGTGAGCAACTGGGCAAAATCTGCCGTGCCCAGCCAGGCAATGAACTTCAAGGCGGCTTCCTGGTGGGGGCTGTCACGGTTGACACCGATGCCAAAGTCCGGGTGAACCGATATGTGGCAAGCCTGCCCACGCTTTTCCACCGGGGGCTTGAAAACCCCCAGTTCGATCGGTTTCTTGTAGGCGAAACTGGTGCTGCGCAAAAAGTCAATGTCCCAAGACCCAGTGGGGTAAACGGCGGCATGGCCGGTGGCAAAGAGCAATTGAACGTCTGAGTTCGACATCTCGTTTTGCTGCGCGTGCATATAGGGCTTGAACTGCGCCATCAAATGCCAGGCTTTGATGAATCCGGGGTCGGTGAATTTGGCAGTTCGCTTCATCAGGCCCTGCCGTGCTTTTTCGCCTTCCCAAAAGTTGGGGCCCATGCCGGTGAAGACGACTTGGTTGGCTTCCCACATGTCTGCTGTACCCAGTGCCAGGGGGGTGATGGTGTTCTTGCCTTGGTTGGCACTGTTGGCGCTGTGCGCACTGACCTGGCTCAGCAATGCAAGGAACTCGTCCACCGTGACAGGTTCTTTCAGGTTCAGTTCACTGAAGATTTTCTGGTTGTAGAACAAACCGTGAATCACATAAGCCACCGGCATACAGTGGGTGGTTTTGCCATCGTCGCTGGTCCAGGCCATACGGGCCTTCTGGCTGAAGTTGGCCAGTTCCTGCTCTTTGAGGGGCAAAAAATAGCCCTTCACCTGCATGCGCACGTTTTCATCAAAAGGGCGGCAAAAAATCAGGTCACCAGCACGGCGCGTGGCCAATCGGGCTTCCAGCTTGTCGTCGAAGGCCAGCGGTTCTTCGGGTTTGAATTTGAGGCGAATGCCCGGGTTCAGTTTCTGAAATGCGGGGATCAGAACTTTGTCCCAAAGGATCTGGTCATCTTTGCGCCAGCTTTCGATGACCAGGTCCTGCGCACGGGCCATTCCGGTCAGGCCGCACAGCGTCATGATCAGCCAGGCCAGACGTTGCCCCCAGCCTTTGAGAGCAGGCTGGCCGCTTGTGTTTTCCCTTGTTGTAATGCTTGCCATGACCGATTAGCCTAAAAAATGAATACATTTTAAGTCATCAAGGTCAGTGCACTTCCTGAAAAAAGCCGAGAGCAACAGGCCCTCGATACTTCAAGCCCCCTTCAGGCACACGTCAACGCAAAACCAGCACAGGAATGTGCGAGTGGGTCAGCACCTGCTGGGTTTCGCTGCCCAAGAGAAGCCGCTTGATGCCTTTGCGGCC
>CAYXWW010000393.1:0-580 GCA_964468905.1 uncultured Rhodoferax sp. | reverse complement strand
AAGTTTTTCAAAGTGATGTTGTTTGTGTGGATGTGAAAACTATTTTATGACAACTGTTTTCGCGCACCGACACCACCGGCGGGCACCCGAAGGTGCCCGTGAACCTCACCGCAAGACGAGTACAGGGATGTGCGAGTGTGTCAGGACTTGCTGGGTTTCACTGCCCAAAAGCAAACGCTTGATGCCTTTGCGGCCATGCGAAGCCATCACGATCAGATCGGCTTTTTGCTTTTTGGCGGCCGCGATGATGGCGTCAGACACCACATCCGACTTGACCGTCACCACCTTGGTCGTCACGCCTTTGGTTTTGGCCGCCTTGTCCACCGCCGCCAATTGCACCTGGGCCGACTCTGTCCATTGCGTCTCGACGCGCGAGATTTCTTCGGCAGACAACGGGATGCTGCCCTCGAAATAAGCCTGGGGATAGCGTGGCACCACCTTCAGCGCCACCACACTGGCGCCGCATTGCGCGGCAAGCGCACCTTCGATGGGCGCGTGTGGGACGACGTGCGCGGCGTCGGCGGGCTGAGCGCGGCGACGGGGATCGAGGCGCTCGACGAGGCCGCGGCCTTCGGCTTCG
>CAYXWW010000392.1:0-2045 GCA_964468905.1 uncultured Rhodoferax sp. | reverse complement strand
AGTAAAGAGCGTTTGGGCTTCAATGTGTTGTGGCGGCAATGGCGGCTTTGGGTCGTTAGTATCCAGTGGCGACCGGCCGCTTCCAGGAGGCGGAATTTCACTGGCAGCTTTCTGGCCATGTTTTCGAAGCGAGGACTGTCGCAATCCGACCCAGAGCAGCCGTAGAGCTTTTGGGAAAGCTGTCATTCAACGATTGAATTCACCGGCCTTGCGCGGCTTTATGCGCAAGGTCCGGTGGAATGATGGGTTGGGCCTTGGCGCCGCTCGTTACCTGAATGGTGTAGTGCCAATTT
This sequence comes from uncultured Rhodoferax sp., assembly GCA_964468905.1. Classification (GTDB taxonomy): domain Bacteria; phylum Pseudomonadota; class Gammaproteobacteria; order Burkholderiales; family Burkholderiaceae_C; genus Allorhodoferax. Next base: position 1,752 of record CAYXWW010000392.1, on the reverse strand, counting down.
GTTCCCTTGAAACTGTATAAGGATAGGCGGCGCACCGACTTTCGAATGTCTTCATCATCAAGGCTAATTCCACGAAGGAATTCATTTAGGCTCTTTGACCGGAGGTAGTCCGCGAGTGCCAAATATGCCGAAGCCATGTTTATGGTATCTCTCACTGCGCTTGGCACGCCAGGGTATTCCGGTGGAGAGATTAGATGGTTGTGCCTAAGGGACTTTGTGGGGCGATCTACGCAGTGACCGTGCGCAAAGGCATTGCGCCATGAAACAAGCTTCTTCGTGGCCTCGTAGACGGCGTCTCCCTTTACCTCAGGAATTCCGATAGACGTACAAGCAATAAGTAGCTTTTCAGGAGGTGATAGCTTCTCGATTGCCTCCGCGATATTTCGATGCAAATTGAAAACACAGAAGCAGTTAAGGGTGTCTTCTGCCTCGATGGCGCTCATTAGGCATGCGACTTCCGCGCTCAGCTTAATTTTGTGTTCGAGATTGAGCAGAGGAGTCTGAATTTTCCATCGCTCGTCGTCGGCTGCCTCACGCGCGGCCTTTGTACGAAATTTCCGATTGAATGATTTGAATGCAGCGTCAGTTTTGTCAAGGAGCGGCGGCAATCGCTTAAGCAAGCTCTCCAATGTTGCAAGAGACGCCTGAATGTGGAAAGTGGCTCCACTACCTCGCCAATACGGCGGAGGCATCTTCAATGGGTCATCCGGTATTTCATCAACGCTGCGTGGCTTTTTGGGTTCGGTCATTACAGGTGATCCGATAAGGCCCAACGTTTGACGTGAGGGGCCGCCGCAGCGGCGAAGCCGCGAAGGGAACCCACAAGCGCAGCTTGTGGGCGGTCCCTCTCGACGGAATGGTTAGATGCGTTTGATTTCAATGCGCACTTGTTTTAGATAGCAGGTTGAGCACGGCAACGCCGCTGACAATAAGGCCAATGCCAACGAACCCCCACGAATCTAGTTTTTGACCGTGCAAAACCCAAGCCACTGCCGTGACTAGAACGACCCCAAGGCCAGACCAAACTGCGTAGGCGATCCCTACGGGAATGGTCTTTAGCGTGATAGATAAAAAATAGAAAGCAGCGCCATATCCCGTAACGACGATCACAGATGGCACAAATTTTGTGAAGCCATCGCTCGACTTGAGCGCGGATGTTGCGATAACTTCTGAAAGAATTGCAATAGCCAAAAAGAAATAATTATTCATGCTCCATCTCCAACAAAACAGGAGGTGAGTTTAGGTTCTAGGCTTGAAAATAAACAGTCTTGTTGCACGCGAAAAGTTGTGAGCAACTCGGAGCATCTAACGTTGGAGTTAAGGGCGCGCCGCTGTGCGGCGTCGCCCCTTGAATGACTTGTTAGGCGGTTGAACCTGCCACCGCCTGAATACTAGCTTTTACCTCTGCTGGTACATTATGCCAGTGAGTACTTTCTGACAGAACCAATGTGCAGCCTTGCTCTTTTGCTGCCGCAGAGATTTGTTGGAACCAACGAGGATATGACCACTCACGAGGCACGGGACTGTGGAGCGCTTTTACCGCTGACTCCCAATGAACCTCCATGGCCTCTCGATAAATATAAGGAAATGAATGAGTGCTTGGATAGATAAGAAGGCGGCCAGCACTATCTATGCTGATTTCTTTGATTTCATCTATTTCCATGACTGAAACCGCCTAACTTTGTTTTAGGGCGACAGCCCTGCTGCGTAACATCGTTGCTGCTCCATAACATCAAACATCGACCCACGGCG
>CAYXWW010000391.1:0-2046 GCA_964468905.1 uncultured Rhodoferax sp. | reverse complement strand
GTAAATGCGGTAGCGATCTTGATGAGTGCGTATTCAAGAATCAGGCCAACTATGCCTATCACAAAGATGGCGATGATGATGTTCTTCACGTTCAGGTTGTTCCACTCGTCCCACACCCAGAAACCAATGCCCACGCCACCGGTCAGCATCTCGGCCGCCACAATCACCAACCAGGCGGTTCCTACGGCCAGACGCACACCGGTCAGCATGTAGGGCAGCACCGAGGGGAACAAAATCTTGGTGACGATCTTCCACTCGGACAGGTTCAACACTTTGGCCACGTTCATGTAGTCTTGCGGCACCCGTTGCACACCCACAGCGGTGTTGATGAGCATGGGCCAGATGGAGCAGATGAAGATGGTCCAGATGGCTGCTGGGTTGGCACCCTTGAACACCATCAGACCAATCGGCAGCCAGGCCAGTGGTGACACGGGGCGCAGCAGGCTGATCAGCGGGTTGAACATGCGACCCAGAAATTCAAACCGGCCGATTGCAAAACCTGCCGGAATGCCTACCGCAGCTGCCATGCCGAAGCCCATTGCCACACGCTCCAACGACATCAGAACGTTCCAGCCCACGCCTTGGTCGTTAGGGCCCTTGCGGTAGAAGGGGTCGCTGAAGATGATGATGGCCTGCTGCAAGGTATCCCACGGGCTAGGAATGCTGTCCTTGGTACCAATGCTGACGAGTGCCCAGATGCAAACAAGCAGTGCCAGGCCCAGCACCGGTGCCAAGACCGAAAGTGTTAGACCCTCCCAGTCAACACCGCCTTTGGTTCTATTTCCAACCAGCGCAAGAGTTTCGGGCGATGCCACCACCGTGGCGCTGAGTCGGTCAGCCTCAGTTTTGGAGGCAGTCTCCAAAGGAACCGGGTCCAACGGAGTATGAAATACAGCGCTAACCATGGCAGGCCCTTTCAGTGTTGACAGATGCGGCGCTGCCACTGGCGTGGAGTGTCAGAAGGCAGCAAACGCAAAAACTTCATCGCAAACAGAAGAAAAGGCGACCGCACTGCCCTTGCCTTGTGAAAGCAGTGACCAGTGGGGACGCCTTTGTCCGGTGCGACATGCCAGAACAACCGTTGGTTGCTGCACATCACATGACCATTGCTGGTCCTGGCATGCACTACGCAATCTATGTGCCAAGTCCAGCTGCTGTCAAATTGATAGCAAGTAATATAGTTTCCATGAGGGCTAGCCACCGATACAGAGAAGTTCATCAAACCTGAATAGGATTTGCAGCGTGCGTGAGTTTCGTGCAATGCACCATTTCCGCTTGCACTACAACGTGCTGCAGCGTAGCCAGGCCGGGAATTAGCCACGCAACCAGGCAACCCCTGAAGTGCCTTTACAACGCCCATCATTTATTGCATTACACAGTGGCACGACATGTGCTTCAATGGCGTTGTAGGTGTACTTGGTTCACAGTCATTGCATAGGAGGCCATCATGGAATCTCGCAGTCTTGTTACCCAGTCTTCAATCTTTCAGCTGCCCGTGGCGCAGATGCGGCGTGTGTTTCAGCCCGACGAGGTTGAGCGCAAGCTGGCCAAGCTTCCCGAAAGCGAGCACGACAGCCTGCGTGCCACCTACCGGCGCATGCTGGAGCGCGGGCCGCAGCGCTTCTCGGTCAAGCCCTGGGGTGTGCCCAATATGGACACGCTGTACCACACCCTCCCCAATTTCACCGAGGTGCTGGACGACGTAAAACGCCACGTGGCACTGGCGCAGGACAGCCAGGATGCGCTGGAGGTCACACCCATTTTGCTGCTCGGCCCTCCGGGCATTGGCAAAACCCATTTCGCCAAGAAGCTGGCCGACTTGCTGGGCACGGGCATGAGTCTGGTACCAATGAGTTCCATGACTGCAGGCTGGCTGCTGTCGGGGTCGTCATCCCAATGGAAAGGGGCCAAGCCCGGCAAGGTGTTTGAGGCGCTGGTGGATGGCGAATATGCCAACCCGGTGATTGTGGTGGACGAGATCGACAAGGCCAGCGCCGACGCGCAGTACGACCCGCTGGGCGCGCTCTACAGCCTGCTGGAGCACGA
>CAYXWW010000390.1:1685-2053 GCA_964468905.1 uncultured Rhodoferax sp. | reverse complement strand
GGCGGCATCAGCGAATCCGACGTCAACCTCGCGGTGGCTTCGAAGGCCGTCATCCTGGGCTTCAACACCCGTGCCGATGCGCAAGCGCGCAAGCTGGCCGAAGCGAATGGCATCGACATCCGCTACTACAACATCATTTACGACGCGATCGACGAGATCAAGTCGGCGATGGGTGGCATGTTGTCGCCGGAGAAGCGCGAACAGGCGTTGGGCCTGGTCGAGATTCGCCAGGTCTTCACCGTCAGCAAAGTCGGCTCGATCGCCGGTTGCTACGTGCTCGAGGGCATGGTCAAGCGCGGCGCGAACGTCCGCCTGCTGCGCAACAATGTCGTGCAGTGGACCGGCGAGCTCGATTCGCTGAAGCGCTT
>CAYXWW010000390.1:0-1675 GCA_964468905.1 uncultured Rhodoferax sp. | reverse complement strand
GTCGATATCCGTAAGTACTCTGTCATCTATGATGCAATTGAAGAGGTGAAGGCTGCTATGGAAGGTATGTTGGCTCCGGAACTGAAAGAACAGATTACGGCAACGATCGAAATTCGCGAAGTATTCAAAATCACGAAAGTGGGACTTGTAGCGGGTGCGGTAGTGAAGACCGGAAAAGTGAAGCGAAGCGACAAGGCTCGTTTGATCCGTGACGGTATCGTAATCTTTACCGGTTCTATCAATGCGTTGAAACGTTTCAAGGATGACGTGAAGGAAGTGAAGTCCGGCTTCGAATGCGGCCTGTCGCTGAAGAACTACAACGACATCAAGGAAGGCGACCAGCTGGAAGTCTTCGAAGTGCAGGAAGTCGCGCGTACGCTGTAGTCGCCCATTCGTAAACCTACTGCGCAGCCCGATTTCGATCCTGCGATGCTGATCGTACGTCACGTACGATTACGCTTCTCGAATCGAACTCGGGCCGCTCGCGACGGTTTCCGAACGGGCTTGATACCTTCGATCGAATTCGCTTGAGTAGTTTGATGGTCAAACATAGCAAATCCATTCCCGGCCGCAGCCTGCGCGTCGCCGACCAGATCCAGAAAGACCTGGCTCAGCTGATCGCGATGGAAGTCAAGGACCCGCGGGTCGGCATGGTCACGCTGACCGAAGTGCAGCTGACGCCCGACTACGCGCATGCGAAGGTGTTCTTCACCACGCTGGTCGATGATCCGGCCGCGGTGCAGAACACGCTCAGCGGCCTGAAGAAGGCATCCGGCTTCCTGCGCGCGCAACTGGGCAAGCGGCTCCACATCCACACGCTGCCCGAACTGCACTTCGTGCACGACACATCGACCACGCGCGGCGCCGCCCTGTCGAAGCTGATCGACGAAGCCAACGCCACGCGCGCGGCCGACAGCGACGAAGACTGAATTCCCCGCAATGAACAAGCCTGCCAAGCGCAAGCGCGTGCCGGTCCATGGCGTGCTCTTGCTCGACAAGCCGGCCGGCATCAGCAGCACACAGGCACTGGCCAAGGCGAAATGGCTGCTCGCTGCCGAGAAGGCCGGCCACACCGGCACCCTGGACCCGTTCGCCACCGGTCTCTTGCCGCTGTGCTTCGGCGAAGCGACCAAATTTTCACAAGACCTGCTGGAAGCCGACAAGACCTACGAGACCGTGGTGCACCTTGGCGTGACCACCGATACCGGCGACACCGAAGGACGGGTACTGGCCTCGAAGGCGGTGGACGTGGATCGTGCCCGGATCGAAGCCGTGCTGGCGCAATTCAGCGGCCCCATCAAGCAGGTGCCGCCCATGCATTCCGCACTCAAGCGCGACGGCAAGCCCTTGTACGAATACGCCCGCGCTGGCATCACGCTGGAGCGCGAGGCACGCGACGTCGTCATCCATGCGCTGGAGTTGCTGGCCTACGAGGCCCCGATGCTGAAACTGCGCGTCACCTGCAGCAAGGGCACCTATATCCGCGTGCTGGGCGAAGACATCGGCGCGGCACTGGGTTGCGGCGCGCACCTGAATGCCTTGCGGCGCACCCGGGTCGGAGGCGTCACGCTCGACCGGGGCGTGACGCTCGAGGCGTTCGAGGCGATGGCGGACGATGCGCGCTCGCAGGCCCTGGCGCCGGTCGATACGCTGCTTTCGAGCTTCCCGACGGTCG
>CAYXWW010000389.1:0-2095 GCA_964468905.1 uncultured Rhodoferax sp. | reverse complement strand
TAAACCAGGCCACCACGATGGCGGCGGCAAAGCCCAGCACGATGTCGAGCACGATGGTGGTAATCATGTAGCCGATGCCGGGGCCGCTGCTCTCGCGATCACTACCCTTACGCAAGAAGCTGTCTACCGCGTAGCCAATGACGCGGCTCAGGAAGACCACGAAGGTGTTCATTACGCCCTGGATCAGGGTCATGGTGACCATGTCACCGTTGGCGATGTGGGCCACTTCATGGCCAATCACGGCTTCAATTTCTTCCTTGGTCATGCCCTGCAGCAAGCCGGTTGATACCGCGACCAATGCCGAGTTCTTGAACGCGCCCGTGGCAAAGGCATTGGGGTCGCCTTCAAAAATGCCGACTTCGGGCATGCCGATGCCAGCTTTTTCTGACAGCTTGCGCACGGTCTCCACGATCCAGGCTTCGTCCACGTTTTGTGGCTGCTCGATGATGCGCACGCCAGACGTCCACTTGGCCATGGGTTTGCTAATCAGCAGCGAAATGATGGCGCCACCAAAGCCCATGATGAGTGCAAAGCCGAGCAGCGCACCCAAGTTGAGGCCGTTACTGGTGAGGTAGCGATTGACGCCCAACAGGCTGGCAACAATGCCCAACACGGCGACGACCATTACGTTGGTCAAGACAAACAAAAGTATGCGTTTCATGGTTTCCTTCTTTCCTTGGCCCGTTCACAGGAGCCGCTGGCGTAAATGTAAGGGTGGATTGTGTAATTTCAATAACGGGGGTGGTCAATCAGCCCACGGGTGATGGGGAAATGGTCTGCTCTACTTGGCGCGCGGGGACTCTGGCGCGGGGGACGCGAGCGCGGGGACGCAGTCACAAGGCACTGGGCAGGGTGTGGCCTCATGAACCTGCGGTTCCGAAATCGGCCACCCCCTGCCCAGTGCCTGGCGCCTGCTTTGGGCGTGCGGGACGAAATACTGTTGCGTCTGCGTAGAAAGCCGAGTCTTCGTTCTCCGTCCACCAGCCGGGAACGCCCAGCACCGGCAGGTGGGCGAAGGGTTTGGTCGCCAGCTTTTCAGCGCTCAGGTCAGTAGCCATCCATGAGTCGATATTTGCTATTGAATTGCTAGCTGCTTGCGCTCGATACACGTGGGCTGTAATGGGTTTTCTCGGTGAGACCAATTTTTCGAGTAACGCGTGGCCAAACAACACCAAGTGGGACTCTGCCCACAGTGGGCGCAGCGTGACGAACAGTGTGTGCCAATCCTTGGCGGCCAAGGCTTCCCACAAGGCATCGGGGCATTGCAAGAAGGCGGCGTTTTCGTCAAAGATGGTCAACGCGTCGCGGGCCGGGCCACGTATGGGCTGGATGCCGCTGCGGGCTATTTGGGCCACATGCAATTGGTTCAGACGGCGCTTGGTCTGAGGAAAGTGCAGCCAGACCAAGCCGTTAAAAAAGTCGTGCAAGCCCTCGCGGGTTGGGCATTTTCCACTATCAAAAATATAGCTTTCGTAAGCAAGGCCGTCAGGCAGGTCAGACTGCGGCACAAAGCGTACCGGGCCGGCGCTGTGCGCCAGTACAGCATTCAACGCGTTGGAGGTGGATACACCTGCGGCCACCGCCGCGGCAACCCCCTGCCCCACTGCAGCATAAGGGGCCAACCAGGGGGCCGACCACTCAATAGTGCCCATGCACTCAGGCCAGCTTCCACTGCAATGCTTCTCCACCACCCAAGGGTTTCAACTGAGCTTCGCCAAAGGCAAAAGTCTCTGGTACGGTCCAGCTTTCGCGGCGCAAGGTGATGGCGACTTGGTTGCGCGGCAAGCCATAAAAATCCGCGCCGTGGAAACTGGCAAACCCTTCGAGCTTGTCCAGCGCGCCAGCCGCGTCAAAGGCCTGTGCGTACAGCTCCATGGCAGAAAACGCCGTGTAGCAGCCTGCGCAGCCGCTGGCGTGTTCTTTCAGGTGGGTGGGGTGCGGCGCGCTGTCGGTGCCCAAGAAAAATTTGGCCGATCCGCTGGTTGCTGCTTGCACGAGTGCCTGGCGGTGCGTTTCGCGCTTCAAGACTGGCAGACAGTAATAGTGCGGGCGAATGCCGCCGGTGAAGATGGCGTTCCGGTTGTAGAGCAGATGG
>CAYXWW010000388.1:0-2105 GCA_964468905.1 uncultured Rhodoferax sp. | reverse complement strand
ATTCCTGCGTTGCAGCCCGGCCCCATTCGCCCGCATCCGAGTCGGATTTATTGAGTACTTCAAGATTGTCATCAAACGCGCCCATCCAGGGTGACATTTTTTCTTCTTCTGTGCCCGGCAGAAACCCGATATCTTCACCAACCGGTACGGTAACTCGTGTCACGATGATCTCGTTATAGGTTTTGGATTCCAGCACCTGCGCCAGGCCTGCTGCCAGAGCTAGCAAAGTCTTGCCCGTACCCGCCTGACCCAGCAGTGTGACGAAATCGCATTCCGGGTCCATCAGAAGGTTGAGAGCGAAATTCTGTTCACGATTACGCGAGGTAATACCCCAGACATTATTTTTGTTGTGAGCAAAGTCGCGCAAGGTGCGAATGACGGCAGTTTTTCCATTGATCTGCGCGACCTGCCCGTAAAAAGAAGGCTCGCCATTGCGCGGCTCCATGTAAACAAACTGATTGACCAGCATTGCCGTGACCATGGGGCCAGTGACGCGATAGAAGGTCGTGCCCATACCCTGGCGATTTTCCTGCCAGGATTCCATGCCCTTGGCGTGACGAATCCAGAAATCATCCGACAGAGGCAGGATGCCTGAGTAGAGAAGATCCGTGTCTTCCAGCACATGGTCGTTGAAATACTCTTCTGCAGGCAGACCCAGGGCACGCGCCTTGATACGCATATTGATGTCCTTTGACACCAATACGACGGGCCTGTCTGGGTACTGCTCCTGCAGTGCGCGTACAACGCCCAGAATCTGGTTATCGGCCTTGCCCTCGGGCAGTCCTTCCGGCAAGGTCCAGCGGCCAAGCTTGGTCTGAAAGAACAATCGTCCGCTGGCGTCTTTGTTACCGAGTTTGCTCAGCGGTATGCCGACATCAATCGCATCTTCCGACACATCGGCAACGAGTGCGTCCAGCGAGCGCGACACCTGCCGCGCATTGCGAGCCACCTCTGACATACCCTTCTTGTGATTGTCCAGTTCCTCAAGGGTGATCATGGGCAGGTAGACATCATGCTCGGCAAAGCGAAACAGGGACGTTGGGTCGTGCATCAATACGTTTGTATCAAGCACAAATAATTTGGTCACGCCACGCTTGTCTGCTGAGCGACTGGTCGGCGATTTGGGATGGGTGTCTCTGCGCTGGGTTTTCTGACCTGATTTTTCTAGAGCGGGCGCATCCGACCGTGTTCTCGCCTGTGGCGTCGGTATCGGCTGCGCAGGCGGTTCGACCAGAGCGATTGCGGGTTTGACGAGTTTGCCTTTTTCTGCCTTGGGATAATCCACGGGTGATAGCAGTGCTGCAGGTTTGGCAGGCATTTTAGGCAAAGGCATCAGGTCCTCTTACTGTCAGAGTTGAAAAATAAAACCAGCTATCTTCAACAAAATAAAAATATCGCTGAAAAAACTGAAAAGGCTGTTTAAGTAAAAGGCGGCAAACCTTTTTCTTAAACAGCCTAGTATTTGAAAAATTGTTTAGTTTCAATGGCTTGTGATGAATCAGGCAAGGCCCTCAATAATTTCCAGAACTTCATCGACATGTCCCGGAACTTTCACTCCGCGCCATTCTTTCACTATTTTGCCGCCAGCGTCAATCACAAATGTCGAGCGTTCGATACCACGAACTTTTTTACCGTACATTGATTTCATGACGATGACATCAAACATATTGCAGATGGTTTCATCCGTGTCTGAAATCAACTCGAAAGGCAACTCGAGCTTGGCTTTGAAACCCTCGTGAGATCGTAAAGTGTCGCGACTGATCCCGAATATCTCGCAGCCGGCGGCGTTGAATTTGGCATGATGCTCGCGGAACTGAAGACTTTCCGTCGTGCAGCCGGGGGTGTTGTCTTTGGGGTAGAAATACAAGACCAGCTTTTTCCCCAGATAATCTGACAAGCGGAACGGCGTGTTCCCGGTCATCGGGGCACTGAAATCAGGTACGGTCATGTTCACGATGGAGGGACGCTCACCCATTTAATCTCCTTGTCCTTGGGTATTGGCCTGCTGGTCGGAGATGATCAGCGCAAGTGCGACCTTCCTTCCTTCGGCCATCAGGATATTGTAAGTACGGCAGGCCGCCTGATTGTCCATGCATTCCACCCCG
>CAYXWW010000387.1:0-2114 GCA_964468905.1 uncultured Rhodoferax sp. | reverse complement strand
CGCAGATCCCCGTGGCAAGGGCTGCACACACGAGCGCCAATGCGTAGTAGTTGAGGTTGCTACGGCCTTCGAAATTGAAGACATGGCCAAACAGGTTCAGCGCGCTGGGTCTCGGCACATCCGGTATGCCCGCCTCACCGCCGGTGAGTGCACTGAAAGTCATCAACACAATGAATATCACCATGTTGTAGGCCAGCGTGACGATAGAAAAGTAATGGCCCTTCACCCGCAAGCTCGGGTAGCCGGCCAGCAGCGCTGCGAACCCGGTGAACAGGGGCGCCACCAGAAGAGTGGTCCAGACCGAGTAGCCCCACTTGACTGTGAGCAACGTCGAGGCATAGGCCCCTATGCCCATGAATCCCGCCTGCGCAATGGACACGTATCCAACAAAGCCCTGCGTCAGATTCTGGCCTTGGGACAGGACGATCCAGATCAGGGCAAGGGTCAACAAGTGAATGTAGTAGGGCGTGGATAAGGCGTGGGGCAGCACCAGGGCGCCCAGCACCATGGCCACGGCCATCAGCAGGGGTAACTTGAAGTCTCTTTTCATTTTTTTCCAAGCAAGCCTTGCGGCATCACCAGCAAGACAAGAATCATGACCAGAAATGAGATGACATCCTTGTAGGCGGACGACAGGAAACCTGCAGCGAGGGACTCACTCACACCGAGCACAAGGCCTCCCACGATGGCACCTGGCAGAGAGCCTAGCCCGCCAAGAATCAAGACGGCAAATCCTTTGACTGCAAAGCTCTCGCCAACCCCAGGGGCCAATGCCAACAGCGCTCCGATCAAGGCGCCTGCTGCCACGCCCATCGCAGACGAGATGCCAAATACGACTGAGGAAACGAGGTTCACATTCACGCCCATCAGCACTGCCGCATGGCGGTTCTGTGCGACGGCGCGCACAGACTTGCCGGTCTTGGTCTTCAGCAGGAGTACTGTTACCAGAGCCACCAGACTGACCGATGTGATGAACACCACCACTCGAAGCTGAGAGACAAACATGCCACCGAACTCGAACACTTGCTGATACGGCGTTTTGATGATCACCTGATCGGCTCCAAACAGGAGCAGATTGCCACCTTCGAGCATCATGGTCAGGCCCAACGCGATGATGAACGCATTGATGTGCGGGGCATCGCGTACAGGCCGGTACGCCAGGCGCTCGATCAACATGCCCATGATCGCGCCGACGGGCATCGCCAAAGCGATGGCGGCGAAAAACGGCAGCCCCACGGTGGTCGACAACACAAAGGTCAAATAGCCCCCGAACATGGCCAATGAGCCATGTGCAAAGTGAGCTATGCCCAAGATGCCAAACACCACGGTCAGCCCCAGGGCCACCAGGGTATAGACCGACCCAATGGCCAAGCCATTGAGTACTTGTTGCAGCAGTTCGATCATGACGATGAGCCCTTGAAGTGCGCTGGCGTGGCAAATTCCATTGGAAGGCACCTGGGTAGACCCGGGTGCCTTGCTCCTCCCTCCGCTCTGGTCTGCTGCGCTACTTGCGCAGGCCTCGCAGGAAGGCCGAGTAGGCCTTGTTGTCAGATGGCAGTTCTGCCACGAAGGTCCACTTTCCCTTTTGCCATTGGAAGGCACCGTTGGAGGTGTAAGCCTGGCCGTTCTGGTCGAACATGGCACTTCCATCGTTGGCCATGTACTTCATGACAACCTCCTTCGGGATGGGCAAGGTACGCACTGCCTCAGCGACCTTCTTGGCATCCTTGGCCCCGCCTGCTCGTTCGATCGCATTTTTCAGCACATAAACCTGGTCGTAGGCGTAGGGCGAACTCGGTGTAGGCGATTGGCCGAATTGCTTCCGGTAGTTCGCATCGTAGGCTTTGGCCTGTGCGCCCAAAGCTTCCAGCGTCAGCTCGGTCGGGCGAAGATCCCAGACGCCCTCCATTTGTGCGCTCGTTGCCACCCGCAAAAACTGCTCTTCACTGCCGCTGGTAAATCCGTAGCGCGGCACATTCAGGCCCAACTCTACGGCTTGCCGGTAAACGAATGCTGCAGGCTCAACATAGCCCACGACCAGGATGGCATCAGGCTTGAGGCCGCGGATTTTGGTCGGTTGCGGAGTCATGTCCGGTTCGCGCACGCCAAATGCT
>CAYXWW010000386.1:0-2116 GCA_964468905.1 uncultured Rhodoferax sp. | reverse complement strand
GTGGCCCCATTACGCTGACGGACGAGCGCATTACCCGCTATTTCATGACCATTCCCGAGGCAGCGCAGCTGGTCATTCAGGCCGGTGCGATGGCCAGCGGTGGTGATGTGTTTGTGTTGGACATGGGCGAGCCCGTCAAAATCATAGACCTTGCCAAACGCATGGTCGAATTGTCGGGCCTCAGCTTGAAGGACGAAGCCAACCCCAATGGCGATATAGAAATACAAGTGACAGGCTTGCGCCCCGGCGAAAAGCTGTATGAAGAACTACTGATTGGCGACAACCCGCTGCCCACCAGCCATGCGCGCATTATGAAAGCGCATGAAGACTTTTTGCCTTGGCCCGAGCTGGAAGGCAAGTTGGCCGTCTTGGGCCTAGCGCTAGACGCCAACGATGTACCGCTGATTCGAACACTGCTTAAAGGTCTCGTGCCCGGCTACCAGCCCGACGGCGAGGTGGTGGACTGGCTGCATTTGGCAAACAACCCAACCAACTCCATATCACCATGACACACACAGTCGCAGCCACGTCAATATCCCATACGCCGCGCCATGTCCAAATAGCGATAGCCATGGTTTGTTTGTTAAGCGCGGCCCTGTTCACCTCCGTGGCCTTTACTAATATTGCAGTGTTGGGGCTTGTGTTGGTGGCGCCTTTTGCTTGGCGCGAATTTTTGAAAACCAAGCAGGCGATAGAGCCCGATGCCCAACTGTTTTTGGGCTTGGTGTTGGCCCTGTGCGTGTGGGATGTGTGCACCAATGTGCTGGCTGGTTTTGGCTTGGGTGCTGCGCTGAAAGAGCTGCTGCATGATCTGCGTACAGTTGGCTTTGTGGCGGTGCTGTGGGCGGTGTTTATGGATCCACGCGTGGCGCGTGTGGCGTTTTGGACATTTGCTGGCAGTGTGTTGCTGTTGGGCAGCTTGAACTTGCTGTTCACCTTAACGGGCTATGTGCCGCAGGGCCAATACTTCACAACAGGGCACATGCGTATGTCGCACATGTCGCACATGTATGGTCAGGCGCTGGTGGGCTTGGTGTTTGTGCTGGCTCAGCTGTGGCTGGTGCGCCCGCATTTGGCGTGGCGTGTGGCTGTGCCCTTGGTTTTGCTGGTGGCTTCTTTGTTTTTGGCCAGTGAGCGCCGCACCGGTTGGCTGCTTTTGGCTGCTGGCTTTGGGCTTTGGGGGCTGTTAAATGCCAAGCGTTTGTTTGTGGGCAAATACAAATGGTTGCTGTTGCTGGCAGTGGTGGGAGTGATGGGTGTGGTGGCCACATCAGATGTGGTGCATCGGCGCATGGCTTTGGCCGCAGTTGAGTTTGGCCAATATTTGGCCATGACCCCGCAAGAGAGATCAGCTGCTGTTTTTGGTGCTGTTTCGTTGCGCATGCAATATGCGGCCACAGCCTGGGAAGCCATTAAGCAAAGCAATTGGTGGATAGGCGTTGGTAGCGCGGGCTTTCAGCAGGCCTATCAGGCCGCTGCCACAACGCTAGAGGTGACGCCGCAGTCTTGGGCCACGTATAACTGGGGCAATCCGCATAACGAGTACCTGTATATGCTGGCCACCAAAGGCGTGGTGGGCTTGGCCTTGTATTTGGCCATTTTCGCCCAAGCCTGCCGCGTGGCATGGGGCAAAACAGACGAGGTGCAACGCATTGGACTGGTGATGTTTGTGTTCTTGTTCATGCTCAGCATCACCACCAACTCCATGATGGTTGACATGGAAGAAGGCCATTTCACCCTATTGATCTTGTTGGTCTTTTTGGCGCCTAAGTCGCTTGACCTCGTTTGCGCTAAGTTGCCAAATGTTCAGAAAGAAAAAATAGCGTCATGACCATTCTTGTCACAGGCTGTGCTGGCTTTATCGGCAGTAATTTCGTCCACACATGGTTGTCGTCGTCAGACGAAACGGTGGTGAACCTAGACAAGCTCACTTACGCTGGCAATTTGGCCAATTTAGATACCCTCAAGGGCGACCCGTGCCACGTGTTTGTGCAAGGGGATATTGGCGACCGAGTTTTGGTTGATCGACTCTTGGCAGACTACAAGCCCCGCGCTGTGCTGAACTTTGCGGCCGAAAGTCATGTGGACCGATCCATTCACGGCCCCGGTGACTTTA
>CAYXWW010000385.1:1819-2127 GCA_964468905.1 uncultured Rhodoferax sp. | reverse complement strand
GTATTGCGTGAGGAACCCGAAGGTGTTTTGCTTTTCAGACAAGCCTAGAGTTTACCCTGAATTTACCCCTCAACCTTGAGGGACAAGGCAATAAAAGTTACGCGTTACTTCGCTGGAATTTGGCCAACACCAGAGGCAGGGACAACTGGTGCCGGTGCCGCTTCTGTAACAGCTGGTGCAGCAACAGCTGCACCTTCTAGCACGCTACCGGAGCTTGCGGGGCGCAGGTTACCAAAGTAAGCCAACGCCAAAGTACACACAAAAAATATGGTCGCCAAGACAGCTGTTGTGCGCGACAAAAAGTTGGC
>CAYXWW010000385.1:0-1809 GCA_964468905.1 uncultured Rhodoferax sp. | reverse complement strand
CTGCCACTTGCGCCAAACAAGCTTCCTGAACCACCGCTGCCAAAGGCCGCCCCCATGTCCGCACCCTTGCCGTGCTGCACCAAAATGAGTCCAATCATGGCCACAGCAGACAACATTTGAACCGTCAAAACAATCGTCAAAACAATATTCACTCTCAACTCCTATTTGAAAAACAATTTACAAGCACGGTGCTGCTTTTAGCTCGCCCGCGCAATGATGGCCAAAAAATCTTCCGGCTTGAGGGACGCACCACCCACCAATCCACCGTCAATATCCGGCTGAGACAATAATTCCGCAGCATTCGCCCCGGTCATACTGCCCCCATACAAAATAGCAATGCGATCGGCATGCACAGTCGCAGCGCGTAATTGCGCGCGCAAAACTGCATGGATTTTTTGGGCCTCTTGTGGACTGGCTGGTTTGCCAGTTCCCACAGCCCAAACCGGCTCGTACGCAACCACAATTTCACTAATGCAATGTCCATTGGCGTGGATGACCGCTGCCAACTGACGCTTCACAACTTCCTCAGCACGACCTGCTTCATGCTCAACCAGCGTTTCTCCAACGCACACGATCGGTGTAATGCCTACTGCCAATGCCCGCTGCGCTTTCATTGCAACCACAGCATCGGATTCGGCATGGTAACGACGCCGCTCCGAGTGACCCACTAAACAGTAGCGTGTACCAAATTCACGCAACATGCCAGCAGAGACCTCACCCGTAAACGCGCCAGATTCGTGCGGTGAAACGTCTTGGGCTCCAAGGTCGATGCGCGTTCCTTCGGTAAGACGCTGCACCTGCGCCAAATACGGCGCAGGAACACACACAGCAACATGGCATTGGGCATCTGCAAGGCCTGCAGTCAAACCGGCCAACAAGACCTCGTTGGCCTGAAATGAACCATTCAACTTCCAGTTTCCTGCAATCAGCTGCTTTTTCATGCTGCACTCCACGTCATCACAAGCTTGCACATGTGTTGTTTGGCGATCTTGATACTTCCTTCATAGCCACTGCAGCCGATAGCCCTCGTCCCTGTTGCATGAGTAGCTATTAAATTGCTAGCGGCCGCAATGGACAGTTGCTATATATCAGACTTGTTCAGTTTGAACCGGCCGATCCAACAATGCCTTCATGGACAACTTGATACGGCCCTTTTCGTCCGTCTCCATGACTTTGACCTTGATGATCTGACCTTCAGTCAGGTAGTCCGAAACCTTCTCAACACGCTCATGTGCGATCTGGCTGATGTGCAACAGGCCGTCCTTGCCGGGCAGCAGGTTGACCAAGGCACCAAAGTCCAACAACTTGGTGATCGGGCCTTCGTAGACCTTGCCAATTTCCACTTCAGCAGTGATTTGCTCGATGCGGCGCTTGGCTTCCTCCGCCTTGGCAGGGTCAGCCGACGCAATGGTGATAGTTCCGTCTTCGTCAATGTTGATTTGCGTGCCAGTTTCTTCGGTCAATGCACGGATCACGGCACCGCCCTTGCCAATCACGTCACGAATCTTTTCAGGATTGATCTTCATGGTAAACAAGCGCGGAGCGAAGTTGGACACTTCTGTCTTGGCTTCTGCCATGGCTTCTTGCATTTTGCCCAAGATGTGCATACGCGCCTCTTTAGCCTGGGCTAAAGCAACTTGCATGATTTCCTTGGTAATACCCTGGATCTTGATATCCATTTGCAGCGCGGTAATTCCGTTGGTGGTACCAGCAACCTTGAAATCCATATCACCCAGGTGATCTTCATCACCCAAGATGTCGGTCAACACCGCAAAGCGGTTGTCTTCCTTGATCAGGCCCATGGCGATA
>CAYXWW010000384.1:244-2136 GCA_964468905.1 uncultured Rhodoferax sp. | reverse complement strand
GCCTGACCTTTATCTACCGCATCTCCAGCCTCACCCGCAGCGAAACAGTGAACGTGCGGGACTACCCCGCATTGGCCGACGTTGCCAATGCAGCCGAAAGGATTGCCGTCTACCGGCTCTATGGGGCTCTGTTCTTTGGTGCGGTCAAGCTGATCGAACACTTGCAAGACCACTTGCCGCCGCAGGTGCTGGTGTTGGACCTGAAAAACGTGATCTACGTCGATTCGTCCGGTGCAGATACCTTGAGCGACCTGATCCGCACCTGTCAGAAGAACAACGTGCGCCTGTTGCTGTGCGGGCTGATGCACCAGCCGCTGGACATTGCGCGGCGTAGCGGCTTGGTCAACCAACTGGGGGCTGAGTATCTGTTTGCCGACTTGGGGCAGGCACTGGAAGCGGCTGCGGAGGCTGCTGCTTTAGCCGAGCAACACGCCAGCCACTAACGCAATGCCCAGCGACCACAGGTCCACATCTGCAGGTGAATTGCTGTCGGTGAACAGCCTGCCACGTTGAGCTTGCTGCTCACGCCGAGCGTGCTGACTGTCACGCTCCAACATGATCAGCGCATCGGCCACATCGGGTGCTTTGGCGGCGCCAGTCAACGCGCCCTTGTCTGCACCTTTACCAGCATGCGCATAGCCCGCCAGCGCTTTCTCCACTGCCGTGGGATCTAGCAAGGAGAAGGCCGAGCGGCAGTGGGGGCAGGCGTGGTCTTTGCGAATATCTACCGGCGCACCGCAACTGCTGCAGTGAATCACCGCCACGCGCTTGGCAATGTCATCAATCTCGGGCCGCGTGAGCTGGCGAACAAAGCCTTTCTCGATCATGAACGACGAAAACGCGCTAAAGCGCCCGTGCCCCTTGCTGCAGCGGTAGGTGATGTACCGGCCGCTGCGCACCAGGTCAAATCCATGTGTCAACGTATCACTGCAGCGCGGGCAATCCAGCCCCGTGGCCAAGGGCTGGTGGGCCGCGCCACGCTGCTCGTGCAGTAGCCGAAACAACTCTGCCACTGCAGCGGGCGACAGTTTCAGGTTCTCTTGTGGATCGAACCACATACCCTGGCACGAGAAACACAGATCCAACTCAATGGCATGGCCGTGGTTGCCAGGCAGCGTATGCATCTGCATGGGCGCGCGGCAGGATGGGCAGGTGGTGGAGTGAGATGTAGCCATAGGGGAAAGCAGTTGCAGATAGCCGCTATGCTAATGCGGATCGTGTGGGGTTGGGCCACCGCGCGTTGACACGGCGCGGTGAAGTCCCCAGAGGAGCAAATGGCGGCTAGCTGCATTGCCTGCCTGTTGCGTCACCACCACTCCGACGCCATCGACCACATGAGCCATGCGCCTGTAGTCCAGCCTGTAGCGCGTGTCTTGGGCGGTGAGTTAGGCCTTGATATGCCTTGAGCCCACTCTCCGAGAAACGACCGGTAAAATGCCCACATAGGCTCCACAAGGTTACCCCATGAACATTTTTCGCCGCCCCGACTACAAGTCTGAAACCACCCAGTTTATTGAGCAACTCCGCGCCAAAGACCCCACCCTGCAAGCGCAGCAGCGCCAGGGCCTGAGCCTTTTGTGGGGCAAGATCATCGACCGGGATGCCTGGAAGGGCTACCGCAAAGCCAAAGTGGCGCAGAAGCCCTACGTCTACCAGACCAACGGCGAATAGCTGATCGTTTGCAGCTAAATAGGCCTCTAGCCCTCGTATAACTTGCGTAAGCAGCTATTTTTTTAATAGCAATCAACATGACGCAATCCTCAACCACGGTAGATCTTTCCGATTCAGCACTCGCAGAATTGTCCGTTTTGCCGTCCATGCCGCAAGTGGTGGACCACATTGCGGTGGCGCGGCTGTATGGCGAGCCTCTGTTTGCCATGCCGCAGGATTTG
>CAYXWW010000384.1:0-234 GCA_964468905.1 uncultured Rhodoferax sp. | reverse complement strand
TGTACATCCCGCCGGATGCGCTGGAGGTGTTTCTGGAGGCCTTTGAAGGCCCTCTGGACTTGCTGCTGTACCTGATGCGCAAGCAGAATTTCAACATTCTGGACATTCCCATGCTCAGCGTGACCAAGCAGTATTTGGTCTATGTGGACCAGATCCGCAAGCGCAACCTGGAGCTGGCGGCTGAATACCTGCTCATGGCGGCCATGCTGATTGAGATCAAATCGCGCATGCTCT
>CAYXWW010000383.1:0-2141 GCA_964468905.1 uncultured Rhodoferax sp. | reverse complement strand
TTTTCGCTGACGTTGTTGGCAAACACTTCGGCTGCACCAAAAATTGTGTCCAGCGACTTGTGGAAGCTGGATGCCAGACGCCAGCGAATGGCAGCCTGTGCGTGAACCGCTGGTGCAGCGCCTGCAGCCAACACACCAGCAATGCCAGCGTTTTTAATAATAGAACGACGATCCATTCGTGGTACTCCAAAAAGAGGTTTGAAACATACGTGCCACGCAGAAGCTCTGCATGACAGGACAACTGCGAGTCAATTCGGATTGTAGGAACCACAATTTCCGAAAACCGTGGGGGTTTTCCCTCGAAAAGGCAACCATGCGTAACCCTTTCAGGATTCTGCAAGGAATGAGAACACGGGGCAGCGCCCCGCGAAGCGGTGGAACGTGAGGGCGTTGTTTCTCCGCCGGGCCGCCCCAAGGTGAAACGCTCCCCCTCGGGGGGCAGCGACCCGCGAAGCGGTGGAGCGTGGGGGCTATTTATGCCGCACGCGCAATAGGCGCAAGCAACGACGCAAAGCGCCGCGCAATAGACAATTCAATACCTTTTGCATCCAGCCCCTGCAAGGCCATCAACCGCACCGGATCACCATGCTCGACAAAGGTATCGGGCAAGCCCAGTTGCAGCACCGGCAGTTCGATCCCCGCAGCATGCAAGGCCTCCAGCACCGCGCTGCCGGCACCGCCCATCACGCAGCCATCTTCTACCGTCACCAGCGCAGCGTGGCTGCGGGCTACTTGCAATAGCAGTTCAGTGTCTAGCGGCTTGGCCCAGCGCATGTTCACCACGGTGGCATCCAGCGCTTGCGCGGCTTCCAGTGCCGGGTGCAGCAAGGTGCCAAATGCCAAAATTGCAATGCCCTCCCCGCCTGCCTTGCCGCTGCCTTTGCCACTTCCATTTCGCGTGCGGCGAATTTCAGCCTTGCCAAACGGCAATGCTTCCAGCCCGACTTGCAGCGCCACACCAGCGCCTGCGCCACGCGGGTAGCGCACAGCCACTGAATGGTCTTGTGCAAATGCAGTGCTCAGCAGCTGGCGGCATTCGTTTTCATCCGATGGACAGGCCACGCTGATGTTGGGTATGCAGCGCAGGTAAGCAATGTCATAGGCACCAGCGTGGG
Source organism: uncultured Rhodoferax sp. (assembly GCA_964468905.1). Taxonomy (GTDB): domain Bacteria; phylum Pseudomonadota; class Gammaproteobacteria; order Burkholderiales; family Burkholderiaceae_C; genus Allorhodoferax. The sequence continues at coordinate 1,026 of CAYXWW010000383.1, read as the reverse complement.
TGGCACCGTCAGCGCCCACCAAGCCAGCACGGTCCAGTGCAAACACCACGGGCAGGTTTTGAATCGCCACATCGTGGATCACTTGGTCGTAGGCACGCTGCAAAAAGGTGGAGTAGATAGCAACCACGGGCTTGAGCCCTTCGGTCGCCAGTCCGGCGGCAAACGTCACCGCGTGTTGCTCGGCAATGCCCACATCAAAGTAGCGCTCGGGGAAACGCTGCTCAAACTCCACCATGCCAGAGCCTTCGCGCATGGCCGGTGTAATGCCGACCAGCCGAGGGTCTGCTGCAGCCATGTCGCACAGCCAGCTGCCAAACACCTGGGTAAAAGTGGTCTTGGGCGCTACGGTAGGTTTTTGCAGGCCCACACCAGGATCAAATTTGCCGGGGCCGTGGTAGGCCACGGGGTCGGCCTCGGCCCGCTTGTAGCCCTGGCCTTTTTTGGTGACCACGTGCAGGAACTGCGGGCCTTTGAGCTGCTTTAAATTCTCCAGCGTGGGGATGAGCGAATCCAGATCATGCCCGTCAATCGGACCAATGTAGTTGAAACCAAATTTTTCAAACAGCGTGGCAGGCACCACCATGCCCTTGGCGTGTTCTTCAAAGCGCTTGGCCAGCTCAAACAAAGGCGGCGCACCCTTGAGCACTTGCTTGCCCACCTCTTTGGCCGCTGAATAAAACTTGCCGCTCATCAACTGCGCCAAATAACGGTTGAGCGCGCCCACGGGCGGGCTGATCGACATGTCGTTGTCGTTCAAGATGACCAGCAATTTGGACGTAGACACACCGCCGTTGTTCAAAGCCTCAAAGGCCATGCCTGCGGTCATCGCGCCGTCACCAATCACAGCCACAGCGTGGCGCTGCTCGCCTTTTTGCTGCGCGGCAATGGCCATACCCAAAGCAGCTGAAATGCTGGTGGACGAGTGGGCGGTGCCAAAGGCGTCGTACTCACTTTCGTCACGGCGCGGAAAGCCGCTCAGGCCGTGGCGTTGACGCAGCGTGCCCATTTGGTCGCGGCGACCCGTCA
>CAYXWW010000382.1:0-2141 GCA_964468905.1 uncultured Rhodoferax sp. | reverse complement strand
TGCGCGTTTATGCCGCGCTGCAGGCCACGCAAAAACTGATGCTGCAGGTGGACGAGACCATTGAGACCAATGGCGGTTGGCCTGGTGCCTTTAGCCAAAACCACCCGCCACCTGACGCCGCCACGCTGGCCGCTGAGCAAATGGCGCAAAAAGAGCAGCTCAAGGCGCAGAAAAAGGCAGCAACTGCTGCAAAAAAGAAAACTATCCATGCAAGCCCAACGGGCGCAACCAGTCTATTTGATGACTTGGAAGACCTAGCCAGCGCAGCGGGAGGGCCAGACCGCCCAAAAGCTAGGGCCACCCCTGCCAAGGCAGTGGGTGGCAAAGCTTCTGGCGCAACGGTGCAGGCAGAGGGGCTGAACGATGGCAAGTTGATGTGCGCTATTCGCCGTGTCTTGGCAAGTGCCGGTGGTGAAGGGCTCAGCCGTGACGATTTAATTAGCTCCACCGCGCGGGAGCTTGGGTTTGCCCGCACCAGTCCGGCGCTGAAGGAGGCGCTGGATACCGTCATTCGCCGCGCCGTGCGCCGAGGTATTGCCGGAAACGCAGGCGGTGTGTTGACCTTGTTGGCCAGGAACATCGATGGCTACAACCGCGAGCACCTGAAAGCCCAGCTTTTGGCCGCCATTCGGGCCGCAGGTGGTACATGCCAGAAGGCAGATGCCTCCTTGTTGCTTGCCCGTTTTTTGGGATTTGCCCGTACGGGCAGCAGCATTGCCGCTGCGGTTGATTCACTGGTGCGCAGTTTGGTCCGGGAAAAGCAATTGGAGTCCATGGCAGGGCACATTCATGTTTTGTGGCGCGGTGAGTGACCTGTTTGAACTGGATGACTGATGACCATTGAAGGGATAAGTGTCAATTCTCAATCTGCCGAATCTGAGTCTGTGACCTGGTTCGTGGACGAGGCTGGTGACCCTACGCTTTTTGGAAAAGGCGGCAAAGTGGTTGCAGGCACCGAGGGGTGTTCGCGTTTCTTCATTGCCGGAAAGCTGGAGTGCCGCGACGTGGAAGCGCTGACTGCAGACCTGGAGCGCCTGCGCAAAGACCTGGTGTCTGACCCCTTCCTCAAGGATGTGCCGTCACTGGATCCGGCGCGCAAACGCACGGCTGTGCACTTTCACGCCAAGGACGATCCACCCGAGGTCCGTTTCATGGTTTTCAAATTGTTGGCACAGCATGACTTGCGCTTTGTGGCGGTGGTGCGCGACAAATTGCGTCTGGTGGACTACGCCATACAGCGGCGCAGGATAGAGCCCACCTACCGCTACGACCCCAGCGGCCACGAGCTGTATGACGAACTGACACGGCACTTGTTTTCTCGCCTGCACGGCTGGAGCGATCACAAAATCGTGTTCGCGCAGCGTGGCCACAAACCCCGCACCAAGGCATTTGTGGACGCTATTGCTCACGAGGGTGATGGGTTTACACGAGACTTCGGTTTGTCTAAGCCCAAGCCGACAGAGGTTCTGTGTTCGGTACCTAAGGACCATGCGGGCTTGCAGGCGGTTGATTACTACCTGTGGGCGTTGCAGCGCTTTTATGAGCGGGGTGAAGCCAGGTACCTGAATTTTGTTTGGCCGCAGACCCTGGAGGTTTTGGACTTGGATGTTGAGCAGCCCCGTAAGGGCAAGAAATCCGAGCGGCAAAGTGGAATCTTCAATAAAGAACACCCGCTGACTTTGGAAAGTAGAGCGGGTGTCGGGAAGATGGATCGAGAGATATAGGATGAACCAAATCACCTCACGGCATGAAGCCGATTTTTGTCTCTCGACAAATTAATTATATGCACGCCAGGTCCTGCTTTGCCAAAGTATTGACGATTCGTTGGTTATAGACGACATAGCTTTTGCAATATTAGGTTTATCCGCTTCAGTTTTTTTGTGCCAATAACTCCGCCACCGCCTTCGGATAAATCAAATGCTCCTGCGTCAACACCCGCGCAGCCAGTGTGTCTGCCGTGTCGTCTGGCAGCACGGGCACGACGGCCTGCGCGAGGATGGGCCCGTGGTCTAGCTCGGCGGTGACGCGGTGCACGGTGGCGCCGGCAAATTGACAGCCGGCTTCGATGGCGCGTTCGTGGGTATGCAAGCCGGGGAAGGCTGGCAAGAGTGAGGGGTGGATGTTGATGAGTCGGCCCTCAT
>CAYXWW010000381.1:0-2149 GCA_964468905.1 uncultured Rhodoferax sp. | reverse complement strand
ATAATGATGTCAAAACTGAGATGGAGAAATGCAAATGGAACGGACGAAATACGCCTAGGAATTCAGGAATGAAACAGTCTGCCATCCTCAATTCCGAAATCTCTAGACTCACACTACTCAATATCAGTTTTGAGCAAAAGTTAGCGCCTAGCGCTTCTCTTATACGCAGGTCTGTCACAGGCTGTGCGCTTCGCTAGTATGGGCTTGTTATATTTGTTCGTTTACCAAGCCAAAGCGACGAGTGCGCCGTGAGTAGCCAAGCAAGGCTTTGTTTAGCTCGGCCTCATTAAAGTCAGGCCACAGGACATCGGTGAAGTAGAGCTCAGCGTAGGCGGCTTGCCATAGCAAAAAGTTGCTAATGCGCTGCTCGCCGCCGGTGCGAATGAGCAGGTCAACCTCGGGCAGGTCTGCTGTGCTGAGGTGTTGTTCCAAGTCCTGCTCGGTCAGTTCGGCGGCGAGTTTACCGGGGTGGGCAGCGCACCAACTTTGCACGGCTTGCACTACATCCCACCGGCCGCCATAGTTGGCGGCCACACACAGCGTGATAGCTTGGTTATTTGCGGTAGCCTCCTCTGCAGCACGTATGCGCTGTTGCAGATCGGCACTAAAGCCTGCCAATTGGCCTATAACCCGAAGGCGCACGCCTGCTACAGCCAACGTCCCTATTTCTTTTTCCAGGTACTGGAGAAACAACCCCATGAGTGCGTGGACTTCGTCTGCTGGGCGTTGCCAGTTTTCGGTGCTGAAGGCAAAAAGGGTCAGACACTTAACGCCTAACCTTGCACAATGTTCAACCAAGACCTTGACACCAGCAGCCCCTTTGGCATGGCCTGCCGTGCGCGGCATAAACCGCCTTTGAGCCCAACGGCCATTGCCATCCATGATGATGGCAATGTGTTGGGGCAAATTTTGTTTTTGGTTATTGGTCACAAAAAGCTTTATTAAATCTTCTGGGCAAGACTCTGCACTTTCACCCAAAAGATAATCTCAGATTATCTATAGAGCGTGAAAAAATCTTACCGAAATAATACGGCTCGATTTATACCACCCGAAGGTTCTCAACCGCCATGCGCAGTTTTTGTGGTTGCCCCAGCAAATCCACCAACACAAAGCCCCGGGTTTCGCCATCGTGCGCCAAGTACCGACCTTCGAGCCCTTTAAGCGGACCACTAGCCAACTGCACTTGGTCGCCAGGGTTGAACATACGCTCGATGGTTTCGGCTGGCGCTTCTTTCAAAAAAGCAATGAACTCGGGCGGCACTTTGGCCGGCTGAGAGCCGAAGCTGACCAGCTTGCTCACACCCAAAGTCGAGCGGATGGCACCCCAATTTTGCGCCTGATCGTTTAGCCGAATGAACAGGTAGCGACTGAACATGGGTTCGGTAATGGTTTGTACTTTTTGGTTACGCAGTTTTTCCACCTGCAGAGTGGGCAAAAAGCAGTTGAAACCTTGGTTTTGCAAATTTTCATGAGCACGGACTTCTTGGCGGGGCTTAGTGTGAACCACGTACCAAGCGGTGCTATTTATATCAGTCATTGAAGTTCTTGTGGAGTGTCTTGACCCATGTGAAGCACGCGCCACACGACAATGTTCGCGGCTTTCAACATGGACGGGGTTCGTTGCTGCGCTTCATTTCTTCATGCCTTGAATGTGGGCAGTTTTCTTACGAAGCTCGGCAAAGTAGGCAGGTTAACGTACCTCTTATACGTGCGCACTGTACGCCAGCCAGCTAGAAGGCGGAGTTGCTAGGCTCTAGTCTTCGCGAATGAGCGCCCACTTACTCGCTGCCGGCGCTATAGCCACGTTGGACGACATGCACATCCTCAATAGACTTTAGGGCATCGGACAATGAAATGTTCGTAGTGCTCATAGTTAGCTATTCTACAAGAATTGGTAGTTCTTGACAAAACTCGAATTGCTATGGTTTTCGCTCACTGGTGGGCTGTAAATCCGAGAGTAAAGTGGCACTTATTTTTGAAAGTAATTGCACAATGTCAACGAAAAACCTCTTTGATCCTTCGGCCATGTCTGACAACGTGAAAGAGCAGGCGCAGCAAATTTGGCTGGCTGGTTTGGGGGCATTTGCCAAGGCGCAGCAAGACGGCACCAAGGCGTTTGAAAAGCTGGTGAGCGATGGCATCACCATGC
>CAYXWW010000380.1:0-2159 GCA_964468905.1 uncultured Rhodoferax sp. | reverse complement strand
ACCACGGTTGCATGGTATTTGGCCGCAATGTCTTGCGCCGCCTGTATACGATTGGCTTCAATACTGGGGATATCGGTGCCAAGGAGGGCGGCCGCTTCACCGGGGTGCGGTGTCAGCAGGGTAGGCGCATGGCGTTCAGTAACCGCGTCAATCATGGCGGGCAGCAGAACGAGCGCATCGGCATCCAGAACGAGCGGCCCTTCAAAATCCAGGGCGCTGGCGAGAACCGCGCGCGATACGTCCGAACGGCCAAGGCCAGGGCCCACACCAAGCGCTGTGAGCGGTGCATCACGCAAGCTCGCCGGGTCACGGAACATGATTTCCGGCTGTAATGGATCCAGGGTGGGGGCACCGCTTTGAGCATTGCCCAGGGCTGCGGCATAAACGCGTCCGGCGCCGCTATGCAAGGCACTGCGGGCGGCAAGAATCAGGGCGCCGGCCATGGAGGGTGAGCCGCCTAGTAAGCCGGCACTGCCGGCATCGCCTTTATTGGCATTGAGCGCACGTTGCGGCAAATCATCGGCCCAGAGATCCGGGTCATTGAGCTTGCCCGTGTCCTCATCCAGTGCAGCCATTAGCAAGGGGGGGGCGATGTCCAGGGTACAGATATTGACTTCACCGCTGTGATCCGGGCCATCGCCGGTAAACAGGCCGGGTTTGTCGGCAATAAAGGTGAGCGTATGCGTGGCCGTGATGCAGCATTCCTGTGCGCAGCCAGTGTCACTATTGAGACCGGAGGCAATGTCGAGTGCCAGAAGGGGAATGTCATCCAGCAGGCTCAGTGTGTTGGCGGTTTCAACCCATGCGGCATAGGGCGTACTGATTGGCTTATTAAGACCGATGCCGAATAGACCGTCAATAATCAGGCTAAAGCGGTAGCCGGTAGATTCTGGGATATCCGGGTGCAAGACGCCGCCAGACTGAATAAAGGCCGTATGTGCGGCTCGGGCATCGGCAGGGGTGCGGTCGTTAGCGGGCTGACCGACACAGAGGCATCCGTAACCTAGCGCCATGAGTTCGCGGGCGCAAACCAATGCGTCTCCACCATTGTTACCCGGGCCCGCTAGAATCAGAATCGGGTCTGGCCGGTCACCGGTGAGTTCGCGCACCCATTGGGCTGCTGCCTGTCCGGCGCGAGCCATCAGCGATTGCCCGGGGTTTTGCCCCTGAAATGCGTTTTCAACGGCCCGCAGCCCATGAATCGTGAGCAGTTGCGTGCGCGAAGCGCCGGAATTCGATGTAAAGGGGTGCAATTGGGCTGAATCCACGGTTTTGCCGCCGGTCAGTGATAAAGCCTTATTTTATCCTGCCGCAGAGGCCTGTCCGCTATAATTCAACCTTCTTTTTAGTCTCTTCGGTGGCGCGTTGGCGGCCTGGCAGTACGAGGCCATTTTTTCAGTGTTCGCCGGTTATCTGGGTCTTGCTCATGTCGTCTGTGATTGCTCTCCGTGGTGCTACTGCACTTTCCGAATTCCGTACGCAACGTTTGCTGGAGAAGCTGAAGACGGCTTGGCCGGCAATTACCGGGATTGATAGCGACTACCTCTATCTGGTCGAACTCTCAGCGCCGCTCGATGCCGCCGAAACCGAACGACTCCATGCGGTGCTCGAAGCAACCGGTGCCGCAGAGGATCTGCCGGGTGCATTCATCGTGGCGCCACGATTGGGGACAATTTCTCCCTGGTCTTCCAAGGCGACCGATATCCTGCGCCATTGCGGTCTGGCTAATGTCGTTCGCGTTGAACGCGTGATTCGTTTCCTGCCGGTTGCGGGTAAGAAACCGCCTTCTGCGGCAGAACGGTCGGCGCTGGCTGCTCTGTTGCATGACCGGATGATTGAAACGGTGTTGGATACGGTGCAGGCGGCACACGCCCTGTTTGACCATGTTGCACCCCGCCCTCTGGCTACGGTTGATATCCTGCTGGGTGGTCGCCCAGCGCTGGAAGCAGCTAACCGGGACATGGGTCTTGCGCTGTCTGATGACGAAGTTGAATATCTGATGGCCATCTTCAGCGAGGCTGGTCGCAATCCGACCGATGTGGAACTGATGATGTTTGCGCAGGCTAATTCGGAGCACTGCCGGCACAAGATTTTTAATGCCGATTGGATTATCGATGGCGTGACAGAAGCCAAGTCGCTGTTCGGCATGATTCGCGATA
>CAYXWW010000379.1:0-2166 GCA_964468905.1 uncultured Rhodoferax sp. | reverse complement strand
AGATCAAGAAAAAAAGCGAGGGCGGCGAAGGCGTCAGCGTGGCACCGGTCAAAGAGTGCCCGACTTGCCATGAGCTTGTGCACACAGCGGTAATGAAGTGCCCAGGCTGCGGACACGAATGGCAAGAGGCGCCCTCACACGGCACCGAAGCCGCCGACGCCGTGATCGTCGCGGCCTTGGAAAAGCCAAGACTTTACCAAGTCGATCGCGTGGAATACAGCCGACACACCAAGGCTGGGCGGCCACCCTCTGTCAAGGTCACATATTACAGCGGCATAGCTGAGTTTGCGGAATGGCTACCTGTTGAAGATCAGCGGTCGTATGTCAAAAAGCATGCCGTGTCTTGGTTCTGGGAACGCGGCGCGATGTGCCCTGACACCGTGGACGCAGCGCTTGCATTGCTTGGCGAAGGCCGCATCCCCGCGCCCGATTCAATCACCGTCAAACCATACGGCAAACACTGGCGCGTCATCGGTGCGCTGATGGGTGCCAGACGCCTAAATGTGTCCTCGGTGGTCGAGGCACGCACACGATTTTGGGAACAAGTTGCATGAGCACACTTGAAGAAATTATGAAATATGCACCGTTTGAAACTCAAAAAGAAAAAGAGCTTTTCAATGACCTATGCCTGACCAAAGACACACTTCGGGTAGCAGAGCAACGGTTCGACAACTTAAGAAGGCTATGTTCATTTGCAAACAACCGGCTTTTAAGAGTTTTGCAGCTGCTTGGCGATAAAGACCCGCAGCTTTACAAAGTTGTGATGACTGAACTGAACACCGAAACCAGCGAGGGGGCCGTCCGATGAAACCTAACAACAGCCATCCACCAAAAACAGTATGGGGCTTGAAAGACGACCGCGGCGGGTATTACGCGTGCAGCACCCAAGAATCTGGCGTCATGTGCACCGGCGAGGCCAGGTATGCCCGCAAGTACGCCACGCAAAAGGGGGCGACCACTGCCGGCAACAAAATTTTGCAAGCCTACGGCAAACAAACAAAGCCGGTGTGCTTTGAGTTTGTCATTCAAGAGAGGGTTACACCATGACACCAGCAGAAATACAAGTCAAAGCGAACTTAGCGCGGCGTGAGATGGACTACTGGCAGAATCTCTTGCAACACAAGTCATGCAACGACTGCACACATTTCCAGCAAGGCGGCTGCCAACTGGCCAACGGTCAAAAACCACCCGAGGAAGTTAAGTCCAAGGGTTGTGATTCATGGGCTTGGGACAACATTCCTTTTAACTAGGAGGCGCATGAATACCTCTGAAAAAACATGCTTTAAGTGTCAGCGTATCAAACCCCTGTTTGAGTTTTACAAGCATGCGGCTATGGCTGATGGACACCTGAATAAATGCAAATCGTGTGCGAAGGATGATGTTCACAAGTATCGATCAGACAATCTTGAGCGTGTCCGCGAATACGATCGCAAAAGAGGGATGCTCCCTCATAGGGTCGCCGCTCGGGCTGACTATGCGAAAACCGAAGAATGTAAAGAAAGCCAGCGTAAATCAAGCGCAAGATACCGCAACGACAACAAAGAAAAACGCCGGGTCATCAAAGCCGCTTGTCAAGAAAGACGCCGTGTATCGAAAGTTTCAAGCATACCCCCTTGGTTGACACCAGTAGATCGAATGCTAATTAGAACGCGGTACTTGGAAGCGCGGTGGATGACGATTCGCTCTGGCGTTAAGCATCAGGTAGATCACATCATCCCGCTTGTAAGCAAAATTGTTTGTGGTCTGCATGTGCCGTGGAATCTTCGCGTAATACCCGCCAGAGAAAACGCCAAAAAGAGCAACCGTTTCCACCTCAATTAGCCACACCAGATTTTAATTATGCAAACAGAATTTATGCTTTTAGCGATTTACAACAAGCCACGCATCACAATTGACCAAGTGTGCGAAGCTATCGGTGTGGCCAAGCAAACCGGATACAACCTGCGGGCACAGGGAAAATTCCCTGTGCAGATGACGGGCACGCCACTTACCGCTGACATACGAGATGTGGCAGCCCACCTTGATGCACTCCGCGACAAAAAGGATTGAGTTTTTCACTGCACCAAAATTGCACCAATACCTGCGCCAGCCCGCATGAACATTGGTTTCTTGGTCCAATCCATCATGGGGGCTACGCTGAGGCGATGGCGCGCAGAAAGAGCGTTT
>CAYXWW010000378.1:0-2173 GCA_964468905.1 uncultured Rhodoferax sp. | reverse complement strand
CCAGGTCCAGGATGGTGGAAAGTGCTGCCTCCACCACGAGGTCACTCACACCGGCCGCATCGCTCTTGCCGATGGGCGTGGCGCGGTTAATGATGAGGTCAAGGTGCAGTCCGTTGTGTTGCAGCAGCACGGAAGACGGGTCTTTGGGTGCGCCCTGATAGCCAATGAACTGAGCTTTGTCGGCCAGCTTGGTGGTGCTACCGTCTCTCAGGGTCACAACGAGTTCGCCACCTTTGATGCGGTAACCGGTAGAGCCCACATGCGAGCCCTTCTTCAATGGTGCCGTGCGGTCCAGCACATAGCGGGCGTATTCAATAACCTTTTTGCCGCGCTTGGCGTTGTAGCCCACGGCCTTGCCGTTGCGTTGACCCACCTTCTCGCAGCCGTTTTCTTCGCTGATTACGTCGGTGCCATACAGCGCGTCATACAGCGAGCCCCAGCGCGCGTTGGCAGCGTTCAGGGCGTAGCGGGCGTTGAGCACCGGCACCACCAATTGCGGCCCGGCCTGGGTGGCCAACTCTGCGTCCACGTTTTTGGTGCTGATCTTCACCTTTTTGGGGCTGGGCACGAGGTAGCCGATTCTTTCCAGAAAGCCTTTGTAGGCCGACATATCTTGAATCGGACCGGGGTTGGCTTTGTGCCAGGCGTCAATCGCCGTCTGCAGCCGGTCGCGCTCGGCCAGCAGGGCAATGTTCTTGGGGGCCAAATCAGCCACAATGGCGTCAAAACCCTTCCAGAAAACATCGGGTGCGATGCCGGTGCCAGGCAACACTTTGTCCTGGATGAAGCTGTGCAACTCGGTGGCCACTTGCAGGCGGTGCTCGGTGGTCCGTTCGGTAGTGTGGGGGGTAGTCGTTGTCATAGTGGACCTTTCAATGGAAGGGGCGTTCAAAGAATAGTGTGCGGCTTGGATCGGCGGCAATGCTTTAGACCATGGATGTACTGTATTGCATTCAATACTGATTACTATATGGAGAAATATCAAACAATTTGTGACTTTTTAGGATGTAGTTCATGTCCATTCGCCATTTGGTCTTGTTCAAGTTCAAAGCCGACACCGCGCCTGCGCAATTGCATGCACTGGAGCAAGCATTTGCCGCACTTGCTAGCAAGATCAGCGCCGTGCAGAGTTTGGAATGGGGCACCAACAACAGCCCCGAGGGTTTATCCAAAGGCTTCACCCATTGCTTCAACCTGACCTTTGCCGACGAAGCCGCCCGTGCCAACTATTTGCCGCACCCAGACCACATCGCTTTTGTGGAGTTGGTCAAGGATGTGGTGGAGGATGTGTTGGTGTTGGATTACGCTGTATAGGGTTGCGCAAGTCAACGGTGCTTGTGGCCTGACCAAACGGCTACCATCCAAAGCCATTTACAGAATATTGGAGTTCTACCGTGCGATTGCTGCTTGCCATTTTTCTCCCTTTCATTGCCTTTTTCACCATTGGACGCCCCTTTGCCGGTGTCATTTGCCTTATCTTGCAGGTCACCTTGATTGGTTGGTTGCCCGCCGCGATCTGGGCTGTTTATGCGCTTGGACAGTACAAGACAGACCAAAAGATCAAGAAGGCGCTCTCCGACGTTGGAAAGGCGTAAGACGATGGAGACATCGCGAGAACTTCCCCTCGCTGGCATCCGCGTCGTCGAATTCACCCACATGGTCATGGGCCCCACCTGCGGCATGACGCTGGGCGACCTCGGTGCAGATGTGATCAAGGTTGAGCCGCTGGCGGGCGACAGCACGCGCAAGCTGTTGGGCAGCGGCGCGGGCTTTTACCCGCTGTTCAACCGCAACAAGAAGAGCATTGCGGTGGACCTCAAAAGCCCCAAGGGCCGCGAGATCGTGCTCAAGCTCATCGCAACCGCCGACATCGTGAGCGAGAACTTTAAAACGGAGACCATGCAAAAGCTGGGCTTGGACTATGCATCCTTGAGCAAGCTGGACCCGCGGCTCATCTACGTGAGCCACAAGGGATTTTTGCCTGGGCCCTACGACCACCGCACCGCGCTCGACGAGGTGGTGCAGATGATGGGCGGCCTGGCCTACATGACCGGGCCCGAGGGCCGGCCGCTGCGCGCCGGCACCAGCGTCAACGACATCATGGGCGGCCTCTTCGGCGCCATCGGCGTGCTCGCCGCGCTGCACGAGCGGGCCACCACCGGCCGCGGGCGCG
>CAYXWW010000377.1:0-2174 GCA_964468905.1 uncultured Rhodoferax sp. | reverse complement strand
GTGGTGGGGCCTGGCAACGTCCTCGCCGATGGCGACCTGAGTGCGTGGGAGCTTGACTGGCGCAAGAGAAATCATGGCAAAGCCCTTGCCGTTGTTCGACCAGGCGCTACAGAAGAGGTATGCATTCCGCTGCTAGAACAGCATTCAGGACACTGCTGTCCGGTTAAATGAAGGGGCGAATCGCTGAAAGCCATGACTGACGGGGGTTTCCAAGGAATAAATGGTGGTGTCGATTTGAACGGCGATTGCCAGTTCGGGCAGTCTTCCGGGTATTTGCCTGGAGGCCGCCATGAACACCGGCAAGACGCTGTTCGCCCAGCTCATGGATTTCCTGCCCTGGACGACCTTCGTCCGGTACGTCGCGCGCTACGGTGGCGACAAGGGCGTTCGCACACTGACCTGTGCGGAGCAGTTCCGGGTCATGGCCTTCGCCCAACTGACTTACCGCGAGAGCCTGCGCGACATCGAAGTGTGTTTGTCGGCCCAGGAGGCGAAGCTCTACCACATGGGCTTTCGCGAGCCGATTCGGCGCTCGACGCTGGCCGATGCCAACGAGTCGCGCGACTGGCGCATCTATGCCGACTTCGCGCAACGTCTGGTCGGTCAGGCCAGAGCACTGTATGCCGGCGAGGACTTGGGGCTGGACTTGTCGAACACGGTTTATGCACTCGACTCCACGACCATCGACCTGTGCCTGTCGGTCTTTCCGTGGGCACACTTCCGCACGACCAAGGCCGCAGTGAAGATGCATACGCTGCTCGACTTGCGTGGCAGCATTCCGAGCTTCATTCATGTTTCCGACGGCAAGCTGCACGATGTGCATGCGCTCGACCTGTTGGTACCCGAGCCCGGTGCCATCTACGTCATGGATCGTGGCTACGTCGATTTCGCTCGCCTTCACATTTTGCATCTGGCCGGCGCTTTCTTCGTCACGCGGGCCAAGTCGAACATGGACTTCCATCGCGTCTATTCGGCGAAAACAGATCGGCCAGCCGGCATCATTTGCGATCAGACCATTGCGCTCGACGGCTTCTACACGAAGCAGGACTACCCCGTTCATCTGCGCCGTGTTCGATTCAAAGACCCCGAAACCGGCAAGACGCTCGTCTTCCTCACCAACCAAATGACATTGCCAAGCGCTACCATCTGCGCGCTCTACAAGAACCGCTGGCAGGTGGAACTGTTCTTCAAGTGGATCAAGCAGCATCTTCGGATCAAGCGTTTCTACGGTACGTCGGAGAATGCGGTCAAGACGCAAATCTGGATCGCGGTATCGGTCTATGTCCTCGTCGCCATCGTCAAGAAGCGCCTCAATCTCGACGCTTCGCTCTACACTTTGCTACAGATATTGTCAGTCACTCTTTTCGAGAAGATGCCCTTGCAGCAAGCCTTTCCGGGCAGCAACTCCAGTTCCGACAACATCACCATCAACAACCAATTGAATCTGTTCGCGTTTTAACCGGACAGCTGTGGGTGGTCTCACGAATCCATGTCACTGCCGATGCCCCGCCAAGCCAGTTTTGCCGATCTTGAATACGCAAGCAAGAAGCGCCAGACACGGCGCGAGCTATTTCTCAACGAAATGGAATCGGTCGTTCCCTGGTCAGCGCTTCTGGCCCGAATCGAACCGTATTACCCGAAGAGCGGGAAACGGGGGCGGCCGCCGATGGCGCTGGAGAGCATGCTCCGCATCTACTGCGCCCAGAACTGGTTCAACTACTCGGACCGGCAGATGGAAGATGCCCTGTACGAGATCGAAAGCCTGCGCCGCTTTGCCGGCTTCAGCGGCGTGACGGCGGCGTTGCCGGACGAGACCACGATCCTGAACTTTCGCCATTTTCTCGAGAAGCACGACTTGACGGCAGCGTTGCTGAGCGCGATCAACAGCCATCTCAAAGCCCAAGGGCTCCTGGTCTCCAAAGGATCGATGGTCGACGCCACGATCATCCACGCGGCCAGTTCGACCAAGAACCAGGGCAAGACACGTGACCCCGAGATGCACCAGACCAAGAAAGGCAATCAGTGGTATTTCGGCATGAAGATTCATGTGGGGGCGGATGTCGATTCGGGCGCGGTGCACAGCGTTGAAGTCACACCCGCCAACGAAGCCGACATCACCCTCTTGCCCAAATTGCTCAGGCAGGACGATCAAGTCCTCTTTGCCGATGCCGGAT
>CAYXWW010000376.1:0-2187 GCA_964468905.1 uncultured Rhodoferax sp. | reverse complement strand
GCTCGAGCAAGTTCCGCCGGACTACCTCGACGAATTGAAACGACTTGCGGCGCGTCAGCAAGGTGATCTGCTCTTCGGCATCGCCATCGCCGACGGCGGACACTACAGCAATAGCGTCGTCAGCCTCGGCGCCTCGCCGTCACAGCGTTACGACAAAGCGCATCTGGTGCCCTTCGGCGAATTCATCCCGCCGGGTTTCGCGTGGTTTCTCGACCTGGTACACATCCCGATGTCCGACTTCACGTCGGGCGCACGCCAACAGCCGACCATGAATCTGCTCGGACAAAAACTAGCGCTCAATATTTGCTACGAAGACGCCTTCGGCGAAGAAATCATTCGCGCGCTGCCCGAGGCAACGCTACTGGTCAACCTCTCCAACGTCGCCTGGTTCGGCGATTCGCTGGCGCCGGCGCAACACTTACAGATCGCCCAAATGCGCGCACTTGAAAGCGGCCGCATGATGCTGCGCGCAACCAACACCGGCATGACCGCGATCATCGACGCCGACGGCCGCGTGCAAGACGCGCTGCCACCCTTCACGCGCGCCGCGCTGCTCGGTGAGGTACGTGCTTACGCAGGAACGACACCCTTTGTACGCTGGGGAAATTGGCCGGCGATTGTTTTCGCACTGCTGCTAGTTTTGATAATGGTTAAACGCAACGAAAAATCATCCACCAACGACACCGAGCCGCACTTGTTTTGATAATTTCCTATTCGCATAGAGTCGACAAAGTGTCGACTCTATGCGAATAGGAATAAGTCATTCGGCAGGCTTCGGAGAACTAGAAGGCAGGGACTGCAGACTGAAACTGCTCAACTGCTGCTGCACATGCGGCGGTACCGGCTCAGCAAAAAAAGGCAAGGGTTCTCCTTCGCTCCGCGGCGTGCTTAGCTCTGAACTCTCTGTCCTGGGCGTCCGTGGGCTAACAATCAATTCCCCGACATTAAAATTGCGGGCGCGATACCCTGTCTGCGCTTCCAACCAGGTGCCAATTCGCTCAGCGTGCTGTGGATCCGCCTTACTTGTTTCCGCAACCGCTCTGATTAATCCCTGACCGACCTTTTGTGCAGATGCATGCTCCACCAATACGGATTCGGGCAGTTTACCGATCAACCTCGTCGCCAGCAGATTCACAAACATATTGGCTTGCCGCACCGGCATCTCTGCAGCAATTTTCTGCGCTAAAACTTTCTGTTCCTCGGTAGCGTTCGGATCATGCAGTAGCTGATCGGGATACGCAGCCATACCCTGTAAAGTCTCCTGAATCATTGTTTTCCAGCTTGCTGGAAGCGCCATTTTACAAAGCGCATTGACATATTTCTGCAAATCGTCGCCTTCCTCGCGCGCGACTTGTTCACGAAACGCCGCTTGAAACGCCGCCAACCCCGAAACCGCATAAAACCTTGGCGCCATCGCGCTTCCGCCAGTATCCATTCTGCCCACTTCCGCTGCGCCACCACTAACACCTGTCTCCACGAGCTGATTCACAACTCGCTGTGGAAAGTCCGGATCGTCTGCAAACTGCTTTGCAAAAACTCCCTTGCTATCTGAGTGCACAAATTTTTGAAACTGCTCCGGCGACACAAATTGATCAGGCGGCGCCAGACTCAAACCTTCTTTTAGAACGGCATAAACCACCTCTGCGTGCTTTTCCGCCACGGCCGCCAACAAATCACTGCGATCCTTCGATAACGACAACACGGCCAAGTTATCGAGCAAGGCCAAAACACCCTGCTTGGGATCGCTATCAATACTTGCCTTGATCGTTTCTCCCATACCGGAGATCGTATCTGCACGTAAACGAGGGGAGGCGTACCAGTGATGGCTTGCGCTGCGCAAGCGACAAGCTTGGGAGTTGCCTGCCCGTGAATTCGGCCATCTTCTGTTGAAGCGCCAGAACAGGTAAATATTTGGCAGAGTTTTTGTTTTCTTCGTCGGCTAACCACTCCTTCAGCACCTCTCCTAATTGCTTTAGCCTGGTGGACGCATCATCTTCCGCAACCGCCCTTTGCAACTGACCACCCAGCAACTTCACAAAATCGTCACGCACGTTTTTTTGAAAATACTGAATAAAATTGGCGCAATATTCTTTTAAATCGGTCTCTGCGCTGATTTCCGGGAAACCCGAAGCAAGACTGCTTGCGGCTAAATATTGAACATTCTTTTTCACCTCGTCATCGAGGCCT
>CAYXWW010000375.1:1792-2197 GCA_964468905.1 uncultured Rhodoferax sp. | reverse complement strand
TGGACGAGATTTTGAAAACCGAATTCGACATTGAAGACGGCTTGGCCAGCACCATCACCTGGGGCGAGATGATGGCACGCAAGCCCGAGTTGAAACTGCCCAAGTTCTGCACCGCCGCCACACCCTTTGTGCAGGTGCTGGACCCAGCAACTGGCACGGGTACTTTCATTGTGGAAGTGATTACCCAAATTCACGCTCACATGCTGGCCAAGTGGCGCACGCAAGGTAAGGTGACCAAGGCCCAGTGGCAACCTTTATGGGGGGACTACGTCAAGCGGCACCTGCTGCCGCGCCTGTATGCCTTCGAGCTGATGATGGCTCCCTATGCCATTGCGCATATGAAGATCGGTCTGAAGCTGGCTGAGACGGGCTACACCTTCCCTGAAGATGGGCCGCGTGTGAATG
>CAYXWW010000375.1:0-1782 GCA_964468905.1 uncultured Rhodoferax sp. | reverse complement strand
GGCGTTTGAGGCACCCATGCTGGCGCATGAGGCGGCGGCGGCAAATAAAGTAAAAGAGGAATTGGCCGCGACAGTGGTGGTGGGCAATCCACCATATTCGGGAGACTCGGGCAATCAAGGCGATTGGATCACCCGACTTATGCGAGAGCGGTTAGTTGATGGTGCTGACAGTTTCTTTCGCTTCAATGATGCCGACTTGGGCGAGCGCAACCCCAAGTGGGTGAACAACGATTACGTGAAGTTTTTCCGTTTGGCACAGTCACGATTGGCCATGATGGGCACAGGCATCCTAGGCTACATCACCAGTAATTCTTATTTGGAAAGTCCAACTTTTCGCGGGGTACGACAAAGTCTGCTGCATACATTACCCCACCGGCGCATTGTCGATCTGCACGGCAACTCCAAACGGGGTGAAACCGCAAACGGCGATGAAAACGTGTTTGAAATTACCGAGGGCGTGGCCATTGCTGTGGGCAATGTTCTGCCCGGTTTGGCACAACTGGTGGAGCTCGCAGATCTGGTCGGTCCACGACAAGCCAAATATGAAACCTTGATGTCTAGGGGTTTGCAACTGCTTGTGCCATTTACGCCATCGGGCGAAAGGCTACAGTTAGTGCGCAGCGACACTTCAGATGTCAATGAATATGAGCGCGGTTGGCCACTACCCACCATCGCGCCAGTGAACTCGGTGGGTATTGTGACGGCCCGCGATGCGTTGTGCATTCAGTTCACCGAAAAACAGGCTTGGGAAACGGTGACCGATCTTGCCAAGCGAGAGGCTGAGGATGCGCGGGCGGTCTATGCGTTGGGTGACGACGCACGCGACTGGCAGGTGGAACTTGCGCAAAGCGACTTGCAAGTATCTGGTCCTAATAAAAAATACCTGCAACCGATTTTGTACCGCCCGTTCGACATTCGCCAGACCTATTACACAGGGCAGACCCGTGGGTTTTTATGTATGCCCCGCCCTGAAGTAATGCAACATATGTTGACTGGTCAAAACTTAGGATTGGTTAGCTGTAGGCAGATGTCCCAAATTGACGAGGATTGGGCTTTAGTTGGAGTCAGCCGGTTGCCGATAGAGGGCTGCGCAATCTCCAATAAAACTAAGGAAATTA
Source organism: uncultured Rhodoferax sp. (assembly GCA_964468905.1). Taxonomy (GTDB): domain Bacteria; phylum Pseudomonadota; class Gammaproteobacteria; order Burkholderiales; family Burkholderiaceae_C; genus Allorhodoferax. The sequence goes on along the minus strand of CAYXWW010000375.1, from coordinate 664 downwards.
ATTACCTTTTCCCACTTTGGCAACATAAGGAATCTGGACAATCTGCGAACCTGTCTCCGGCACTCATCGCAACACTCCAGTCTGCGCTCAACCTAAACGCTACCGACTACCACCTCGAAGACTCCGCTGCTCCATTGCACGCCGAGAAAATATTCCACTACCTCTACTCCGTGCTGCACAGCCCGACCTATCGCCGGCGCTACGCCGCTTTTTTGCGCACCGACTTTCCGCGCATTCCCATTCCTGGCAGCTGCAAGGTGTTCGACGCGCTCGCCAAGCTGGGTGCTGAGTTGGTGGCTTGGCATTTGCTGGAGCATCCAGACGCTGTCGCCATTGATGCCACCCACACAGCCCATGCGGACGCTGTGACGTGGTTTGGCCGTGACTACGTACTGAGCAAGGTCGCTGAAAAATCCCGCGCACTGGCCGATGTAACAGGCGCGGATGACAAAGTAGGTAAGGTGTTCATTAACGCCAGCAGCGGTTTCGCCAATGTGCGCGAAGCTGTTTGGCATCACACCATCGGTGGCTACCAAGTACTACACAAGTGGCTGGATGACCGGCGTAAGGCAAGCCGCAGCTTGAGCCAAGAAGACATCACTCACTGGCTGCGCGTTTATGCCGCGCTGCAGGCCACGCAAAAACTGATGCTGCAGGTGGACGA
>CAYXWW010000374.1:0-2199 GCA_964468905.1 uncultured Rhodoferax sp. | reverse complement strand
GGCATTTGCTCCACTGAGCTGGTCAAGCTGGGCGGTGACGCCATTGCTAATGACCAAGTGGTCTGCGCCGAAGCGGGTGGCGTAGAAGGCGAAGCCAAGGTTGGCATGGAAGAATTCAAGACCAAGTTCAAAGCCAAGTACAACGCCGACGTGCAAGTCTATGCACCCTACGTGTATGACAGCGTGAAGATCATGGTGGCTGCCATGGTGAAGGCCGGCTCTTCTGACCCAGCAAAATACCTGCCTGTGTTGGCTGCAACTACTGGCCACGCTGGCGTGACCGGCCCCATTTCGTTTGACGAAAAGGGCGACGTCAAAAACGGCGCTTTGACACTGAAGACCGTTCGCGATGGCAAGCTCGAAACCATTGCTGTGATCCGCTAAACCGCGATATTTCCAAGGCCAAAAAAGTCCGTTGGATCGGGCGCACCTTAGCGGGTGCGCCTTTTTTTTCGCGCTTCGTTTACGTTTGTTTCACCTTTTTGACAGACAAGCGGTCACGCCACCACGCCAGACGGCTTTGAATAAAGCAGCCGTTTGAACCACACTGCAGCATATGTTGTGAAGTTGTGTAACAGGAGTGGGGCACATGCAAGCCGTCAGTTTCATGCCGGGCCATTCGGAGGCCAATCCAGACTTTCTGGCTGCCATCGTGCGCGCCAGCGAGACCTTCTCCATCGTTGCCTCACAAGACATTGTGGACGTGCGTGGCCTCAAGTTGTGGGCCAAAGGCCTGCCCGTATCTGCAGGCTTGCAGCAGCGCCTGCTGGAGCGCAAGCTGCGCAACCCGCTTGAATCGTGCCTGATGGCCGAAGACGGCGTCACGTCTTTTTACCTCATGGAGCAGCTCACCGCCTTTTTGGCCAGTGACCACAGCATGGCGCAGGCCCTGCAGCCCAGCGCAGCCATGCTGACCAAGCACATGAAGCAGTTGCCCCTGCACTCGGTAGCCCAGCTCTTGCTCACCACTGCATTGGCCACCCGCCCAGACTCAGTTACCCACGCCGTGCAAGCCATGGCACTGGCCGGTGGCATGGCCATGGCCCAAAATTCGCCGGTAGACGTGCGCCTGGCCATGCTGGGCGGCCTGCTGCACGACTTGGGCGAAGCCTACATCCAGGCCCAATATCTGGACGGCGAAGAACCCTTGGACCTGCTTGGCCACAAGCACATGATGGTGCACCCCCGCATGGCCCAGCTGCTGCTCTCTGCCACTACCGACTACCCCGCCACCCTGTGCCGCGCCATTGGCGAGCACCATGAGCGGCTCAATGGCTCGGGCTTCCCCGCACGCCTGAGTGGCGACGCCATTTCACCCCTGGGCATGCTGCTGTCTGCTGTGGAAACCACCATGAGCCTGGCCCCGGCACCCCGTGCGCCGCTGTTTCGCGCCAGCTTTGCCCTGCGCGTGGTGCCTGGCGAGTACCCCGAGCGGTTTTGCAGCGTGGTCTTTAACCTGGCGCGCAATGCCCAGGAAAAAGTGCCCGCCAACATTCGCGTGCCCTCTGGCGCACTGCAACACATCAACAACACCCTGCAACACGCCCAGCAAACCGCGCAGGCACTGCAGTCAGACACGGGCACCGCAGCGCGCAAAGCCATCGTGCAACTGGCGCTAGACCGCCTATCCCGCCTGCGCCAGGCGTGGAACGCCTTGGGCGTGTGGGGCCTGGCCCCAGAGCAGCTCACCCCGCAAGACCATTTTGAGATGGATCTGGCCGGTGTGGAGCTCAACCAGCGCCTCTATGAGCTGCAGCGCGAATGCATGCTGTTGGCAGAAACGCTAACAGAGGCAGAAAACACCGAACTATCCCCCATCTGGGCCGATTTAAAGCTTAAGCAGGCCTAAAATCGGTCGGATGAGCATACCGACCCCTAACAGCAACGTAACAGCCGCCACTACGGCCACCGAAACACCCAAAGTCAGCAATTTCCTGCGCCAGATCATCGAAGCCGATCTGGCCAACGGCACCTACGCCCAGCGCAAGTGGGCCGGTAGCCCCGGCGACGCCGCGCACCATGCAGCCGGCCAGCCCGACCCCGCCAAAATCCGTACCCGCTTTCCGCCCGAGCCCAATGGCTACCTGCACGTGGGCCATGCCAAAAGCATCTGCCTGAACTTTGGCCTGGCGCGTGACTACGGCGGCGTGTGCCACCTGCGCTTTGACGACACCAACCCCGAAAAAGAAGACACCGAAT
>CAYXWW010000373.1:0-2203 GCA_964468905.1 uncultured Rhodoferax sp. | reverse complement strand
CCCAGTGGCGCATATTGCTCATGTTGATGGCGCATTCCTGGGTGTCTTCCGGAATTGTGACGCCTTCCTGGGTCAGAACAAACGACCCATGCTCCCGGTCCAGCGTGAACATGACTACGCCTTTGCCAATGGTGAGCGCCAGTGTGGTCTGTGGGCCAAAGACGCAGTAGCCTGCCGCCACTTGTTTGCAGCCCGCCTGTAGGAAATCCTGTTCGGACACATCTTGCGAAACCGGTGAGCCTTCGGGCTTTTTCAGCACGCTGAAGATGGTGCCAATGCTGACATTGACGTCAATGTTGCTGGAGCCGTCCAGTGGGTCAAACAACAGCAGGTATTCACCTTGCGGGTAGCGGTTGGGCACCGGGTAAATGCCTTCCATTTCTTCGGATGCCATGGCCGCCAAATGGCCGCCCCACTCATTGGCTTCAATCAGTACATCGTTTGCAATGATGTCGAGCTTCTTCTGCACTTCGCCTTGCACGTTCTCGCTTTGCGTCGCACCCAATACCCCGCCCAGCGCACCTTTGTTGACCGCAAGGCTAATGCTCTTGCATGCACGCGCCACTACTTCGAGCAGTAGGCGCAAATCGGCGGGAATCGCCCCGTCAATGCGCTGTTCGGTGACCAGATAGCGGGTCAGTGATATGTTGGGGGCCATGTCAGTCCGCCAACGCGCGATCGACAACTTCACGCACATCGTTGCTCAAGTCGGTCTTTGCAGCTACCCGCGTCAGTGCTTCGCGGGCCGCACTGCGGTACGGCTCGGCCAGGCGCTTCCAGCGATCCAGTGCGCGGGCCAGTCGGGCTGCAACTTGGGGGTTGATGCCGTCGAGTTCCACCACGCGTTCGCTCCAGTACACGTAGCCCGCAGCATCGGCGCGGTGAAAGCCACCGGGGTTGCCGTTGCAGAAGCTGAAGATCACGCTGCGTGCCCGGTTGGGGTTGCGGATGTTGAAGTCCGGGTGCGCCATCAGCTGGCGCACGGCGGGCAGTACGTTGCCGCTGCGGTCGGGCGCACCGGCTTGCATCGCAAACCATTTGTCCAGCACCAATTCTTCGTTCTTGAACAGGGCATGAAAGCGCGCCAGTGCGGGGGCAGCCAACGCATGGCCGCTACTCACAAGGGCGTGCAGTGCGTTGGCCCGGTCGGTCATGTTGGCGGCGTCTTTGAAGCGTTGCAAAGCCTTGCCGGGCCAGACCGGGTCACCGGTTTGCGTGGCTGCCAGGCAAAGGTATGTCATTGCCATGCCTGCCAGTGCGCGTTTGCCAGCCGAGGCTGCGTCAGGGCTGTAGGCACCTGTGTCTTGGTAGGTGCTGTAGGCCCACTGCCAGTCAGCTTGCAGCGCGGTGGCCAGCTGTGTGCGCATGGATTCGCGCACGGCATGGATGCGCTGAGGATCGACAACGTCAAGCTGTTCGGCAATGTAGGTTTCAGACGGCAGTGTCAGCACCAACTCTTTGAAGGCAGCGTCCAAAGTGGGGTGGCGCAACACACTGCGCATGGCCGATACATATGCATCATTTAGCGCTGTAGCCCTCGTAGAGTCTGCGTATGCAGCTATCGATTGAATAGCACTGCGCAGCGCAAGGCGTTGACCTGCTTCCCAGCGGTTGAAGGGGTCTGGGTCATGGGCCAACAGCGTGAGCAGCTGCGCATCGCTGTAGTCCATGTCCAACACCACGGGTGCAGAGAAGCCGCGCAGAATGGACGGCACGGGCTCCTCTGCCACGTTGTTGAAGGTGATGGTGGCAGACTCGCCTGTCATGACAAACAGGTGGTTGTCCGCGGCCACATCGTTGGTGCCGTCAACGGTTAGCGGTAGTGCGGCACCTGTTGTGCCGCCCACCAGGCCCAGCATCACGGGTATGACAAACGGCGCTTTATCAGGCTGGCCTACGGTGGGTGCGCAGCGTTGCTTGAACTGCACGGTGTAAGTTTGTGCCGTGGCGTCGTAGTGGCCCGTTGCTGCCAGGCGTGGCGTGCCAGCCTGGCTGTACCACAGCTTGAATTGCGGCAGCAGGTGGGCCAGACTGGAGTCGGGATTGGCATCGGCCATGCATTGGGCGAAGTCATCGCAGGTGACGGCTTGGCCATCAAAGCGGGCGAAGTAGAGCTTCATGCCTTTGGCGAAACCATCGCGGCCCAGCAGGGTCTGCATCATCCGCACCACTTCGGCACCTTTTTCGTAGATGGTGACGGTGT
>CAYXWW010000372.1:0-2209 GCA_964468905.1 uncultured Rhodoferax sp. | reverse complement strand
CAGAAGGCAATCAAGCGAACATTTGCCCCCTCTTCTAGGACGTTGGACACACGCAAGAAACGCTCAGAATGACTGTCCGACGTCTTTGCAAAGTGAGTTCCAACGGGTGCTGTTTGTTCGCCGCCTGCCGCACGGAAAGCAGCGAGCAGAGAGAGTTGGCGATCTGTTGACAGGATGTCGGGGTCCGCTATCTCACTTAAGTCAAGTCGCCTTGCAACATGAGTGCCGGTAGCGGTTTCGAAGGAAATCAGACATAAAGCACTGTCATCAACGCCAATCACCGTCTGCAACCGAGAGGCTGTCACGTTGTCTTCTTGGGTAAGCCAGGCTCGAACCTTCGCGACGTCCTCTTGATAGCCCGTGATGTGTACGGCGTCGGGGGCTGGCTCCTTGCCAAATGCGGCCGCTACTGCGGCGTCGAACTCATTGACTCGTAGGTTGTGACAGACAATGAAGATGCTCAGTACTTGTCTACGCCGCTCGGCGGCATTCTTTACTTCGTATGAGTGGAACAGCAACGATTTCATTCTTGCCCCATCGGTATAAGGAAAGAAATGACCGTGCCCCGCACGTGTGGGTACTTGCTTGGAGTCGTGGAAAGGCCTCGCTTCCAGTCGTACAACTGTTCCTTTGGTACTCGCTGCCCTCCCGGTAGCTCCTCCTGACCCGTCGCGGCTGTGTAGCCGAACTGTCTGAACGCGTGGATACCATTAGTTCGGACGCTGATGAAACCGCGGAGCCCGATCAAGCTAGTGAGTACCTTCCACAGGCCGAACCCACGGCCTGGCGATGTGGTGGTGGTACGACCCTTCCCGAAGCACTGGAGTACGGCTTCGAGTTGCTGCCGTGGATCAAGGTCATGCACCGGTCTACGCAACCATCTCGCCGCCATACCTGGACCTGAATCGAGGATGCTAAGCTCTAGGAAACCACTGACTGTCGGCAAATCGGGCACCCGCACACTTGGCTTGACTGTTCTCGGTGCAAAACTGCGGACGTAGCGCTCGACTTGGGTGACACCATTTGCTGGCACGGAAGCGATGTTGTCCAACACAGCCTGCATGGGGTAGTAGCGTGCGTAGATTGCACGCACCGATGTTTCTAGATCACTGCCATCAATGTCTTCACGAGCGTGGTCATGCGTGTTCTTGAACGTCTCCGAGAATATGGTTGCCAGCGCTTCGTGCAGAGCTGATCGCGCTTCGATCCAGGTCGGTGCGACCGCAGGACTCACTGCTTTCATGAGCTGGTCGAGTAGTTCATGTACACCTGCCCAGGGCAGAAGTCCATCTGGCTTGTGCTGTACGTATAGCTGATCTGGCAAGCCGTACTCTGGTGGCTTGTGATCGGCACATAAGAGGAAAGCGGAGTCACGCACTGATGCCAAGTCAGGCCAATTGGACTGGTTAGCCAGTAACTGTTCCTGAAACTTGCGTCTTGTCCGCTTCAAAGACGATTCCGTGATTGATGTTGCTAGTGGCATGAGCACTGCAACAGCCGATGGCAGGCTATGTCCCCATCCTGAGAGAACAACCCCTGTTGGTTCACCATCATCTACGAGCGATAGTCCAAGACGAGACGCCGTGACAATTCTCTGAGCTGTCAATGGCTCGCCTAGTACCCGCCGGCTCGCGATTTCTATTTGTTGCCGACTGACAATCGAGTTGGGTAAAACTGCCGCGTCATCCGCCAGTGGGTTCAGCCACTCCGGCAAACGGTCTCCGTCATTGTTCGTCATAGTGTGGGCATCGCAAAAATCTGAGCCAGTTTCTGATTCAACTTCAGCCAGAGAATAAATGGTCAATTTACTGATGACCGCAAATTAATTCTACATTTCCGCTTCGGTCTGCAGGCGACTCTACAGTACCCTAAACTGGAGGATCGACGGGTCGTTTGCCGATACTAAACAAAAATCCGGTCTCTGTGGTACAGCGACCATCGAAGTCGGAGACAGTTGTATGACCAGTCTTGATAGCCGCAGTTAAAGGAACCGCCGAAGTCGCGTGGCTCAGATCAGCCTAAACCCGTCAGTCGCCCTGACCCATATAGAAATAGCGTTTTAACAATAATTGCAGAAATTCACTGACAAGAATTCTGGTGTTTTGACGGTATTTACGAAACCCTACAAACGTCAAAGCCCCAAGCTCTCTAACTTCACCAAACCTTTGGGTGTTTGAAGTGTCGCCACCAAATTGGCAGCGCCTTCATG
>CAYXWW010000371.1:379-2210 GCA_964468905.1 uncultured Rhodoferax sp. | reverse complement strand
CATCGTACCTGTCTGGTATTGCCTGAAGGGATCGTCAGCGAGTGCAACTTGCTGTTCGGTTTTTCACTGGAATGTGCGCGGATCATGCCCGATATGCAATTCATCTGGCGCTTGCATCCCAACATGAACTACACAGCTTTAACTGGACAAAATCCGGCATTCCGCGATCTGCCGTCCAATATAATCCTCTCCAAGAATACGCTGGCAGAAGATATTGCACGTTCCCACTGGGCCTTATATCGCGGTAGTACAGCGATTGTGCAGGCAGCGGTAACGGGTGTGCATCCGGTTTATCTGCATCAGCCCGGCGAGATACCGATTGATACGCTGCATGATGTAGCCGAACTGCGTGCGCAAGTTGTTGCGCCTGAGGATTTCACGCGACTTGCGATCCAGACAGATCTGGCCGGCACACATTCAGAGCAGATTCAGGATTACTGTGAGCAGATGTTCACGCCAATGAATACGGGCACTTTGGCAGCCTGCATCACCGGAGTCCGATAGGGCAGGATCGAGGTATATGAATTTATCAAGGGGAACGCGGATTCTCGTGGTGGCAGCCCATCCGGACGATGAGGTCTTGGGTTGTGGAGGCACCCTGGCCAAGGCGATTGCAGCCGGTGCGCAAGTGGCAGTGCAGTTTCTCGGTGAGGGTATCTCTGCGCGCTTTCCGGTTGGCCAGTATGACAGTGAAGAGTTCCACGCTCAGACACGTGTGCGCATGGCAGGTGCACGCAAGGCATTGCAGGTCCTGGGCATTACAGATTGTGATTTCGGGGAACGCTTGTGCGGCCAGTTCGATACGTATCCTTTGATATCCATGGTCAAGGATATTGAGCGCAAGATGGCACTGTTCAAACCGGATCTGTTGTTCACACACAATCCGGCCGAGGTGAATATCGACCACCGGCTCACTTACAAAGCCGTCGAAGTCGCCTGTCGGCCGACGCGCTACTTTATACCCACGCAAATCTATACCTTCGAGATTCCATGTAGCGGATCCTGGACTTTCGCGTCCGCTTTCAAGCCGAATGTCTTTGTCGATGTCAGCGAATTCTGGGATCAAAAACTGGCGGCCTGGGCATGCTACGAGGGTGAGGCGCGGCCATTCCCTTTTCCCCGATCCATAGAGGGTCTCAAGACGCTGGCAGGGTATCGAGGTATGATGTCCAATTTAATGAAGGCAGAGGCCTTCCGCATGGTTAGGATGATCGTCAAGTGAGCGCCCATTACAGTAGCAAGACTGTGTTGCTTACGGGGGCGGGCGGTCCCGCCATAGCCGGTATGATTTCCGTGTTGCGCAAGTGGGGTTACCGCATCGTCGCCATCGACATGCTGCCCTTTGCTTCCGGTTTTTACCTAGCGGATCGAGCCTACGTCGTTCCGCCCGGCAACGCCCCCGATTTTCTGCCGCGTCTCAAGGAAATCTGTCAGGCCGAGAAGGTCGATGCAGTCATCTCGGTTGTAGATGAAGAGCTTCCACACATGCTCGCGCTCGAAGCGATGGGCATTGCTGTTATCCAGCCACGCCTCGAATTCGTCGAATTGAGCCTTGACAAGTTTCGGTGCATGCGTGAGCTGCGTGAAGCCGGAATCAACGCACCGCAGACCTGGATGGTGAATGAGCTGCCTGCGGATGCTCCGTTCCCTCTTTTCGTTAAGCCACGGGTAGGACGGGGCAGCCGCGGCTGTGGCAAGGTGGACTCCCTCGAAGAAATGACGGCTTTTATTGCTGCCAGCAGCTACAGTACGGATCAGTTACTGGCACAGACGTTTGCCGAAGGCACAGAGTTTACCGTCAGCGTTATTGTCTGGCGCGATGGTGAAGTAC
>CAYXWW010000371.1:0-356 GCA_964468905.1 uncultured Rhodoferax sp. | reverse complement strand
ATCGAGGCATTGTGCAAGGCCATACAGGAACGCTTCATGGCGGATGGCCCCTTCAATGTCCAGCTTGTTCTGGACCGGGACGGAGTGCCCTGGCCTTTCGAAATCAACCCCCGTTTCAGCACCTCCATCACATTGACGAACGCAGCCGGAGCCGACGAGCTCGGAGGCCTTCTGTCACAGGCGCTTTTCGGTCGTGACAGTTACCGTATGCCCATATGGCAGGAAGGTGTTGTTCTGATTCGCCACACTACCGATCAATTCATTTCCGAAGCGCATTTCAAAAGTGTTGGGGTGGTTGCCCCCCGGCAGTAACGCGATTGCCCAGAGAAGACAGAAAATAATGAAAAACAATTTAG
>CAYXWW010000370.1:0-2220 GCA_964468905.1 uncultured Rhodoferax sp. | reverse complement strand
GCACGTCACCAATGTTTTTGCCACGCCAAGTAACCGCTTGCGTCTCAGGGTTGAAGCGCGCACCACGGCAGGTTTCGCACAGCACTTTGACGTCGGGCAAAAAGCTCATGCCAATGGTGCGAATGCCCTGCCCTTCACAACCGGGGCAGCGGCCTTCGCCCGTGTTGAAGCTGAAACGGTTGGCCGCATAGCCACGGGCCTTGGCCTCCAGGGTGTCGGCAAAGAGTTTGCGGATGGGGTCCCAAAAGCCGATGTAGGTGGCGGGGCACGAGCGCGGCGTTTTGCCGATGGGGGTCTGGTCTACCTCAAGCACGCGGTCGATGGTTTCAAAACCTGTCACGCTTTCGCAGCCGGTCCAGTGGATTTTTTCTCCAGCGTCCAGAGCATCTCTTCCGGCTTTGGTGCTGCGTTTTTGGACGGCTACTTGCACGTTGGTCAAGAGTACATCGCGTGCCAAGGTTGATTTGCCGGAGCCGGAGACACCGGTCACTGCGACGAGGCGTTTCAAGGGGATAGTGGCGGTGACATTTTGCAGGTTGTGGAGGTTTGCGCCTTGTACGGTGAGCCAGTCGATGTTTTGTGCGGTGGCTACCTGTGTATTGGCTGCGGAACGATCAGCTACGCTTTCGTATGCAGCAGCAATGCGGGCGCGCTCGACAAACGCCGCATTGGCGGCCACGCTGGTCGAGACACGCGCCGCAGCAAGCGCAGCTGCCTTTGCAGCTTTGCCTTTCGGCAGCTGAGAGTCTTTCGCGCTCCCAAGACTGTCTCCAGCCGTAGCGAGAGCAACAACGCCACTGCCAAAAGACTCAGAAAACACCGAACGCCGCGCCATCAACGGATGTTTCATCGCATGCAACAAATACCGCCCCGTCTGAGACGCTGCAGCCGCCTGAACATCTGCAACAGAACCCTCTGCCACCAAGCGCCCACCGCGCTTGCCTGCGCTGGGGCCTATGTCGATGATGTGGTCCGCCTGGCGAATGGTGTCCTCGTCATGCTCCACCACCACCAGCGTGTTGCCCTTGTCGCTCAACGACCGCAAGGCCCCCAGCAGAATCTTGTTGTCCCGCGCATGCAGGCCAATCGTGGGCTCATCCAGCACATAGCACACACCCTGCAAATTGCTGCCCAGCTGGGCCGCCAGACGGATGCGCTGCGCCTCGCCACCGCTGAGGGTGGGTGCACCACGGTCCAGCGTCAGGTAGCCCAGGCCCACCTCTTCCAAAAACTCCAACCGGCTCTTAATCTCTGGCACCAGGTCCCGGGCAATGTCAGCCTCACGCTGGCTCATGCCGCCCAGTGCCTGCAAGGTCTGCACCCACTGGCGCACCTCGGTAACCGACAGCCGTGCAATGTCCGTAATGCTCCACCCACTCAACTTATCACTATGAAATTGGCCTCCAGCCCTCTTATTCACTGCATAGGTAGCTCCTGTTTTCATAGCAAACCGCACAGCCCGCGCTGTTGCGTTTAACCGGGTACCCTGGCATGTGGGACAGGTGGCGTCATGCAAGTCTTCAATGTCGGCCTCCACAAAGGTCTGCTCACGCCCCTTGTTGTCGTCGTCTTTGATGGAATCGTCAAACACCTTGCGCTGGTCTTTGGTGAGCGCCACACCGGTGCCCACACAGTCGGGGCACCAGCCGTGCTTGCTGTTGTAGCTAAAGAGGCGTGGGTCCAGCTCCACATACGAGGTGGAGCACACCGGGCAGGCCCGCTTGGTGGAGAACACCTGCACACGTCCAATGCCCGCAGCGGGCGCACCGGCCTGCATGGCTTCTTTGAGGCCGCCCAGATCACTCAGCACATGCACCACGCCCTTGCCGTGCACCAGGGCGGTAGCCAATGCTTCACGCAACTGCTTCTCATGCGCCGGATGTACATCCAGGCTGGCCACGGGCAGCTCGATGTTGTGTTCTTTGAAACGGTCAATGCGCGGAAAGTTGGTGGTGGGCAAAAAGTTGCCATCCACCCGCAAATGCGTGAAGCCACGGGGCCGCGCCCAGTCTGCCAACTCGGTGTACACGCCCTTGCGGCCCGACACCAATGGTGCCAACAAGCCAATGTGTTGACCACGGAAATTCTTGAGCAACTGCGCAGCAATGCTGTCGGCCGATTGGGGCTCGACCGCTGCACCATCATGGATGCAGTGCTGCGTGCCCAGCTTCACATACAGCAGCCGCAAAAAGTGCCAGACCTCCGTGGTGGTGCCCACGG
>CAYXWW010000369.1:0-2224 GCA_964468905.1 uncultured Rhodoferax sp. | reverse complement strand
TCGTCCACCTGCAGCATCAGTTTTTGCGTGGCCTGCAGCGCGGCATAAACGCGCAACCAGTGAGTGATGTCGTCTTGGCTCAGGCTGCGGCCCGCTTTACGTCGGTCGTCCAACCACTTGTGCAGCACCTGATAGCCGCCGATGGTGTGCTTCCAGATGGACTGGTGCACATTGGCAAAGCCGCTGGTGGCGTTGATGAACACCTTGCCCACCTTGTCGCCAGTACCCTGCACTTCCGCCAGTTCACGGGACTTTTCGGCCACCTTTACCAGCGAGAAATCAGTGCCAAACCAGGCTGCAGCCTCCGCAGAACGTGCGCTAACAGCTACTATATTTGTAGCATCTTGGTGCTCCAACAGATGCCAGGCCACCAGCTCTGCACCCAGTTTGGCGAGCTCGTCAAACACCTTGCGGCTGCCGGGAATGGGGATGCGCGGGAAGTCGGTGCGCAGAAACGCCGCGTAGCGCTCGCGGTAGGCCGGGCTGTGCAGAACGGCGTAGAGGTAGTTAAAGATTTTCTCGGCGTGCAGGGGGGCGGTGGGGTCTTCGGGGCGGTAGTCGTTGGGAGAAAGGTTGAGAGCGGATTGCACTGTCACCACATAACTTGTCGCCAAATTGGGTTCGCGACTCCCAGCGCTCGACAGCCAGGTGGGAAACAGGTAGTTGATTTCCTTGGTCTTATTTGAAATAGTGCAACTCTCAATCAATCCCCGCGCGACGCCGACCAAATTCCATTCGGTTTCATATTGAGACTGTTGTCGACATGAAACCATTGCCAGGTTTTTTCCGTCAATAACTTGAAGGGAAACCCTATCTCTGCGATGTACCGCAACGTGACTGTCGTAAACCGTCGTCCGTATGTCAAACGGCCGATAAAGCACCGGTACGATTTTTTTCTTCCATGCCCCATCGGAAAGGGCCTCTTTTGCCTCGCTGTAGTTCCACTGATCTTGTGTGCAAAGCTGAAATAGCTTGCGAGCTTCGACTTCGTTGCGGGTGGCCAAAAGCGCATCCACCTTGGCCTTTGCTGATTTGGCATCCCAAGAAATTGCAAACTCATCGTGCGTCGTTACGATGCCAGGAGCAGGATCACCATTCGGCGAAAAGATTACCGGAAGACCCCAACCGTTTTCGTAATCGTTGCGCCCAGCTTGGGCCTGCGGTTTGAACAGCCAAAGCGGTTCATTTGGGACCAACGTTGTCAACGTTTCCGTTTGCAGCGAGATTCGTAGCATAGCTTCGGCTTTGAAGGTCTCGGTACCCAGAACATCCAGACTCTTCTCACTTGCCGTCGCAGCGCCATGGGCGTACAGCCCAATAGCTGTTCCTTGGATGATGCCGAACACGGACTCATCTTTGGAACCGTCCGCCGCCTTCTCATGCTTTTTCGTGTTGCCATGCAAGTCGACGATGCGCAGGTAAGGAAAGCTCTGGCGCAAATGGCGCCGCATACCTTTGAAAGTGGGATTGTCGAGATAGGAGTGATCAGTAATGAAGCCCAATATGCCGACACCAACATTCAAAATCCGCAGCTCTGAGAACCGCATAAATTTGACGTAGTCGTTTTGCAGCCACTTACCTTGGCCGGGCTTTTGCAAGTCCGGGTAGCCACGCTTGTATTCGTGAACCGCGGCAACAATGCTCGGCACGTTGTTGTTCGCTGAATGGCCCGCGTAGGGTGGATTTCCAACAATGACGGTAAAGCAGCACTGCTCTTTGGTTAGGTTGGCCGCATTTGCCTCGTGCGCAAGCATGGGGGCCATCGATTCCAAATGTGCTTGCACCGGGTGCGCTGGCTCCAGCGCATTGGTCAAAAACACGTTCACACGCGGCCCATCCTCAGGGAAGGTGTAGCCCGTCTCAGCCAGCTTCAGGCCGATCTTCATGTGCGCAATGGCATAGGGGGCCATCATCAGCTCGAAGGCATACAGACGCGGCAGCAGGTGCTGCTTGACGTAGTCCACCCACAGCGGTTGCCACTTTGCCTTGCCAACGATGCCTTGCTTGGCCCACTTGCCCAACATGTAAGCGTGGATTTGGGTGATGACTTCCACGATAAAGGTACCCGTGCCGGTGGCCGGGTCCAACACCTGCACAAAAGGGGTGGCGGCGGTGCAGAACTTGGGGCATTTCAACTCGGGCTTGCGTGCCATCATCTCGCCCCAGGTCATGGTGCTGGCCAAGCCGTCTTCAATGTCGAATTCGGTTTTCAAAATCTCGTCCA
>CAYXWW010000368.1:0-2251 GCA_964468905.1 uncultured Rhodoferax sp. | reverse complement strand
GTGGAATACATCATGCGCGATGTGCCGTGGGGCTGGTTGATTCGCTACATGCACTCGACTGGCGCTTCGGCGTTCTTCGTGGTGGTGTACCTGCACATGTTCCGAGGGCTGCTCTATGGCAGCTACCGCAAACCACGTGAGCTGGTCTGGGTATTCGGTTGTGCCATTTTCTTGTGCCTGATGGCCGAAGCCTTCATGGGTTACCTGCTGCCATGGGGCCAGATGAGCTACTGGGGCGCGCAAGTGATCGTGAATCTGTTTGCCGCTGTGCCCTTTGTTGGTCCTGATTTGGCATTGCTGATCCGTGGTGACTACGTGGTGGGTGACGCTACGTTGAACCGCTTTTTTAGCTTCCACGTCATCGCCGTTCCTCTGGTGCTGCTGGGGTTGGTTGTTGCGCACTTGATGGCGTTGCATGATGTCGGGTCTAATAACCCAGACGGTATCGAGATCAAGGCGACAAAAGACGCCAAGGGCATCCCGCTGGATGGCATTCCTTTCCATCCTTACTACACCGTGCACGATATTTTTGCTGTGTGTATGTTCCTGATGGTGTTCTCTGCTGTGATCTTCTTCGCACCAGAGTTTGGCGGCTACTTCCTGGAGTACAACAACTTCATTCCAGCTGATCCTTTGCAGACGCCGCTGCACATTGCGCCCGTTTGGTACTTCACACCTTTCTATTCCATGTTGCGCGCCATTACTGATGAAATGATGGTGGTGCTGGAGATCTGCACGGTGGGTGCCGCATTGTTTAGCATCGTCAAATTCAAGATGCCGTCTATTTTTAAAGGCGTGATTTTGGGTGCTGCGGTGGTTGTGGTGGCGATGATGCTGTCGATCGATGCCAAGTTCTGGGGCGTCGTTGCCATGGGTGGCGCTGTCGTCATCTTGTTCTTTTTGCCATGGTTGGACTATTGCCCAGTGAAGTCCATCCGTTATCGCCCGGATTGGCACAAGTACTTGTATGCCGTCTTTGTTTTCAATTTCGTCGTTTTGGCCTATTTGGGTACACAGCCACCTTCACCGATTGGCGAGCGCGTATCGCAAGTTGGCACACTGTTTTATTTCGGTTTCTTCTTATTGATGCCATGGTGGAGTCGCTTGGGTAAGGCCAAGGCTGTGCCAACCCGTGTCAATTACGCTGCACACTGAGCCGGAGATTACAAAAAATGAAAAAAGTCTTGTTAACGTTGATGGCGGCATGGGGCCTGATGGTCGGAGCGCAGGCCAACACAGGTGGTATTGAGTGGGACAGGGCACCTGATCGTTCCAACGATTTGGCGGCTTTGCAAAATGGCGCGAAGTTGTTTGTCAACTACTGCCTGAACTGCCATTCCGCTGCCTTTATGCGGTTCAACCGCCTCAAAGATATCGGCCTGACGGACCAACAGATCAAAGACAACCTGCTGTTCGGCGATACCAAGGTCGGTGACACTATGAAGTCGGCGATCGATCCTAAGCAGGCCAAGGAATGGTTTGGGGCTAATCCACCTGATTTGACCGTGATTGCGCGTTCGCGTTCAGCACAGGGCAAAGGTTCAGGCGCCGATTACCTGTACACCTACTTGCGCAACTACTACGTGGACGACACCAAGCCCACTGGTTGGAACAACCTAGCCTTCCCCAATGTGGGTATGCCCCACGCACTGTGGGAACTGCAAGGCAAGCGCACGCCAATCTATGAAACCATTTCCGAGCATGGGCATGAAGTTCATGTTCATAAAGGCTGGGAGCAAATGACGCCTGGAACGATGTCGCCTGAACAGTACGACCAAGCGGTTGGCGACTTGGTTAGCTATTTGTCGTGGATGGCAGAGCCCGCCAAAAACACGCGGGTGCGCATTGGAGTTTGGGTGTTTATATTCCTGCTCTTCATGACTTTCTTTGCTTGGCGACTAAACGCCGCGTATTGGAAAGACGTCAAGTAATACGGTCTTTTGCCGCCCACTATTCATCCGTGAATATGTGGTGCTGGTTCCAGAGTGGGTTCGCAATGGCAACCCACTCTTTTTAATTTTTAGGAGTCTTTTGCCATGATGGTGCTGTATTCAGGAACAACCTGCCCCTTTTCTCACCGTTGCCGCTTTGTGCTGTTTGAAAAGGGCATGGACTTCGAGATTCGCGATGTGGATTTGTATAACAAGCCAGAAGACATCAGCGTCATGAACCCTTATGGTCAAGTGCCAATTTTGGTTGAACGTGATCTGATTTTGTATGAGTCCAACATCATCAATGAGTACATTGACGA
>CAYXWW010000367.1:0-2255 GCA_964468905.1 uncultured Rhodoferax sp. | reverse complement strand
TACGGCATTGCCAAAGCCACTGGCACGCTGGAAGGCATTAGCTACGAGGAAATTCGCTACGAGGGTTATGGCATTGGTGGAGCCGCCATCATCGTGGACACCATGACCGACAACAAGGTGCGTACGGTGGCTGAAGTGCGCCACGCATTCAGCAAGCATGGCGGCAACATGGGCACCGAGGGCTCGGTGGCGTTTCAGTTCAAACACTGCGGCCAATTGATATTTGCACCCGGTAGCAATGAAGACAAGATCATGGAAGTGGCCTTGGACGCCGGTGCAGAAGACGTTGTTACCGATGACGACGGCGCGATTGAAGTGTTGACCGCGTATGCGGACTACGAGTCGGTGAAGCAGGCGCTAGAGGCTGCAGGATTGCACGCTGAAGTGGCTGGCGTCACCATGCGCCCCGAAAACACCATCGAACTCAGTGGCGACGATGCGGCGCGCATGCAAAAGCTGTTGGATGTGTTGGAAGACCTGAACGACACACAAGACATTTACCATAACGCCGCGCTCTGATCGGCACAGCATCCCGCTACAACAAGAGCGCCCAGGCGCAACGGAGGAATTTATGAATGTTTTGGTCATTGGAGGCGGTGGGCGTGAGCACGCCTTTGCCTGGAAGTTGGCGCAATCTGACAAGGTGCAGATGGTCTACGTGGCTCCGGGCAATGGTGGCACAGCGCTGGATAGTCGCTTGAAGAATGTGCCCATGACCGATGTGGTGGCCTTGCGTGAATGGGCGCAGGAGAACAAGATTGGCTTGACCGTGGTGGGGCCTGAAGTGCCACTGGCCGCGGGCGTTGTCGACGAATTCCGTGCGCATGGCTTGCGTATTTTTGGGCCAACCCAGGCTGCCGCGCAGTTGGAGAGCTCCAAGGCATTTTCCAAAGCCTTTATGCAGCGGCACAGCATTCCTACCGCTGCTTATGAGGCGTTTACTGATCCCGTAGCCGCCCACGCCTATGTGCAGCGCATGGGGGCGCCGATTGTGGTCAAGGCGGATGGCTTGGCAGCTGGCAAGGGCGTGGTGGTAGCCATGACGCTGGATGAAGCCCACGCTGCTATCGACTTCATGCTTTTGGACAACACGCTGGGCGTGGTGCACAACGCGGGTGCGGGCGGGCAGGCCGTTCCGCGCGTGGTCATTGAAGAATTCCTGGAAGGTGAAGAGGCCAGCTTTATGGTCGTGTGCGATGGCAAAGACGTGGTGGCACTGGCCACCAGCCAGGACCACAAGCGATTGCTCGACGGTGACCATGGCCCCAACACTGGCGGTATGGGTGCTTACTCGCCTGCGCCAGTGGTCACGCCGCAGGTGCATGCCCGCGCCATGCGCGAGGTGATACTGCCCACCCTGAAAGGCATGGAGCAAGATGGCATTCCCTACACCGGCTTTTTGTACGCCGGTTTGATGATTGACCCCCAAGGGCATGTGAAGACCCTGGAGTTCAATTGCCGCATGGGCGATCCAGAGACGCAGCCGATTTTGATGCGCCTCAAGAGCGATTTGGTCGACGTGATGATGGCGGCCACAGAAACTGGCGGGCTGGCGAACCTGGAGCTCGATTGGGACCGCCGCACCGCGTTGGGCGTGGTGCTGGCTGCGCACGGCTACCCCGGTACACCGCGCAAGGGTGATGTGATTGAAGGGCTGCCTTCTGCCCTCAGTTCGTTACCGACACCGGATGCAGCAATGGTCTTCCACGCAGGCACTGAACACCGCGATGGCGGAATTTTCACCAGTGGTGGGCGCGTCTTGTGCGTGACAGCTTTGGCAGAAAACCCCAAGGCCGCACGCCTGGTGGCTAATGAAGTTATCCAGCGCATTCACTTTAATGGCATGCAACACCGCACCGACATTGGCCACCGCGCAATCAAACACGCGGGCGATGGCAAGACGTCCAAATGAGTGACGCGCGCGTAGCCCAAGTTCGTGCCTATCTGCAGGATTTGCAACAGCGCATAACCGCAGCGGTAGCGGCCGTGGATGACCAGGTGTTTGTGTCGGACACCTGGCAAAAAGCCCCCGATGAGCCTTTGCAAGGTGATGGAATTACCCGCATTCTGGAAGGTGGCGCAGTGTTTGAGCGTGCCGGTTGCGGCTTCTCACACGTGCGCGGCCCCAAATTGCCACCATCGGCCACGCAACACCGGCCCGAGTTGGCTGGTGCGCCATTTGAGGCCATGGGTGTGTCCTTGGTGTTTCACCCCCGCAACCCCTATGTGCCCACCGTGCACATGAATGTGCGCAT
>CAYXWW010000366.1:0-2261 GCA_964468905.1 uncultured Rhodoferax sp. | reverse complement strand
TGGTTCTTGGGCCGCGTGTTTGACAAGGTTCGGCCGTGATCGATGTTCCGCAAGCAGCTATCGACTTGGCCAAGCGGTTCGAGGGCTTCTGCCGGGTGCCCAAATCAGACCCTGACCGCGCCTACCCGTATGTCTGTCCGGCAGGGTTTTGGACCATCGGGTACGGCCATCTTTGCGATGCTAGGCATCTGCCGATCACGATGGAAGAGGGCGAGGCATATCTTGCTGCTGACATGACCGACGCTCTTAGTGCAACGCTTCGATACTGTCCGGTGCTGGCAACTGAGCCAGAGGGACGGCTTGCAGCCATTGTGGATTTCACCTTTAACCTTGGAACTGGCCGTCTTCAGACCTCAACACTCCGACGGCGGGTCAATCAGCGTGACTGGCCAGGTGCGGCGCAGGAACTGCGTCGGTGGGTTTACGGTGGCGGCAAAGTGCTGCCGGGATTGGTGCTCAGGCGGGAGGCTGAGGCGTCTTTTTTGCTGGTATCTGGTCAAACTTGACAAGGCGTGCTGGCTGATAAATAATAATAGTTATTAACTGTTAGGAGTGCGTCATGCCCACCAGCGTTGCCCTGAGCCCCCATTTCGAGACCTTCATCCGCGACCAAGTCGAAAGCGGCCGCTACAACAACGTCAGTGAAGTCGTCCGTGCTGGTCTGCGATTGCTCGAGGACACCGAGCGCCAGCAGGCTATCCAACTCCAAGCGCTGAGAAATGATATCGCCGCAGGCAAGGCCAGCGGCGCAGCACTTGCTGCGGACCCGGTGTTTGATCGATTACAAGCCAAATACGCACAGAAGGCGACTCGCCAAGCTCGCTAATGCAGTTACTGATAACGCCCTTGGCAGCGTTCGATCTTGAGGAGATCGGCGACTAAATTGCACAAGACAATCCGGTTCGCGCCGGAACTTTCGTGGCTGAGTTGCGTGCGCATTGTGAAAAGATTTGTCTCAACCCTGCGGGCTATCGGCGGCGCCCCGAGCTCTCAAATGACTTGCGCTCATGCGAGCATGGCAACTACGTGATCTTTTTTGAGTCCACGACAGAGCAGGTCACCATCGTTCGCATATTGCACGGCGCACGCGACATTCCTGAAGTCTTGAACCCCACGTAAAGTCACTCAGTTTTGTAGCGGCTCAGCGGGGCGGATACTTTTCTCAGCGGCCCTTTGCTCTCTTTTTTGTCGATCGAGAAAGCGGATCGCGCCTTGGGCGAGGATGGCACCAATGATGGCCATTGGACTTTGTTCAGGACTTGAATCGATTTGTGCTTGTTGGTGAGATTGCATGCTGCTGGCTCCTTTGGTTTCATGAAGAAGCATGGTTGCTTCGATCCCGAAGAGTTATCAAGTCGATCTGAAAGGTTCATACCGGTTGGCTGGACTTTTTTCTCAGTTGGGTGGGTTGGTGCAACCCAAGGGATGGGCTGCTTCCGGCCAAGAACGGACATCAAGCCCTATTGCTTGATATCCGTCAATGGACGAGCTGTATGCTCGTTTAATGGTCACTCAGTTCGTTAAGTTGCATAGATGAGTTTGCTGGACTCCGATACACCTAAGCTCGAGCGTTGTAGAAGCGACTGACTAAATAAGTTTCATTGTCACATTCTTCAATTGCATGTAGTCGTGAAGCGCGGCCATTCCCTTCTCCCGCCCGATGCCACTCTTCTTGTACCCCCCCATGGGCGCTTCCACGGCACGTTCATGATATGTGTTGATGTAAACGGTCCCCGCTTCCAACTGAGCGGCTACCCGGTGAGCGCGACTAGCGTCCTGCGTCCAGATTCCTGAAGCAAGGCCATATTCCGTATCGTTGGCAATGCGGATGGCTTCTTCTTCAGAGTCGAAAGGTATCAGCACACCCACTGGACCAAAGATCTCTTCACGAACCACCTTCATGCTCTGCGTTACGTTGGTAAAGATGGTCGGCCTGATGTAGAGGCCCTGATCAAGGCCATCGCCGCTGGCGCGCTCTCCTCCCGTCAGACACGTGGCACCTTCATGGCGAGCGCTTTCGAAGAAACCAAGAATCTTCTCGAACTGTGGCTGGTTTGCAATGGGCCCTAGTGTTGGGAACGGACGATCGCGTCCTATCGGAAATTTGGACGCGGCGGCTGCAATCTTGGTGCTGAACTCATCGAATATCGTACGTTGAACCAGGACGCGCGTGCCAGATGTACAGATCTGCCCACTGTTGAGGACAAAGCCCATCAGCACCATGGGAACGGCCGCATCCAGCTTGGCGTCTTCAAAGACGA
>CAYXWW010000365.1:0-2274 GCA_964468905.1 uncultured Rhodoferax sp. | reverse complement strand
TGTTTACACTCAAGGTTTTAAGCGTTTCATGACTCGTTTTGTGTTTGTAACCGGTGGGGTGGTGTCCTCACTGGGTAAAGGTATTGCGTCAGCGTCATTGGCCGCCGTGCTCGAAGCGCGGGGCTTAAAAGTGACCATCATGAAGCTTGACCCCTACATTAATGTGGACCCAGGCACCATGAGCCCGTTTCAACACGGCGAGGTGTACGTCACTGATGACGGCGCCGAAACCGACCTCGACCTGGGCCACTACGAGCGCTTTTTGCGCACCCGCATGACCCGCCGCAATAACTTCACCACCGGCCGCGTGTATGAAACTGTCCTGCGCAAAGAGCGCCGGGGGGATTATTTAGGCGGTACGGTGCAAGTGATTCCGCATATTACCGATGAAATCAAACGCCGTATTTTAGAGGGCGGTGAGGGCTATGACGTGGCCCTGGTGGAAGTGGGCGGCACAGTTGGTGATATAGAATCCCAGCCGTTTTTAGAGGCCATCCGCCAGTTAAAAGTGGATATGGGGCCGAGCAATGCCCAGTTGATCCACCTTACCCTGGTGCCCTATATCGCCACCGCTGGCGAGACCAAAACCAAACCCACCCAGCATTCAGTAAAAGAGCTGCGCACCATCGGCCTGCAGCCGGACTTTTTGCTGTGCCGGTCCGAAATCCCAGTGGATGAAGATTCCCGCCGCAAAATTGCGCTATTCACCAACGTGAGTTTCGACTGCGTAGTGCCGCTGCCAGACTGCGACACCATCTACCGCATTCCCCGCCTGTTACAAACCCATAAGCTCGACGCCATTTTGCTTAAACACTTTGGCATTGAAGCGCCGGAAGCTGATTTAAGTGAGTGGGACCGGGTAATCGAGGGCAAATTACACCCCACTAAAGCGGTTACCATCGCCATGGTAGGCAAATACATGGATTTGCTGGATGCCTATAAATCCCTCATTGAAGCGCTCTCCCACGCTGGCATTCGCACCTTTACCCAGGTGAATTTTAACTTTATCAACGCCGAAGATTTAGAAGAGCAGGGCCTTAAGCTGCTCGATGGCGCCGATGCGATTTTGGTGCCCGGCGGCTTCGGTGAGCGGGGCTTGGAAGGCAAGCTGATGGCTGTGCGCCACGCCCGCGAGAACAAAATCCCCTACTTAGGTATTTGCCTGGGCATGCAATCGGTGGTGATTGAATTTGCCCGCAATGTATTAGGCTGGAGCGATGCGAACTCCACCGAATTTAACCCCAAAAGCAGCCACCCGGTGATTGGCCTGATCACCGAATGGATCACCGCCGAAGGCGCCGTCGAAACCCGCGATGAATCCTCTGATTTAGGCGGCACCATGCGTTTAGGTGCCCAGGAGTGCCGCCTGGTGAAAGGCTCCAAAGCCCGCGCCATTTACGGCTCAGACCTAATCCGCGAGCGCCACCGCCACCGCTATGAAGTGAACAACCGCTACCTGGACGCCCTGCGCCAAGGTGGCCTTAGCATCGGCGGCTGGTCCGCTGACGACACCTTGGTAGAAGTAGTTGAACTGCCCGATCACCCCTGGTTTGTGGCCTGCCAATTCCACCCCGAATTTACCTCCACCCCCCGGGACGGCCACCCCTTATTCACCAGTTATATCCAAGCGGCCGTAGCCCATAAAGAGGCCCAAGCATGAGCACTTCTCCGGTAATCCAGGTAGGCACCATCCCGGTTGCCAACCATCTGCCTATGGTGTTATTTGGCGGCATGAATGTGTTGGAATCTCGGGATATGGCCATGCAGGTGGCCGAACACTATGTTCAGGTCACCCAGAAACTTGGCATTCCCTATGTATTTAAAGCTTCATTCGATAAAGCCAACCGCTCGTCTATTCACTCCTTTCGCGGCCCTGGCCTGGATGAGGGGCTGAAGATTTTTGCCGAGATAAAACGCACCTTTGGAGTGCCGGTGATTACCGACGTGCACGAACCCCACCAGGCCGCAGCAGTGGCCGAGGTGTGTGATGTGATTCAGCTGCCGGCGTTTTTGGCCCGCCAGACGGATTTAGTTGCCGCCATGGCCGCCACCAAAGCCGTTATCAATGTGAAAAAACCGCAGTTTCTAAGCCCTGGCCAAATGAAAAACATCGTGGAGAAATTCCGCGAGTGCGGCAACGAGCAGGTGATTTTATGTGAGCGCGGCTCTTGCATGGGTTATGACAACCTGGTGGTAGACATGCTGGGCTTTCGCACCATGCGCGAGTGCACGGGCGGCCTGCCAGTGATATTTGATGTAACCCACTCCTTGCAG
>CAYXWW010000364.1:0-2285 GCA_964468905.1 uncultured Rhodoferax sp. | reverse complement strand
TTCACTGTTGGGGTCTTGCATGGCCTTGTGGCCCAACGTGATGAACTCGTCGATGTAGAACTGGTAGTTGGTAAACAGCACAAAGTTCTGGAAGTGATCCGGCCCGGTGCCGGTGTAGTGGCGCAGGCGGTGCAGAGAGTAGTCCACGCGCGGCGCGGTGAACAGCGCCAGCGGCTGCGGCTCGCCGGGACGCACCGTGTAGGTTCCGTTGGCAATGCCGTCGTCCATGGCGGCCAGGTCGGGCAGGTCGAACACATCGCGCATGAGCGTGCGGCGCTGGGCTGTCATGTTGCCTTCCACATGGTCGTTCTCGGCAAACGAAAAATGCACAGGAATGGGCTGCGTGCTGGTACCTACCTCCAGTTCGACGTCATGGTTTTGCAACAGCAATTGGAATTGGTCCAGGTAATAGTCGCAATAGAGGTCTGGTCGGGTCAACGTCGTCTCGAAGCGCCCGGGGCCAGCCACAAAGCCATAGCTTAAGCGCGCGCTTTCGGGCGTGATGGTGCGAAAGACCGTGTCCGTGTGAATGCGCACCAACGGGTAGCAGGCCCGCACATGGCCCATGCTGTCGTCGCCAGCCACAAAGCGTTGCATGGACTGGCGAAGGTGGGCGATGCTGCTGTCGTAAATCCGCGTGACCTGTGCCAATGCGGCGGCAGCGTCGGTGAATCGTTCGGGGGCAATAAAGGGGGGTAGGTTTGGCATGGGTCTATTGTGCCGTGGTAGAAACTGGGTGGGCCATCAAATCATCGAATGTAGCGCCTGGCTATCCATTGGATCCTGTACACAGTAGATGGCCATGCCTTTCCAAGTGACAATTGGCACATCGCCCTCTAAAATACTGCGTGAGCAGCTATAAAACCAGTAGCATTTGAATGACGCATCTTCATCCCGCCACGCAATACCAGTTTGACGTCTTGATTGTGGGCAGCGGCTTGGCCGGCCTGTCAGCAGCACTGCATCTGGCGCCGACACACCGTGTCGCAGTTCTCACCAAACGTGCCATGAGCGATGGCTCCAGCAACTGGGCGCAGGGGGGCATTGCGGCGGTGCTGGCCGAGGGCGACAGCTTCGATGCGCACGTGCAAGACACCTTGGTTGCAGGTGCAGGGTTGTCTGACCCCGAAGCCACCCGTTTTGTTGTGGAGCATTCACCCGAGAGCATTGCCTGGTTGCGTGCGCTGGGTGTTCCGTTTTCGGAAGAAGATGGCCATCTGCACCTGACACGCGAAGGCGGCCACAGTGCCCGACGCATCGTGCATGTCACCGACGCCACCGGTGCGGCGGTCCAGAAGACGCTGATTGAGACCGTGCGGAACACGCCCAACATCACGCTGTTCGAAAACCATACGCTGGTCGACCTGATTACGCGCAGCAAGTTGACCCTGCCGGGACAGGATGTGCAGGTGCCCAACCAGTGTCTGGGTCTTTACGCTTTGGATGAGTCCACTGACGAAGTGCAAACATTCAGTGCACCACACACCATATTGGCCACAGGCGGTGCGGGTAAGGTCTACTTGTACACCACCAATCCCGATACCGCCACAGGCGACGGTATCGCAGCCGCTTGGCGTGCCGGATGCCGTGTGACCAATATGGAGTTCATCCAGTTCCACCCCACCTGCCTGTACCACCCGCACGCCAAATCGTTCCTGATCACCGAGGCTGTGCGCGGTGAGGGTGGGCGTTTGCTGCTGCCACCATCGGCTGGGAGCACGCGGTTTATGCCAAACCATGATCCGCGCGCCGAACTCGCACCGCGTGACGTGGTGGCGCGTGCCATTGACTTTGAAATGAAAAAAGGTGGCTTTGACTGCGTGTACCTCGATATCTCGCATCAGCCGCTGGACTTCATTCTGGAGCACTTTCCCAACATCTACGCCCGCTGTCTTGAGCTGGGTATCGACATCAGCAAGCAGCCTATCCCTGTGGTGCCAGCTGCACATTACACCTGCGGCGGTATCCATACGGATCTGGAAGGAGCGACGGATATTGTGGGCCTGCACGCGATTGGCGAAACGGCATACACCGGCTTGCATGGGGCCAACCGGCTGGCTAGCAATTCGCTGGTGGAGTGCATGGTATTTGCGCGTGCTGCAGCCTCCCATATTTTGGCCACTCCCTTGGCCGCGCCACCCGCCTTGCCGGTGTGGGACGATAGCCGCGTCACCGATGCGGACGAGGCGGTTGTTATTTCACACAACTGGGACGAGCTGCGTCGCTTTATGTGGGACTACGTGGGCATCGTGCGAACCAATAAGCGCCTGGAGCGAGCCTCGCAT
>CAYXWW010000363.1:0-2309 GCA_964468905.1 uncultured Rhodoferax sp. | reverse complement strand
CTACCATCAAGATCGCTTCGATCACCAACGGCAACAGCACCAAGTCCTACGGTTCTTTGGAAATCAAGAACCTGGACCTGCAAGGCACCAAGATCTGGTTGTTCGCTCACTGATCTGGCGCTTGATGTCGGAAGAGCTTGAGGCGTGAGCCTCAGCTCCGACCGAGTCAGGTGACAACCCAAGGGGCCTCGCAGCAGCAATGTTGCGGGGCCCTTTGCTTTGCTCTTTATTAATGGCTGGTGAGACCAAACTCCGCGAGCAAGGCGCCAATTTCCGTTTGATCCAACTTGTTCAGCAGCAACCTTTGAATGAAGGCTGGGCCTGGAAGAGACAACTCGGCGCCATCTCGCATGCGTGCCGCCGCTGCTAGGAGCTTTCTGATGTCATACGTGGAGTTGAACACCTCCGGTACGCCACGCTCCACATTCAAAAGCTGATAGACCGCTTCCATGCCGGTTCGCACGGAGTACTCCGTGGTGAAGATGGTGTCTCGTGTGGTTTCAGCAAACTGTCCGATGAACGCAAAGTTCACCGCCCCACGAGGCACGACTGCCGGACGATCACCCGCTCGGCGTGGCATGAAGAAGGAGGTCACGTACGGCATCATCACGGGGACGCACTTCACGCCGGTGGACGCCAGTTCCGCAATATCGGATTCGGGTACACCCAGGTGGTAAAGCCACTCCTGTGCAATTTCTTCACCCGTACAGGCCTGCATTGGCTTCTTGACGTAATCGCCAGGCACGTCTGCGAACAGGCCATAAATCCAGGCAACGATTTGCTCCTTAGGCTGCGCCTTGAAGTGAGGTTGGCGGTTGACCGTCCAGCTCATCAACCACGCGCTGTCGCGCACCGTGACGATACCGCCTGTCACCACTTTCCCGGAATAGGGCGAGCGTTGACTGATCTTCTCGATGTACGCCGGAATGCGGGGATCCAAGGTCGTTGCGGTGGCTGATACCCACTTGCTTTCGGCAACATGGCCGCAGAAGACCTCAGGCCTTCCGAACTCATCCGATTGACTGGCAATTCGTTTCCAAAGGTCCCACGCAGGGGCAGGACCGGTGTTCAGCTTGGCAGGCGTGTGATGATCGCCTTCGTCAGAGTTGTCGACCAGCGATCCAATGGTGGTGAAAACAAGGTCGTCTGCCGAAAGCGCCATGCCTCCTGGCTGACCTTGATGTATCCAGTGCAAATGCGTGGCGGTCTTGGTGTCTTGGGTGAGATCGAAGTCGATGTTGGTGACCTCGGTGTCGAACTGGAATGTCACGCCGAGTTCGCGGAGATGCCGTTCCAGAGGCAGTGCCAACGATTCGTATTGGTTGTACTTGGTGAACTTCAACGCAGTGAAGTCAGGCAATCCACCAACATGGTGAATGAAGCGGTGAAGGTAGAGCTTCATTTCCAGTGCGCTATGCCACTCCTCGAAGGCGAACATGGTTCGCCAATAAAGCCAGAAGTTGCTTTGGAGGAAGTCGGGGCCGAAGACTTCATTGATACGTTTGCCCTCCATGTCCTGACGCTTGGTCATGAACACGCGAAGCAAGTCTTTTTGGGCGCGATCATTGAGGGTCAACAACCCATCTGTCTGAATCCGTTGGCCACGCTTCTCTGTGACCCCGGTCAGAGAGTAGTTCGGGTCGTCTCGATTGAGCCAATAGAACTCATCCAACACCGAGGCGCCTTCGATCTCCAGGCTCGGCACAGACCGAAACAGGTCCCATAGGCATTCCATGTGGTCTTCCATTTCGCGGCCGCCGCGGATCACGAATCCTTTTTCCGGGACATGGATTCCATCCAATGCGCCCCCGGATAACGGGCTCCGTTCGAGCACGGTGATTTGGCTGGGTGGGACATGCGCGTCCCGCACCAAAAACAAGGCTGCGGCCAGCGACGCTAGACCGCCCCCCACTAACCACGCGCGCTTCTTTTTGGCTTCCGGATGTGGGCGAGGGCGCACGAACGCTTCGTAATTGCCGCTGGTGTATCGCATATAAAGCTCTTACTTCAGTTGAGATGTGTCTGGTCGTTTTTTTTAAGTATTAGTCATTCGTATGAATAAATATTGACAAGAAGCAAGCTAGGTCTACTTTTAACAAAGCCCTGCGGGTGTCGCTGGTTTCAGCGAGTTGCATCCTTGCTTCCTTTTCCATCTGTTCGATCATTCGCCCCTCCATTGTTTGAAGACCCAAAAAGAAGATCTCACCACGTACCAGAGTTTTTGGCTCTAGTACGGCGTGTGCGATCTACAGGTCATGGCTTTGCCCGCGCTCGCTGCGGCGACTGTGGGCACGACTACTTTGTAGCCT
>CAYXWW010000362.1:0-2321 GCA_964468905.1 uncultured Rhodoferax sp. | reverse complement strand
GTAACCCCAAATCAAATCCATCGCCAACGCGCAAATGGCGTAGCACATGATCTTGGCAACCAAGGCCACCGCAAAATCACTGAGGTGGAACACACTATTGGCAGGTACCACAATATTGAGAACCGGCACCAGCGCACACAGCACAATCAAAGCGGAAAGCCACGCAGCCCAGCCCTTGCGGGTTAGTAGTGGTGCGCGAGAGGGAAGTGTCAACGTGCTCATGCTTCTGCACTCCGGCCCTTCATGGCAAAAATGCCTTGGGGTCGTTTTTGGATAAAGATAATGATGAACACCAGAACGGCAATCTTGGCCAGAACCGCACCAGTCCACCCTTCGAGGAATTTGTTCAGAATGCCCAAGCCGAGCGCTGCATATACCGTTCCGGCAAGTTGGCCAACGCCTCCGAGCACCACGACCATAAAAGAGTCGACGATATAACCCTGGCCCAAGTCCGGCCCCACATTGCCCACTTGGCTCAGCGCGCAACCCGCAAGGCCCGCAATACCGGAACCCAGTGCAAACGCATAGGTATCAATACGGGCCGTGTTGACGCCCATGCAACTAGCAATCGGGCGGTTTTGGGTCACGCCCCGCACAAACAGTCCTAATCGCGTCTTGCTAATGAGGAACGCAACGCCAGCCAAGACGGCCAGAGCAAATCCAACAATAACGAGGCGGTTGTACGGCAGTGACAAATTGCCCATCACCTGCACGCCGCCGCTCATCCAGCTCGGGTTCTCAACCCCGACGTTTTGTGCACCGAAGATCGTCCGCACGGCCTGCATCAGCATCAGACTGATACCCCACGTCGCCAACAGGGTCTCCAGCGGCCTGCCGTAGAGAAATCGAATCACACTGCGCTCGAGCGCCGCACCGACTAGCGCTGACGTTGCGAACGCAACGGGCACCGATGCCAATAGATACCAATCAAAGGCACCTGGGAAAAACTTCTGAAACACACCCTGAACCACATAGGTCGCGTAGGCACCAATCATCATCAGTTCGCCATGGGCCATGTTGATCACACCCATCAGGCCATAGGTAATGGCAAGCCCCAATGCCACCAACAACAAAATGGACCCAAGGCTGATGCCGCTAAAAATTGCGCCCAACCGGTCGCCCCACGCCAGACGCGCGTCGACACTGCGCAAACTGCGCTGCAGTGCTGCCTTGACCGATCCATCCGATTCCATTTGGATGCGCTCCAATAGAAGCGTTTTAGTGGCTGCCTGTGAGCTGCTGGCAAGTACATCGGCTGCGGCCAAGCGCTTGGCGACATCTGAACTGGTTAGCAAGGCCGCCGCGCGCAACAAGCCCAACCGATCTTTGATATCGGGCACGGTTTCTTGTGCAAAGGCCTTGTCCAGCAGGGGTAATTTGCTTTCGTCGACTTCGCCTTGAAGGGTTTTGACTGCGTCGCGACGCACCGCTGGATCCGTCGACAGCAATTTGAGCGATGCCATCGCGGTATCAATTTCACCGCGCATGCGGTTGTTATTCATCACATCTTCAGCTGTATCAGGCAATGCGGTTTCAGTGCCGCTAACAGGATCTACAGCTTTGCTGTCTTTTACGATAACTGGCACGCCGGCCACCACCTTGACGGCATCGTCAGATAGCGCCTGAATGAACAGCACTGTTTTTTCATCGGCTCCCGCGACCGCAGCACGCAGTGCCTCGATGCGCGTGTCTCCGTCGCCGACCGCAATGGCTTTGGCCTGATCAGGCGTGAGTGCATGGGCATGCGTGGTTGCGCACAGCAGCACCGCCACAAGCAACTGGTGTAATCTTTTTGGCATCCGCCAGTTTCTCCGTAGTCTTGTAAAAGGCCGCCATCGCCTGCTCGGCAATGGCGGCCCACCCTAGCCCGATTCTTACTTACTTCTTGACTGGCTCGTCAGGCTTCTTGTCGTTGCCTTCGATGAACGGAGACCATGGCTTGGCCTTCACAGGGCCTGGAGTCTTCCACACCACATTGAACTGACCGTCAGCCTTCACCTCACCGATGAACACAGACTTGTGCAAGTGGTGATTCTTTTCATCCATCTTGCTCACAATACCGCTTGGTGCCTTGAAAGTCTGGCCAGCCATCGCAGCGATGACCTTGTCTGTATCAGTAGACTTGGCTTTTTCAACCGCTTGCTTCCACATGTTGATACCGATATAGGTCGCTTCCATGGGGTCGTTGGTCAAAGGTTTGTCAGAGCCAGGCAACTTCTTGGCCTTGGCATAGTCAGACCACTTCTTGATGAAGGCTGTGTTGTCGGGGTTCTTGATGCTCATGAAGTAGTTCCATGCAGCCAGATGGCCCACCAACGGCT
>CAYXWW010000361.1:240-2327 GCA_964468905.1 uncultured Rhodoferax sp. | reverse complement strand
ACTGGGACAAGTGGGAAGACCCGTTCCGCCTGACGATGGAAGCCTACTGGAAGTACCAGGGTGAGAAAGAGCGCAAGCTGTACGCGGTGATCGAGGCCTTCGCGCAAAACCATGGCGAGCTTGGCGTCACCGATGCGCGCTACATCAATGCGCTGAAACTGTTCATTCAGGGCGTGACGCCGCTGGAGTACTACGCCCACCGCGGCTTTGCGCACGCCGGCCGTCAGTTCACCGGTGCCGGTGCGCGCGTCGCCGCGCAGATGCAGGCCGTCGATGAACTGCGCCATTGCCAGACCGAGACCCATGCGATCTCGCACTACAACAAGTACTACTCGGGCATGCACAACTCGGTGCACTGGTTCGACAACGTCTGGTACCTGTCGGTGCCGAAGAGCTTCTTTGAAGACGCGTACGCCGGCGGTCCGTTCGAGTTCCTGACGGCGGTCAGCTTCTCGTTCGAATACGTGCTGACCAACCTGCTGTTCGTGCCCTTCATGTCGGGCGCCGCGCACAACGGCGATCTGTCGACCGTGACTTTCGGCTTCTCCGCGCAGTCCGATGAATCGCGCCACATGACGCTGGGCATCGAGTGCATCAAGTTCATGCTCGAGCAGGACCCGGACAACGTGCCCATCGTGCAGCGCTGGATGGACAAGTGGTTCTGGCGCGGCTATCGCCTGCTGACCCTGGTCGCGATGATGCAGGACTACATGCTGCCCAAGCGCGTGATGAGCTGGAAGGAAGCCTGGGAGATGTATGCCGAGGAAAACGGCGGCGCGTTGTTTGCCGACCTCGCCCGTTACGGTATCCGCAAGCCCAAGGGCTGGGACGATGCCTGCGAAGGCAAGGACCACATCAGCCATCAGGCCTGGGCCACCTTCTACCAGTACGGTCACGCTGCGGCGTTCCACACCTGGATCCCGAGCGACGACGAGATGGACTGGCTGTCAACCAAGTACCCGAACAGCTTCGACCGCTACTACCGCCCGCGCCTCGAGCACTGGGGCGAGCAGGCCAAAGGCAAGGAAGGACGCTGGTACAACCAGGTGTTGCCGATGCTGTGCCAGGTCTGCCAGGTGCCGGTGATGTTCACCGAGCCGGGCGACCCGACCAAGCTCAGCATGCGCGAGCTCGAGCACGCCGGCCAGAAGTACCACTTCTGCTCCGACCATTGCTGCGAGATCTTCGAGCACGAACCGAAGAAATACATGCAGTCCTGGCTGCCGGTGCACCAGATCTATCAGGGCACTTGCTACCCGGACGACATCAACCCGGCATCGCCCGGCGACAGTCCGGTGCGCGAGGTGATGCGCTACTACGACGTGCATGCCGGCGAAGACAACGGCGACTTTGCCACCAGCAAGGACCGCAAGCACTTCCGCGCATGGAGCGGCCGCATGAAACCGCAGGGCCACGAGGAGTAAGACCATGGGCAGCAAGGACATGATGAGCCACATCGGCGACTACCCGCACATTCAGCAAGATGCCGAGGACAAGTTCCACGGCAAGCAGCTGCTCTACTTGTGCTGGGAGAACCACCTGATGTTCGCGGCGCCGTTCTGCATTCCGGTGCCGCGTACGCTGCCCTTTGGCGCGGTGATCATGGAAGTGCTGCCCGAGCTGTATGGCGAGCACCCCGAGTTCGAAGACATCGACTGGAAGCGCACGCAATGGTTCAGCTCGGGCAAGCGCTTCATTCCGGATGTCGGCAAATCGCTGGAGCATCACGGCATTGGCCACAAGGCCGTGATCAGCTTCCGCACGCCGGCGCTGGAAGGCATCCGCTCTACGATCGAAGCCGGCGGTACCGGCTTCTGAGCCGGCCGGCGCCGCAACACCGATAACGCCTTTACATCGACAACGCCAACGACACGCGAAACATCATGTCCCAGCAACTCACCATCGAACCGCTCGGCGCGACCATCGAGGTCGAAGACGGCCAGACCATCCTCGACGCCGCCCTGCGCCAGGGCATCTATATTCCGCATGCCTGTGGCCATGGGCTGTGCGGCACCTGCAAAGTGACCGTCACGGATGGCGAGGTCGATCATGGCGTCGCCAACCCGTTCGCGCTGATGGATTTCGAG
>CAYXWW010000361.1:0-230 GCA_964468905.1 uncultured Rhodoferax sp. | reverse complement strand
CGAGCGCGATGAAGGCAAGACCCTGGCCTGCTGCGCAACGCTGGTCACCGACGCTGGCATCGAAGCCGACATCGACGAGGATCCGGATGCAAGGATCATCCCGATCACCGACTTCGACACCACGGTCAGCCGCATCGAGACACTGACGCCGACCATCAAGGCCATCTGGCTCAAGCTCGACAAGGCGATCGACTTCCAGGCCGGCCAGTATGTGCAAATCTCGCTGCCGG
>CAYXWW010000360.1:0-2363 GCA_964468905.1 uncultured Rhodoferax sp. | reverse complement strand
CATGCGCAGCAAAGAAGATGCGCAGGATTACCGCTACTTCCCGGACCCGGATCTATTGCCCGTTGCGATTAGTAACGAATGGATTGAGCGTGTACGCGGCGAAATGCCCGAACTGCCACAAGCCATGCGCGAACGCTTCCAGACACTTGGTCTCTCGGCTTACGATGCCGCCGCCGTGACCGCATCACTGGAAATTGCCCGTTACTACGAAAGCACCCTCAAGGTTGCCGGTAACGCACAAGCCAAGGTCGCTGCTAACTGGATCATGGGTGAGCTGTCTGCACGCCTCAACCGCGAAGGCCTCGACATCGAAGCCGCCCCGGTTAACCCGGAACAATTAGGTGGCCTCATCGCCCGCATTGCCGACCAGACCATCTCCAACGCCATCGCCAAGAAAGTATTCGACGCGCTATGGCAAGGTCAAGGTAAGAGCGCCGACGAAATCATCGAAGCACAGGGTCTGAAACAGATCACCGACACAGGTGCGATCGAAGCGCTGGTGGATGAAGTACTTGCTGCGAACCCAGGCAACGTGGCCGAATTCAAAGCCGGCAAAGATAAAGCGCTCAACGCCTTAGTTGGTCAGATCATGAAGGCTGCGAAGGGCAAAGCCAATCCGCAGCAGGTGAATGATTTGTTGAAAAAGAAGCTCAGCTAATTCAACGCAGCGCCAAGAAATAAAGCCGTTCGTGAGAACGGCTTTATTTCTTTTAGGACAACTGCTTGCGCAAAGCCTGTGTTTTGCCGTCATACCCCCAGTTAACGGCATCTACTTCTATGATCATCACATACAGTGGTGACATGGCTGCTTTCAGTATTTCGCAGAGCATTTGATAGGCAGCAGAAATGAAATCAGACTTTTGTTGTTCAGTGTTAGTACCTGCCGTAATAAAAGCCTCCATCTGAACCAACGTCTGACTATCGGCAAGTGACTCACCGCCAACGGACCAACTATTGGCGGCATTAGACTCCACCGAAACGACTGTTACCTCAGGGCGTTTTCCTAAGATGTTAGCCATCAGTTGGGTAGTCTGCTGTTGCAATTCAATAGCTTGGTCACTGCTTGGTGAACTTCCTGCAATTGAGATTCGAATGAATGGCATGGTTTTCTCCAAAATGGTTGTGCAGCCATTCTTTCAACCGTAGAGTAAAGATACAATCCATCAATTCATAAACATATTGTTTCTTAATGGAGAACAATTGTGGACAGGTCACTGCTCGATCAGATTGAAGACATCGCTGTATTTACGGCCGTTGTAGAGCAAGGCAGCTTCTCGGGTGCCGGTAGAAAATTAGCGCTATCAAAGTCTGCGATCAGCAAACGCATTGACCGACTTGAAAGTTCATTAGGGATGCGCCTCCTGCAACGAAGTACGCGCGCACTCTCCCTGACCGAAGCGGGCAAAATGATTCATGAGCGTGCGGCTCAATCCATGGCGCTGTTAGATGAAGCCAAGAATCACGCATCTCATCTCACGGAAATGCCCCAAGGCCTTATCAAAGTCACGACTTCCGTTGCATTTGGTCGATTACTTGTGGCGCCCTTACTCTCAGAATTTCTGCAGCTATACCCACAAATCAAAGTTCAACTGGTGTTGCTAGATCGTACTGTCGATCTGGTCGATGAAGGTTTCGATCTTGCCATTCGACTGACACGTGTTCCACCCGAGCTGCTTGTCGCCAAGCCTTTAATGTCGATAGATTATGTACTCTGCGCATCTCCGAAATACATCAAATCGCAACCAATCAGTGTGCCCAGCGATCTTGCCAGCCTTAACTGTCTCTCTTACGGCCTTCAAGGCTTAAGCAATGAATGGGTGTTTCAAAAAGGTAAGGCAAAAGAAGTCGTTAAAGTCTCGGGGAATGTCGTGGTCAACAGTAGCGAGATCGTACGGGATTTGATCCTTGAAGGCACAGGGGTAGGCCTAGTAGCTCGTTATGCGGTTTCTAAAGAATTAAGTTCCGGCAAGTTGCACGAACTGCTGCCCGCGTGGAAACCCGCAGGATCTTTCACGCAAACGGCATATGCCGTATGGAAACAACAAACTCACTTGCCCCAGAAAACCAGAGTATTCATAGATTTCTTACACTCGCGGCTAGCTCAATCAGGAATGTCGAAGGCCAATAGTGCATAGCTTCGGTCTTCGACTTCAAACTCGCAAACCTGCGTCATACCTAATTTGTCCCGATGTACTTTCAGTGAGGCTGGGTTAGACAAGCTCACAAACGCTAGGCCGACATCGTAGCGGCCACGCATCATCTCTTTAAATCCCTGCCAGAGTTTTGCGGAGAGTCCTTGCCCGCCAAAGGCTTCATCTACGCACACCGGGCCATATAGGCAGAGTCGGTATGCCGACAATAGC
>CAYXWW010000359.1:0-2367 GCA_964468905.1 uncultured Rhodoferax sp. | reverse complement strand
CGGGATGGGGCGGGGTTCATCGGGCGATAAGGCATTAGACCCAGAATGGTTTGCGGAAGGGACGTGGACGGGTTCATTCGCGGCCTCCTCCGTTGCGGGGGGCAGCACCAATCGGTTCCACGCGGGCTTCCCAGACTGTGACGTCACGGCCCGAGAGCAGTTCGGCCACGGCCACTTCCGGCGCCTTGGTGAACAGAACCAGCGGGCTGCCGTTGATGCGGTGGGTCTGCCCAGTGCGCCGGTCGATCAGACGGACCGCACAGGCACGCGACAGCGATGCCGGCATGGCCGACATCGCGCGTCCGGCCTCTCCAATCGGATCAAGGTGGCGTGCAGCAGTCATCACATGTCTCCTTCGCTGTCATGCAGGGATCAGCCCCTGTCATGTCATTAATAACGACAGAGATAGTCGAGTATTGCAACGGAAAATTCACGCCAAAGATTGTCGTGTATAGAGAAGATTATTCTCCACACTCAAGGCAAGGCGCTGCCAGAAATCAATTTTGTCGATGCAAAATCAGAAGCTTAGTCGCTGGAAGCGCTTCCCAGCACTTGATCAGCCACAGCGCCTGAACGCAGCATGTCCTGCAGCGTCAGAGATTCGATCATCACCAGGTATGACCAGAACACCTCGGCAAAGACCTTGCGGATCCGACAGGTTGCCTCGTCGGCGCAATCCTCGCAGCGCTGATAGGCGCGGCGGGACAGGCAGGGCAAGGGCGCGATTGGCCCGTCGATGGTGCGCAGAAGCTCCGAGATCGAGACCTCGTTCGGCTTCTTGATGAGGATATAGCCACCCGACCGCCCGCGGATCGACGCGATCACGCCGGCATTGCGGACCTCGAGAAGGATATGTTCCAAAAACCGCTTGGGCGTATCCGAGCGCTTGGCGATCTCTTCGATCGTCAAGGGTTCGGGCTGGCCTTTGGCCGCCTCGTCGGCAAGGACGAGAAGCGCCTTGAGGGCGTATTTCATCTTCTGCGTGATCATGGACCACAGTTACTCGGTGGAATGACGAGAATCAACGTCGAG
This sequence comes from uncultured Rhodoferax sp., assembly GCA_964468905.1. Classification (GTDB taxonomy): domain Bacteria; phylum Pseudomonadota; class Gammaproteobacteria; order Burkholderiales; family Burkholderiaceae_C; genus Allorhodoferax. Next base: position 1,335 of record CAYXWW010000359.1, on the reverse strand, counting down.
ATTAAGGAAGGCGAGCCAAGAGCGCGTCTCGTTGCGAGATAATGCCAAGAAAACACGGCCAGATCTCAAGTCAGGACCCTTCAGATTCATACACGATAAAGAAGGTAGACATTATTTTGTTTTGGTGCATGCTGATCTCTAGGCCCATCAGCCGGGCGAGAAAGGCAGCTAAACAGTGACCGATCTGGACCTGATCGACCGCAAGATCGTGGCCGAATTGATGCGTGACGCGACCCTGCCCATCGCGCAGATCGCCGACAAGGCTGGTCTGTCGCAAACCCCGTGCTGGAAGCGAATCCAGAAGCTTGAAGCTTCGGGCGTGTTGACCGGGCGGGTGGCCCTTGCTGACCCGACGAAGCTTGGCTTCGGGCTGACGGTCTTCGTCGGAATCGAGGCGCCGGACCATTCGGCCGAATGGCGCGAAGCTTTCGAAAAGGCGACCAAGTTCATTCCCGAGATCATGGAAGTTTACCGGATGGCAGGGGAAATCGATTACCTCCTGCGCGTCGCCGTCGCCGATATGACGGCCTTCGACGTGCTTTACAAGCGCTTGACTGACGCGGTTCCGATCAAGAATGTGACCAGCCATTTCGCGATGGAACGGATGAAATTCACCACAGCCTATCCAGTGGACACGCTATCGCGCTGAGGCTGATCTGGAGAATGAGCTTCCCTTTCCCACGCCTTCTTTGGAACCAAAAAACACGACAATCTTGCTAGGGTCAGGACTCGTTCTCGGGTCATTGCCAGAACATGACGGTTGCGGCGAGGGTGACGGCCGAAAAAAGACCTTTGGGCACCTGTCGTAGCGGGTCGCTACCCTGCGCCAGTCCTTCAGTCGCGCGAACATGATCTCGATCCGGTTGCGGCGTTTGCAGCGTCGCTTGTCGTGCGTGATTGGCTTGCCACGTGATTTTCTGCCGGGAATGTAGGGCTTGATCCCCTTTTTCGACCATAGGCTGGTCGCCGTGCAGTGCGCCTTGAGACAGGTCGCGTTGGTCATCACCTTATTCGGAACGGCGGCTTCGGCGGCCAACCCATCCATCATCCGAGCGAATACACCTGTGCCGCTCCACCGCTTCCATCAACTGTAGAAGGTCTTCGGCGGGCCGTACTATTTCGGCGCATCGCGCCACCGCAACCCATTGTGGTTGATGAACATCATGCCGCTCAGAACGCACCGGTCACCGACCCGCAGCTTGCCATGGCTCTTCGGGAAAGAAGGGCTGCAAACGGGTCATCTGCGCATCAGTCAGCCAGCAATGGTTGCTCATGATTCAGCCTCCCTGCGAAGCTTGAATCAGGCCGAGTCTACAAGATCAATGGGTCGTGACC
>CAYXWW010000358.1:0-2372 GCA_964468905.1 uncultured Rhodoferax sp. | reverse complement strand
AATCGCGGCCTGGGTTGTAAGGCAATTTCTCATACAAAAACTGATTGATCAGCACGGTGGTGCCCAACGTCACCAAGAAGGTGTAGCCGTCGGGTGCAGACTTTGCTGCGGCATCGGTCCCTGTCACACCCCCAGCCCCTGCGCGGTTGTCTACCAACACGGGTTGGCCCAAACGGTCCGAGAGTTTTTCAGCCAAGGTGCGCGCAATGATGTCCGTGGCACCACCAGGGGCATAAGGCACGATCAATTTGATGGGCTTGGATGGATAGGCTTGCGCTTGTGCTGTTGTGCTCATACCCAAGCTCATCAAGGCAATGGCGGCGATGGCCAGTGATTGGCGGCGTGTTTTGTTATTCATCATGTTTGTCTCCTGTTTGAATGTCATCGTTTGAATCTCTTCTGTCACACATCACGTGCTTCGACTTGTTTGAAGCACGCTGGGCTCGTTGTCCTTGGTCGGTGCTGCGTTCGACATCGGCAAGGTCAACACGCCAGCGGCCTGCAAGGCTTCGAGCTGGTCGTCGCTCATGGACAACAGACCTTGCAACACCGCGCGCGTGCCTTCCCCCAGCGTGGGCGGTGCCCTGCGTATGGGCAAGCGCTGGCCATCCAATCGGTAAGGCGGTGCAAACACGGGCGTGGTACCCACCACGGGATGGGGCATGTCTTGCACCATGCGGCCTCTGCGTGTTCGCTCGCTCGTCAGTGCCTCGTGCAAGCCCGCGACTTTGCCGCAAGGAATACCAGCGGCAGTCAAGCGCTCTAACAACACATCACGTGGGAATGACTGAATCAAAGCCTTCAGCATGGGGCCTAGCTCTTTGCGGTTTTTAGCGCGCTCGACGTTGGTGGCAAACAGCGGGTTCTCCACAATGTCTGGACGCAAGATCACTTGGCGACAAAATTTGTCGAACTGTGCGTTGTTACCCACGGCAATGATCAAGGGCCCATCGGCTGCTTCGTACATGCCATAGGGCACGATAGAAGGGTGCGCATTGCCATAGCGTTCTGGGTCGTGCCCCAGTTGCAAGGCGTCGAGCCCGTAATAGCCAGAAACAGACAAGCCACAGTCGTACAACGCCATCTCAATGAGCTGCCCCACACCGCGACGTTCACGACGCAACAATGCCGCCAAGATGGCTTGGGCTGAATACATGCCGGTCATCAAATCGACCACTGCCACGCCAAATTTCAGGGGCGGCATATGGGCATCGCCATTGAGTGCCATCAAGCCGGCTTCGGCTTGAATCACCAAGTCGTAGCCGGGTCGGCTTGCTTCTGGGCCACTGGTGTCGTAGCCCGCGACGGCACAGTAAATCAAATCAGGCTTGATGGCTTTGAGCTGCGCATAACCGATACCCAGTTTTTCAGCGCCGCCGGTTTTGAAGTTGTGAATCACCACATCGCACTGCGGCAATAAGTCGTGGATGATTTTCAAACCCTGTGGCGACTGCAAATCCACCGTGATGGACCGCTTGTTGCGGTTCATGCTGTTGTAGTAAGTGGTTTCGGTTTTGCCAATGCGCATGCCCCAGTCACGCGTGTCGTCGCCACGCCCTGGGTGCTCGACCTTGATGACTTCAGCGCCAAAGTCTCCCAAGACCATGCCGCACATGGGTCCTGCAAACACACGCGAGAGGTCTAAAACGCGAATGCCTGCCAGTGGCAAATCATCTTCCAAATGTGATGCAGTGGTACTCATTAGACGGCCTGACGTAGTGAGGTGTAGTTGGGTTGTCGCTTGCTCAAAAAGGCGTCAATGCCCTCTTTCGATTCATCGCTGCCCATGGCTTCGACCATGGATTGCGCTTCGAGCTCGAGTTGATCTTCTAAGCTATTGCGCATGGCCAGACGGCACAAATGCTTGATGCGGCTGATGGCCTGTTGCGGGCCTTGGGCGATGTCCGCGGCCAAGACAATGGCTTGTGCCAATGCATGGCCAGACTCAACCAATCGGTTGACCGCACCCAACGCATGCATACGCTCACCGCTGATCGGTGCGCCTGTCAAACACAGCTCGGTCAGTACTTGCCGAGACACAAACTCAGAAAGGAAAGCGGTCGCACCACCATCCGGTGTCAAGCCCACCTTGACGTAGGCCACGGTGAACTTGGCGTCTTTGGCTGCAACCAACATGTCGCAAGCCATGGCCAACGAAAGCCCAGCGCCAGCAGCAGCGCCCTCGACCGCGGCAATCACGGGTTTGGGGCAATCACGCACAGCACGAATCAAATCATGCAAGCCTTCAAGCCGCACACGACGCTCCTGCACAGGCAGCTCACGGCGTTTGGCCAATTGACGCAAATCACCCCCCGAACAAAAGTGTCCGCCCTCGCCTGTGAGCACGATCGCGCCTACCGATGCATCACTCG
>CAYXWW010000357.1:996-2377 GCA_964468905.1 uncultured Rhodoferax sp. | reverse complement strand
CTGCGACTGCCATAAAACCAGCTCGCGAGGCTCAAGGTTGTATTTGGTAATGCCGTGTTGCACGATGAGTTGACGAACTTTTTTTGCATTCGCTAGATCTTCTGAGGAAAAAGATATATTCATCAACATGTGCTCTAAGTCCGATGGACGAGTAGCATCGAAGTAAATTCCACGCTCATCCATCACCAGTGAAAGTGGGCGAATCAAATCTGAGCCTAAGCCCACGGAACGAACAAAGCCATCTTCAATATGCAAAAGCTTGGCACTAGTTTTTTGCGCCATCGCCGCTAGCCCCTTAGGTGGTTCAGCCCCCCAAAAAACCAATGAATCGTCGCTTGTTAAAGATAATTTTTCAGCGGTCTGTGCGCTAGGCAAAAAACTAACTAGGTTGGGATGCAATCCAAGGATTGGCTTTAAATTTGCAGCTTTCCAACGCCTAAACCCAACACCGCATACTCGCCCTTTTCGATATGCGCCATGCATACGCGTGGCCATGTCTTTTTGGCGTACCAGCCAGTCGATCACGTCAGATATGTGCCCGCGCTTGTGGGTCACAGGGTTGAGGTAGCGCGTGTAGTGAATGTAAGCGGCAGCAAACAGTTCACGAACGCTGCGCTGACGTGTGCGCCGCGCCCAAGCTGGCGAATCTGCACAGCGGTCATCCGTCACGCCCCAACCTGCATACCAAGGCACCCCAAAACCCATGGTGCTGGTGACCACGTACACCTTGTCCATGAACTGCAGCAAACTCATTGGGTTAACCGCATCGCGCAATACCACCGTGCGCCCATTTGGCTGAACATTGGCCAAATAGCCCGCCTTGTGGCCAGACGATACCTCTGGGTGCGTCTTGACATAAATGGTGGCCTGCGGGTTTTCTTCCTTGGCAGCTGCCAACATGTCAAAAAATGTTTGCGCCGTAGCCCCACCCAAGACCACGCTCATGTCACCCATGGTTTGATCCACCACCAACACCCGCTCGGTCAGCCCGTCATGGCGAGCACTGAGTAGCCCATTTAAATCAACGTCTGGCGCATGGTTGTATTTGCTCAGGGCGTTTTCACGTAAAGGCGGCAAGGCTTGGTAAATCCATTCGTCATGTTCAGCCAACACATCACCTGAACTAGTCAGAAAATTTTCAATGGCACTGGGGCGCGTAATGTCGTAGTAAATACCCAGATCGTCTACCACCAACGACAAGGGCGGAAAGTGGTCCCCCGTGCCGTAGGAGCGCAGAAAGCCGTCTTCGAGTGCCAAGAACGGCAAGTTGTGATGCCGGGCAAACGCACGGGCGCGGCGGGTGGACGGGCGCAGGCCCCAGCCCACCAGGGCGTCAAACCGGCGCCAGGCAAAGCCTAGCCACGGCCGTCCTGCCCAGGCC
>CAYXWW010000357.1:339-986 GCA_964468905.1 uncultured Rhodoferax sp. | reverse complement strand
AGCGGCGACAACTGGCGCGAAAAACTGCCCAGGCGCGGCGGCGCACCTGCCGAAGGAGCAAGCATCTCTTTGTCTGAAGGACGCTCCATCACACCTTAACCCTCCCGGTTGATATACGGCTTGCCAGCAACCGCCCTGAAACGGGCCAGATCGCTCACACCCGACTGCGGGTCCGCTGCATCTGCCAGCACCCGCAAGCGCACATCCATCTGCTGGGGCGACACGTCCACCAGGCCATAACCACGGTAAGCGCTGTTGCCCAGCAAGCAGTGCGGGTTTTGTGACACGCGCCTGTCGGTTACAGCCTGCTCGGCACCTTTTGACGAAATGCTGGTGCCCACAAACTCGCTGGCCACCACCGGCGAGCGCAGGTCGTAAGGCTGGGCGTGTACGTGGGCCACCCAGTTTTGGTGTATGTCGCCGCCCAAAAACACCGGGTTTTGGGCGCCGCTGGCCACCAGCGCGTCCAGCAGCCGCTGGCGGGCCTCGGGGTAACCATCCCAGCTGTCGGTGGCAAACCGGCGCCCCGGCCCGTGCGCCACATTGCGCGGCGAAAAACAGGTTTGCTGCGCCAGCATATTCCAACGCTGCCCCATGGCGGCAGACGCTTGCAGCCCCTGCGCCAGCCAGGCCTCTTGCTCCAGCCC
>CAYXWW010000357.1:0-321 GCA_964468905.1 uncultured Rhodoferax sp. | reverse complement strand
GCTTCTCGCTGGGCTTGTCACCACACAAGGGCGGTTCGCGGTATTGGCGGTTGTCCAGCAAATGAATGCTGGCCAGCTGGCCCACATCCACCCTTTGGTGAATGCGCAGAGGCTCCCCCGCCCGCATGCTGGCCAAACCACGCCGCCAGGCACTGCGCCTGATGGGCATGAATTCGTAAAACGCTTGATAGGCCGCCATGCGCTGGGCCGTCAAATCGGGCGTCCCCTCGGTTGACACACCACCTGCGTAGTTGTTTTCCACCTCGTGGTCGTCCCACGTTACCAGCCAGGGGCAGGCCGCGTGCATGGCCTGCAAGTCCG
>CAYXWW010000356.1:0-2391 GCA_964468905.1 uncultured Rhodoferax sp. | reverse complement strand
GAGAAATCTCGGCCTGGTAGGGCGTGTAGGCGGTGTACCAGGCGGGGTTTTCCAGAATGTTGCGCAGGATGACGCCGGGCGTGTGCGTGCCGTAATAGCCCTGGCCGATAAAGCTTTTGAACACCTTGTTCTTGCCTGATAGCGCCTTCATTTCCGCCAGCGCTGCAGCCTCGGTGATGGCAGCGGGGATGTCCATGGCCGTGGTACGGGCGATGGAGCGCGGCACGATGCTGTCGATCAGCGCGCGGCGCGAGGTCTCACCAATGGCCTGAAGCATGAGCGCTTCGTCGGCGGCATCAATGCCAATGTGGCGTGCGACGAATTCGCTGGCGTTTTCGAGTTGGGCGAGGGTTGGAGTGGTGGGCATTGGAACTTCCTTGGTGCTCCGGCTGCGACGCGCTAAAAAGGGGTCAGAGCCCCATGTCGTTCAGCGTTTCGTCGCGCCGTAAAAATAATTGTCCTGAATGGGGATCCGACCCCCTTTCAGCGCTCCACGAGCGCTGTCGCTTGGTTTACGCGCTGGCGGCAAACGATGTGTAACTGGTTTCGTCCATCAAGGCATCCACCTCTGCAGGATTGGACAGCTTGACCTTGAAGAACCAGCCCGCGCCCATGGGGTCGCTATTGGCCAGCGCAGGGTCTGCACGCAGGGCTTCGTTCACTTCGGTGATTTCGCCAGAGACCGGCATGTAGACATCAGCGGCAGCCTTGACGGATTCCACCACGCCTGCCACGGCCTTGGCGTCGATAGCGGCGCCCACTTCAGGCAGGTCTACAAACACCACGTCGCCCAGCGCATCCTGCGCGTGGTGGGTGATGCCAACGGTGGCGATGCCGCCGTCAACAGACAGCCATTCGTGGTCGGGGGTGTACTTGATGGACATGGAAGACTCCTGAGAAAAATTGAAGAACGTTAAAAATCAAAAAGACGGAAATACCAGAAATGACGAAGAAGAACCTGAACTCCAAGCTGTTAGCAGCACACTGTAGCGGCCCCTTCAGCTCTCTTTAGCATTTGTTTTAGCCATTGTTTTAGCCATTGTTTTAGCCTCTGAAATAGTTGGTCGGCACAAAAGGCATAGCGCTTACCAGCATGGGCACGGGCTTGCCCCGCACGACGGCCACCACCTGGGTGCCGAGCGCGCTGAAGGTCGCATCCACATAGCCCATGGCCACGCACTGGTTGATGGTGGGCCCCAGCAATCCGCTGGTCACTTCACCAATGCGGTTGCCCGCGCCATCTTGCAGCTCGGTGTGCTCGCGTACCGGGACGCGCTCTTGCGCTATCAGGCCTACGCGTTTGCGGGTTCCAACTGGCGTCTCTATGCCAATTTGCCCGCTAGCCCTCGTAGAATCTGCGAGAGCCGCTAGTATTTTTGTAGCACCCGGGAAGCCGCCTTCACGCGCACCACCAGCACGGCGCACCTTCTGCATGGCCCATAGCAGGCTGGCTTCTACGGGGTTGGTGGATTCGTCAATGTCATTGCCGTACAGGCACAGACCGGCTTCCAGTCGCAGCGAGTTGCGCGCGCCAAGGCCAATGGGTTTGACTTCGGATTGGGCCAGCAAGGCGCGGGCCAGAGCTTGGGCATAGTCGTTGTGAACGGCGATTTCAAAACCGTCTTCACCGGTGTAGCCGCTGCGGGTCAGGAACACGTCAATCTTTTGCGTGCCACTGCCCGTGTCCAGATTCACCGTAAAGTTGCCGCCGGTCATGAACACCAACTTCTCCACCCCCGGTGCCAGGCGGGACAAGGCCGTCACCGCCTGTGGGCCCTGCAGTGCCAGTAGCGCCATCTCTGGCATGGCAATCACTTCGCAGCGGTGGCCAATACGGTATTGAATGTGGGCAATGTCATTTACCTTGCACGCGCCGTTGACAATCACAAAGATTTCACCATTGCCCTTGTTGAAGAACATCAGGTCGTCAATGATGCCGCCATCGTCATTGAGCAGCAGACCATAGCGCTGCTTGCCCACGGGCAGGTCGATCACATCGACCGGCATCAGCGTTTCAAACGCGGCGGCAGCATCGGGCCCGACCAGACGCAACTGGCCCATGTGCGACACGTCAAACAGGCCAGCGGCCGTGCGGGTGTGGTGGTGCTCGGCCATCAAACCGCTGGGATATTGGACCGGCATAGAGTAGCCAGCAAAGGGCACCATGCGTGCGCCCAATTCCAGATGCAGTGCATGGAGTGGCGTGGTGTGCAAATTTTCAGATGCAGGAGCGGACATGAAGTCTCCAGGTCGGGTAATCCTCAGCAGAGCTCAGCAGAGATCCGCATAGGAAAGGCAGGGGCAACACGGTTCTCAAGGATGCGCGCACCAGTGCACACACGCCTCAAGGCTGCCCCCACTGTCCGCTTTACCTGAGAGATTCGCCGGGCC
>CAYXWW010000355.1:1306-2393 GCA_964468905.1 uncultured Rhodoferax sp. | reverse complement strand
GATCGAGCGTTCCTCGGGCATTACATGTAGGCGCGTATCGTGGTTAAAAAGCCCGGGCGCCGTCATTAATATCTTGCGTGCCCAGCCGTAGATCGAGGCGTTCATATCAAAGCAGGCCGGGGCGTCCTGGCGCCGCACCACAGGGGTTGATGTTTGCTTGGCCAGGCGAACCACACCGCTCTCGTCCTGTTCGACCATATTGAAGTAAGGCGAGCGTCGCGCTGGCATCGCCGTGATCACGTTGCCGGCACCACTGCTTTCAAGCATCTGCACAACAGCATGGATGTCCTCGACGTCACGCAGAGGCGATGTGGCATCAAGATCGACGCACGTGTCGAAGGTCACACCCAAGACGCGCTCGGCTTCGGCAACGCATTGGCGAATCACGGGAAGCTTGGCTGCTGTGTCGGTGGCCATCTCAGCAGGACGATCGACCAAAACGGTAGCGCCATGTTCCTTGGCAATGGCCAACATCTCGGGTGAGTCGCTACTCACAGCGATGGCGTCGAACAGGCCGCTACAGACTGCCTGGCGCAGGCTGTGGGCTAGAAGCGGCAATCCATTCAATATCCTCAGGTTCTTGCCACGCACACCTTTAGAGCCCGCGCGAGCGCAGACGGTGCAAATTCGTTTCATCGTTTCCTCCAGTGGCCATCTACGGCAGCGTCTCGGGCTGCGTCACACAGAGCAAGGGTGTCAAGCGCTTCCTGCACCGTGCAGGCCTGCATCGGGTTGCCCGATAACATGGCGGCATGCATGGCACGGTAAGTCGTGTCTCGTTCAATCGGGAAATGCAGCTCCTCGCCGTCGATTTTCAGCGAACTTTGGATCAAATCCGCCTCGTAGGTACGCTCTGCTGTGTTGACGATCACCTGGCGCCGGCCCAGCCTATCAAGGTAATTCAGTTGCACGCCGATGATCGGACAGCGCTCACTCTCATAAAGCAAGAAAAACACATCATCGCTACTGATCTCAAGCGGGCTCATGTGTCCACCGACTGCTGCCACACGCCGCCACGAGCCCATCATCCATCCTAGGTAGTCCAGGTCATGACTCAGGTCAAGAAGCGCCCCCCCCCCTGCTCCTT
>CAYXWW010000355.1:0-1296 GCA_964468905.1 uncultured Rhodoferax sp. | reverse complement strand
CGGAGATCACACGTTGGTCTGCCAGCGCCTCGCGCAGCCGGTTGAGCACAGGATGGAAGCGTAAGTTATAGGCCACCCGAAGTTGCTTGAAGTGATTGGTGGGCAGCGGCAGAACATGACCGAACACTGGCTTTTCGACCAATACATCGCCCACATGCCCCAGCTGGGCCAGCTCGACCAGAGTGGCGTGGTGCGCCGATGTAGCGTTGGCCACGACTACCAGCGTTGGCTGGTGGTCCAGCCACCCATCGCGCAAGCTGCTATAGCGCTGCGGAAAATCGATCGCGCGCGCGGACACCACGGCCACGTCGCAGCCCATGTCGCAAAGCAAGCGGGCATGGCGGGAGCCGATGGAACCGTAGCCCACTACTAGTACGCGCAGGCCGGTCATTGAAAGACTTTCTCGAAATCGACCTTGGCCCGCTCATAATCAGGCAGTTGCCCGATGTCTAGCCAATATCCATCGATCCGGTGGCAACGCGTGTGCAGCCCTTCCCGCATCATGGCGTCGAATAACGATGGCATATCGAAGAACTGCCCGCTTGGCACCAGGTCAAGCACCTGCGGCGAGAGCACGTACATGCCTGCGCTCACGGTGAAAACCTGCGTAGGCTTTTCTTCGATGCACATGATGCGGCCTTCGCACTCCTGCACCACACCAAAGGGAACCTGCATCTCGTAGGGACGTACCCCCATTGTGGCGTCGGCCCCCGAGGCTGCATGCAAATCGACCATCCTGCAATGATCTTCCTTGGTCAGTAGGTCGGCGTTGGTGACGATGAACGGTAGCATCGGCCGCTCTGGCAAGAGGCTGAGCGCTCCAGCAGTCCCCATGCGCTGCTGCTCGCGCAGGTAGCACACCTCGACTCCGAACGCGCTGCCATCCCCAAAGTGAGCCTCGATCTGCTCCGACTTGTAATTGACGGCAAAGTAAAAGCGCCGGAAGCCCTGATCCGCGTAGCCCCTGACGATGGTTTCGAGCAAGGAGGCGCGTGCCTAAGCCGCCAGCCATAATGACCACCCAGTTATCGCGTGGCTGCACCAGCAATAAATCGTCAAGCAACGTCAGGCCGACAACACGGTTGTCGCGGTCCACACGTGGCATATGATGCACGCCTAGACGCCGGATATGAGCTACCACCGACTGCAAGTCTTCATCATGGATAGCAACGGTCGGATTCTGATGCATCGCAGAGTGGACTCGGTCATCTAATGACACACCCCGCAGAAGTGCGCGACGCGTATCACCATCACTCAATGTACCAATCAGATGACGCTCTGCATCGACCACGAGTG
>CAYXWW010000354.1:0-2394 GCA_964468905.1 uncultured Rhodoferax sp. | reverse complement strand
TTTGCGATGCACAAGGCGCGATGGACTTCAGCGTGAAAGAAGGCGCAGACAAAGCGCCCGCGCACTTGATGCCTTGGTTTGATGTGCCGGGCCGATTGACCGCCGATGTGCGCATTGCTTTTGGCCATTGGTCTACCTTGGACTCGGCCAACCGCGCAGACGTGGTGTGCTTGGACGATGGGTGTGTGTGGGGTGGGTGTTTGAGTGCTGCGAAGCTAGAAGCTAAAGACACGTTACTTAATGTGAGCGATGCACCTGCATGGGAGCGGGTCAGCGTAAAGTGCCCACAAACCATGGACCCGTTGGCCTAACCAAGCGGCCAGGCCGCCATTGCCCCAAATAGGCCATTTAGTTACATCTCTAGAGCTACCTTAGCCAAAAAAAGAGAATACTTTCCATTACCATTCAGGCTCATTAAATGAGCACTAAATGATTCTTAATTGGAACGAAATTAAATCTAGGGGGATTGCTTTTAAGCAAAACCTGGCCTGTCATTGGGCAAAACGCGCATAAACAGACTATGAAGAGCGGCCATCTACCTGGCTGGGACCTCTAGACCCAGATCGGATCAGCTGGTTGGGCTGTGGAATACCGATTTAACGACTTCAAAAAGTTATAAAACATCAAAACAAAAGGCATAAAAATGAAAGCAAATAAGGTTTTCACACCAAAGGGGGAGCCCAGCGTAACTTACGTAGATGATCACTTAATCGACAAAGGACGTAGGCTGCTAGAAGATTTGTCTGCTGGTCCTTGCGTTGTTTCTCTATCTGGTCCATCAAAATCTGGCAAGACGGTTTTTATAGAGAAGACCCTTGGGAGGGATAACCTAATTAAGGTAAATGGCGCAGGAGTGAAATCATCAGAGGCGCTATGGCTAAAAGTATTTGCAGTAATCGGTACACCAATAAAAGTCATCGAAACTACAGAGAAGAACAGTACTTCATCTTTTGCTGCAAAGGTTGAGGGAAGCGTACCTCTATTAGCCAAGGGCGAGGTGTCCACTGCTGGCACTTGGGGATCAAAGAACGCTGAAGCTGCTGAAGCGGCTATCGACTATGTAGCCTTGTTGGTAAACGAACTAGGTAAAACCGATTACATCGTTTTTGTAGACGACTTTCACTATATCAATACCGAAGTGCAGCTGGATATTGCAAAGCAAATCAAGGAAGCGATCGAGGGTAAGGTGCAGTTTGTTTGCGCATCTGTCCCGTATCGTTCTGACGATATGTTGCTAGCAAATGCTGACCTCCGAGGTCGCGCATACAAGGTCGATTTTGAATATTGGGCCCACGCTGAATTGACCAAAATCGCACATACTGGTTTTCTGGCGATGAATCTGAAAATTGCCCCTGAAATCATTAATGAACTGGCTGTAGAAGCAGCAGGATCGCCACAATTAATGCAGACTCTTTGTCTCAATTTCTGTTTCGACGTTGGCTACGAAGTACGCCCCGATGCTCAAGTCGAAATTACTACGACAACCGACCTCATCGACCGAGTTTGTAGGCGAACCACTGCAAACAACGACTACTCATCGACTGTTGCAGCTATGAAGGATGGTCCGAAAATTCGAGGAAAGGACCGCAAGTCATATGTCTTGCATAGTAATAATGCAGCGATGGATGTCTATCCGCTCATCCTGCGTGGCATTGCATGCAACCCGCCAAAACTCACACTGAAAGCCAACGAACTTGTGGCACGAGTTCAAGGTTTGTGCAATGGTGACCAGCCAGGTAGTGGCAGCATCATTAACTCTTGCTCTCACATCGTTTCAATTGCTAATGAGGCTGAAGGGCGACAAGTGATTGAGTGGGATGCAGAGCGTGATCTTCTCGACATTAGAGATCCATACCTTCTCTTCTTTCTGCGCTGGGGCCAGTGGCAATGAGTGTTGGCAAGGACAAGAGAAATGGAATAGCAATGAGAAAGGTCAGAGATAGGTGATTGAGCACTGAAGGAGCGATTTAGAGAGCCGCAGCATTTTTTGCAATCGGCTCCTCGGGGATCGACCTCAATCCATCATTCAATCGCCGGATCATCCCTTTTAGAGCGCCCGTCAACGCATCGGGTGAGCAGTCAAGCCGTTCAAGAACGACGTGCCTGCCCTCTTCGCAGCAATAGCAATTACGGATTCAGTCCTCTGTGACCGTCTCATGAACTGCGCAGTAGCCACCCATTCGTTTCACATAGGTCAACAAGTCCATGAACCAAAAAAACGCGCCATCAGCGCGTTTTCTTTTTAAGTGGTCGACTTGAACAAAGCCGCCATCACCCGCTTGGGTTTGATGTTGGCCGACTTGCGCAGTGGGTCGGGTGCGGCAGGTGCTGCTGCCTCTGCGCTGCGCACAGGCGCTTCGTAGGGTTTGTCAAAGAACGGGTCGTTCTTGATGC
>CAYXWW010000353.1:1553-2395 GCA_964468905.1 uncultured Rhodoferax sp. | reverse complement strand
GATCATGCCGTAGCCGGTGACCACGCCATCGCCGGGGATCTTCTGCGCGTCCATGCCGAAGTCCACACAACGGTGTTCGACAAACATGTCCCACTCTTCAAACGTGCCTTCGTCCAGCAGCAGCTCCAACCGCTCGCGTGCGGTGAGCTTGCCTTTCTTGTGCTGGGCGGCGATGCGCTTCTCGCCACCGCCCATACGGGCCAATTCGCGTTTGGCTTCCAGTTGTTCAAGGATGTCGTGCATGGTGTGCTTCTTTGTGCAAAGGAAAAAATGGGTTGATTAGATTGCTATAACTTTCGTAGCTGCCTACGCACTGTTCGCGAGGGCTAGCAGCAGATTTCGTGCAGCAGTGGATGGCGCAAGCTGCCCGGCGGCCACAGCGCGTGTCATCTCTGGCAGGCTGGCCTGCACGGCAGGGTTTTGGCGGAAGGCAAGCTTCAGGCCCGCGTCAATGCGCTCCCACATCCAGGCCAAGGCCTGATGCTGGCGGCGCGCGGCCAGCTTGCCGTTGGACTGGTTGATGGTTTGGAATTCAGTCACGCAATTCCAAAAGATATCGACGCCGGTGCCAAGCAAGGCACTGAGCTGGATCACCTTGGGATGCCATTGGTTTGCACTCTGCGAACCCTGCTCGGGGCTGCCATGCATACCCAGCAAGCGCAGGCTGGACGTGATCTGTGCCCGCGCGCGCGTGGCGGCGTCGGGATCAATATCAGCCTTGTTGATGACCACCAGATCGGCCAGCTCCATCACGCCCTTCTTGATGGCCTGCAGGTCGTCGCCCGCGTTGGGCAACTGCAGCAGGCAGAACATGTCGGTCATGCCGTGCACCGCCGTCTCAC
>CAYXWW010000353.1:0-1543 GCA_964468905.1 uncultured Rhodoferax sp. | reverse complement strand
ACCAAGCCTCCTAGTAAACTGTAAGAGAAAATTTCTAAGGCATGTGCGCCCTTCTTGATGGACTGCAGGTCGTCCCCCGCATTGGGCAGCTGCATCAGCACAAACATATCGGTCATGCCCTGCACCGCAGTCTCGCTCTGGCCCACACCCACAGTTTCGACGATGACGATGTCATACCCCGCCGCCTCGCAGACCAGTATGGCCTCACGCGTTTTCTCTGCCACGCCACCCAGCGTGCCGCTGCTGGGGCTGGGGCGGATAAAAGCCTTCTCGTGCATGGAGAGCTTTTCCATACGCGTTTTGTCACCCAATATCGAGCCGCCCGATACGGTGCTGGACGGGTCAATGGTCAACACTGCCACACGGTGGCCTTTGTCGATGAGGTACAGGCCCATCGCTTCGATGAATGTGCTCTTGCCTACGCCGGGCACACCACTGAGCCCTAAGCGCAGGGACTTGCCGGTGTGGGGGAGCAAGGCGGTGAGCAATTCGTCAGCTTGCGAGCGGTGGTCGGCGCGGGTGCTTTCCAACAGCGTGATGGCTTTGGCAATGGCGCGGCGCTGGGCGGTGCCGCTGCTTTGCACGATGCCATCGGCAGTTGTCACGCACTCAGACAACCCAGTTCTCCAGTTTCAAACCTTCGATGCGTTCGAATTCGCGGGTGTTGTTGGTGACCAGCGTGGCATCTTCCGCCAATGCCTGCGAGGCAATCAGCAGGTCCATGTGGCCAATCAATTGACCTTGTTGCCGCAGGGCATGAAAATGCTTTGCGTAGTGCCACATAGCGCTATGCGTCCAAGGCAACACGGTGAACTCCAACAGTAGCTGCTCTAGGCGTTCTCTGTTGCGGGCTTGGTGCGTACTTTTCTCAACCCCGTACGCCAGCTCAGCCACCACCAGCGATGGCAGCGCCACGCGCTGTCGCCCTAAAGCCAACAGCTTTTGCAACACACTGGGTATGCCCCGCTGGATGTAAATCACCATATTGGTGTCGAGCAAGTACAGGCTGGGCATCAGTCAAGGCTTTCGATGTCATCAACCGCAGGGGTGCGGTCGCGCTCAATCTCAGCGGGCATCCCCTCGAACCCGGAGCAGATAGCCTGAATGCGTTTCACCCAGGCAGCGTTGTCATCCGTCAGGGGCCGCAAGACAACCGCATTGCCAACCCTCTCGATAGTGACTTCGTCGGTATCAAACCGAAATGCTTTGGGCAAGCGCACCGCTTGGCTGCGCCCGGTGGTGAAAACCTTGGCTGTGGGTAGTGTGACGGCGGACATTTTGGGCTCCTTAAAAGGCTACATTCCTATTGATACATATCAATGGTATATATCAAATGTAGTTCACGTCGCTGGCTTTGTCAAAGCCTTCTCAATCTGCCCCAGCACATCCCGCGCCGACACCGGTATCGGCGTGCCAGGCCCATAAATACCTTTCACCCCCGCCGCATACAAAAAGTCGTAGTCCTGCCGCGGAATCACGCCGCCCACAAACACGATGATGTCGTCTGCACCTTGTTTTTTCAGCTCAGCAATGATGGCGGGCA
>CAYXWW010000352.1:372-2420 GCA_964468905.1 uncultured Rhodoferax sp. | reverse complement strand
ATCTTTACTCAGATTGAGTCTGAATCAATGTCGAAGCAAGCCTCTCGCGTGCGCGAGAAGTTGGTTGGCGTGATGACCGTGGTCGAATTCTCCAAAGCACTTCAAATGTCTGCGGCATCAGCGCGACGTTACCTAGATAAGGCCACGTCAGAGGGGATTGCTGTCTGTCACAAGGGTGCAACGCCGACCGACGCAGATCGTTTTGAGCTGTCAGAAACGGCAAAACGTTCAAAGGAACCGAACTTCGCCTACCTGGCTGAAGTAAACGAGATGAATAAGAAAAAGGAAATCTAACTATGGATGAAGAAATCAAGGCACGTCTACCTTTCGGGCCAGAAAACCCCTGGTACGAGTTCGTGGCTGTTTATAAGCACTTGGAACTGAAGAAAACGTCGCACGGTGGGCTAAAGGGGGTAGCGGCCCGCTCAAGTTTGATCTCAGCAGGTTTGAAAATTAGCTCCACTTTCACTCAAACTCACGAGGTTGGTCGAATTAGCTTTCCGCTTTCTGATGTTGCCAAAGTTGGCAAGGAACTGCTGACCGTGCTTGAAGGTTGGGGGTGGGAACTGCTCACCCAGGGAAACGATCGCTTTGTTCTGAGAAAGTCGCTACCCCTACAAAACGGTGAAACTACTATGCCCATGGCGTTTCTAAATGTCCTTCCACTGCTCGGAGTCAGCCCAAAACAGGACTGGTCAATCTAGCCGCGTTTAGTACCTTGATTGCAAATGTTGTTACTAATAAGGCGAGCTAGTTTTTCGTACACAGCCATGGTCAAATAAAACTTATATCTGATTGGCCACAGGATATATCTAGAAGCCCTCGAACCCCAAAACCAACTGGTTCCTCATTGTTAGGTGTTTGAGGGCTTCTGTGCGTCACCAGAGCCCGTTTAGATATATGTAGCACTGCAATCAAGACGTAGCGTAGAAAATGTCTGAGGCATCGCCTAGCTTGTTCATAAAACGAGGGGTGCTATGTTTCGATTTCTAAAGTGGCTACTTGGTTTGGATCAAACCAAAGCATCGATGACTAAAAATGGCTTGGTCGGTGGGATGAACGAGGGAGACTTTCACTCAGGTCCTGCTGGGTATTCAGCAAACACTCCGTATTCGGAGACACAGTACGGAAGCGGCTTCCTCGAAGACGCTGAGTGGCATGACGAACACTAGAAACTGCGCACATACCTCAGGGAAAGAGTGGCTCGAGGTAGGCTTGACTTATTGGGGCAGCTGTGCCCCTTTTTAGCTATTGGGAAGGACCAGGGGGAGGTTGATTAGATGGCAATTTCCATTGATCAAATCAAACCTGGTGACCGTCTCTCCGGGCTCATTATCGGGCTGAATGCTACTGTTTCGCATGTTGAATGGCACGGTGACAACGCTGTCAATCTGATCTATAAAGATGACAACGGCACTCTAGGCGAACGGATTCTATTTCGGGATGAACTTCACGGCATAAGCTTCGCTGAACAAAAATCGAGTTTCACCTTCGATGGAAACCCAAATGATTTCAAGTTGGCAGCAGAAGCCTTGCGAATCAAGTATGCAGCGCTTTACGACCCTTTGATCGCGGTCAATTCATCAAATTTGCAGCCGCTACCTCACCAGATTCGAGCAGTTTATGGTGAGTTGCTCCCGAAAGTACCTTTGCGGTTCTTACTCGCTGATGATCCCGGAGCTGGAAAGACCATCATGGCGGGCCTTTACATTAAGGAGCTCAAACTCCGAGGAGACCTTGAGAGATGCATGATTGTTGCACCGGGTGGGCTCGTCGAACAGTGGCAAGAAGAGCTCTACGAAAAGTTCGAGCTCCGTTTTGAATTACTCACCAAGCAGATCCTTGAATCAAATCTTGACTCCAACATTTTTGATTCGCACCCGCTGTTGATTGAACGTATGGATCAGTTGAGTCGGGCAGATGAACTCGTCATGCGACAACTCAAAGATTCAAAATGGGATCTTGTCGTCGTCGATGAAGCTCAGAACTGCACCTACGTGCAGCTCAAGATGATCCTCACACGCCTCGGCTGGAACTCGAAGATGATC
>CAYXWW010000352.1:0-362 GCA_964468905.1 uncultured Rhodoferax sp. | reverse complement strand
GTGCTCATTTCAGTTCGTGGGGCGGTGAAGCGAAGGAAACCAAACGCTTCGCACTTGGACGAATACTTGCAGAGGTTGCGCGCAATTTCCTGCTGATGACCGCAACACCTCACGCTGGTAACGAGGAGGACTTTCAGCTCTTCATGTCACTCTTGGATAAAGACAGATTCGAAGGCAAGTTCCGAGACGGCGTTCACAAGACCGTCACCGACGGCATGATGCGAAGAATGGTCAAGGAGGACCTCCTGACCTTTGAAGGCAAGCCACTGTTTCCGGAGCGTAGAGCTGAAACGGTCGAATATGAACTCTCAGACGCAGAACAAAACCTCTACGAGGAAGTCACAGATTACGTCCGCGAGGAA
>CAYXWW010000351.1:0-2438 GCA_964468905.1 uncultured Rhodoferax sp. | reverse complement strand
GACGATCACCGCACCGGATGCAGCAGCACGTTCAGCGATGTGAAATCAAACGCTGCGTCTGAGCTCTGCGTTTGAGGAGGCTCCACACTTTGAGAAGGTGGTGCCAAGAACAAAAAGTCACTGAGGCTGCAACAAGTGCAGCCTCAGGCTCATTGCAAAGCGAACATCCGCTTGTCCAAGGACTCATTAACCCTGTAGCTGGTGACCTTGAACTCGCCATCGTCAGAACGGATGCGGTGCGCCATCTTGACGCCTTGTACCTCACGGTAGTCGTCAAACTCGTCCCACTCTTCCTTCCACTTGCGGTCTTCGGTGCTGTAGGTTTGCTCTTCGATCCGCGCCACCATGAAATTGTCGGTGCGGATGAAGTGACGGCTGGCTGGTCGCCCGCCCGGCCGCTGCACTTCAATCACATAGGCCTGACCGCCCCGCTGGAGCGGCTGCTGGCCCAACAGTTTGAGGGTGATGCCCTTTTTCTCGCTGTCCACAAAGGGGCCGGACAAATCGGCCGACTCGAACAAGCCACTGGCCTCGCGCGGGTCCATCGCCTTGCGCTTGCCGTCCTCGAAGCTGGCACCACCTTGCGGTGTGGCCACGCTGCGTGACACCTCGTCATTGCCCATGTAGATCGTCAAGCGCACGCCTTCGTTGTTGAGCATGACGGTGCGGACCTTGATGGTCATGAACAGCATGACTTTGGTTTCTGCCTCCAACTGCAGTGACTGCAGGCTGCGCAGCTTGTCCGCGCCACCGAGGGCTTGCACGTGCTGCGAGACGACCTCCTGCAAGCTTTGGGCTTGCGCAAGACCTGCCGAGCCGAGCAACAACAAGCTCAGAAAAGAGCGTTTGGTAATTAAGGGTGTTTTGAACATGATGAGCACTTTGCCAATGAAACTGAAAGAGGTCTGCTGGACCCGGGCAGACATTGCCCGGGCTCAGCGACTCACCTTAGGCCACGATGACACCCTGTTGAACCCAGATATCACCCAACGTGTTGGTGCTGGTCAGTGAATTGTTATGCCAGACATCGTAGGTCACCCCATTGACCGTCTGCTGCGTGCCCGTAGACCACTGGCCTGCACTGCTTCCCAATCCACCGGTCAAATTGACCGTGTCACTGGCGTCACCGTCTATGCGCAAGGCCTGAAGTGCTGTGCCTGACTGGTTGTCGGTCAGGTTCATCACATCGGCCAAACGCAGGGTCACGCTGGAGGCATTGCTTGCCCCGGTGCCCATGTCGATGGTCGCAAAGTTCTGTACCTTCACGCCCAAGGTCGCAAAGTTCAGATCCAGCGCGTTGTCCAGACGCAAGGTGTTCAGACCCAAGCCGCCATCCACACGGGTGAAGTTGAGACCGTCAAGGGCGATCGTGTCGTTGCCTTGGCCGCCATAGGCCACATCGAACAAGCCGTTGTTGCCTGTGTCAGAGGCACTGCCAATGCCGGTGATGGTGTCGTTGCCTTGGCCACCGCTGATGCGATCCACACCACCCTCAATGGTGGTAAAGCCCGTACCCTGCATGCCCGCAGCCAGCGTGTCGTCTCCGGTTGTGAAACCCTGGGTCAACACCGCGATGCTGCTCAGGTAACTGGAGAAACCACCGGCATCGTTGGTCCCAGACTCCCATGCGCCGATGGAAAAATCGGCCAAGCCATCACCGTTCCAATCGCCAATGGCCACGCCGGTACCCATCAGATCGTTGGCAGCAACACCATCAAATCGCTTAGCGGTGCCATTGGTCACCATGGTGTCCAGATCACCGCTGCTCAAGCCACCCAGCTTGCCATACACCAGGAAGACACCACCGTTGTTACTGGTGGCACTCAGAGTGTCCAGACCAGGGGCGCCAACCAGGAAGTCATCCAGGCCATCGCCGTTCACATCGCCACCCGGACGAATGTCATAACCCAGCCAAGCATTGCCTGTCGAGCCCGTTCCCGAGCTGCCGGTCGTGGCCAAGGGACTGGTCAAAGTAAAGCCTGTGCTGCCCGTGGCTTGCGCTGTGACGGTACCACCGCTCCACGCGCTGGTTTTGCCGTACAGCACATACACCCGACCGGGTGAAAAACCATCGCTGGACGATTCGGTGTTGTAAAAGGAGCTGCCGATGGCAAAGTCTTCCAAACCATCGCCGTTGATGTCGCCCAAGGTCGAGATCGTGTTGCCGGCGCCCATGTAATAGGCATCCGCCGTGGCATTATCACCATACGCCTCCACCCTCCCACCGAGCTCTTCATAGGCCACGCTACCGTTGAGCTGAATGGCCTGGCCGTTCGTCACCATCGTGTTGATGTTCAGGTCCATCCCAAGGCTGCCTTGTTGTCCAAACACCAGGAAAGCCGCGCCGGCGTTCGGTCCGTTCGTATCCATCACAGGGTCGGTGACCATGTAGTCGGCAATGCCGTCGCCGTTCACATCGCCCACGGTTTGGATCCGGG
>CAYXWW010000350.1:0-2447 GCA_964468905.1 uncultured Rhodoferax sp. | reverse complement strand
ATTCAATCGCACGCGTGTATGCGGCAACGGCCTCTTCAAAGCAATGCAGCCCCATCAGCGCCTGTGCCTTGGCGTAATGCACTTCAGCACGCTGCGGTGTCGCGGCAATGGCTTTATCTGCCCAAGACAATGCAGCAGGATATTCACCTTGATCATGCATGGCACTGGAACTATTCAACAGCGCATCGGGGTGATTGGGCACCAGGCGCAACGCACGCTCATTACACTGCATAGCCCCCTGATGCTTACCCACTTTATGACGCACCAGACCCAGCGCCACCCAGAGATCCGGATTATTGGTGACTTTAGCCACCAGATAATCCAGGTCTTTTTCAGCCCGTGCAAAGTCACCCAGCTGGATGAGTAAATTGGCGCGATTTGAGCGCGCTTCTAGGTACGAGCCTTTTAGCTTGATTGCCCCATCCAGATCAGCCAAGGCCTCTTGCACCTGCCCCGCCTGAAAACGGAAGTTGGCCCGATTGAAATACACCTCAGGGTCTTTGGGATCTAAGGCTAAGGCCGCGGCAAAGGCCTGCATAGCCGCGTCAAACTGCCCCATAGCGCCCAGCACAATGCCTAGCATCTTGTGGGCAAAAGGTTGTTTGGGATTAATTGATAACGATGCCTGCAGATCGGCTTGTGCTCGCGGCAGAGCGTTCTGCTGAAGGGCCACAAAGCCAAGACCATTCAACGCAGCAAAGTTCTGCGGCTCCTGCTGCAGCACGTTATTAAACAACTGGGCAGCAGCCCCTAAATTACCACCATTCAAATGCTGGAACGCCAGCTGCAATGCCTGTTGTGTATTCATGCGTGCATTCTAACAAGTCACACAAGATTCATTATCACTGAACGATCAGCATGTTATGCAACTAGAAACTTTTGAGAAGCTCGGTTTTTTTTACTTCATACTCTTTCTGAGTCAAAACCCCCTCATCTCTAAGCATCTTAAGCTCGCGAAGCTTTTGCGCTTGACTCAATGGTGGCTTAGCTACAGGAGCAACTACAAAGCTTTGCTGGGAATTAACCGAGGGCTTAACCTGCGATTTCGTAGCCGCAGGAAGTAACGGAATATTGTTTCTTGGGTCGTACTCATCCATGGTCGCCCCTTGCCCTGACGTGGCAATACAACCAATAAGCGAACAGATCGCTAGCACGACGCAGGTAGACTTTCCGAGAAAAAACAGTCTTGCTTTGAACATCACTCTACCTCATAAAAAAAGCGGGCACCGAAGTGCCCGCTTTAACTCTAAACAGACCTAAGTCAGATTAGAAGTTGGTACGCATACCCATACCATAGGTGAACAGGTTGCCACCCAGGGAACCATTAGTTGGTGAACCCAGAGCACTTGTCTGAGCACCGAATTGGTAACCTTGGTTAGCAGAGTTGTTCAGGTTCGACAGGTTGCCGTAAACTTGAGTACGCTTGCTCAGGTAGTAACCTACACGGGCGGTCCACTGACGCGAACCCAGTTGTTGAACGCTCGAACCGTCCATGTCGCTCGACCAGGTAGCCGAAACAGCAGGTTCCCAGTTGCCCATGCGGTACGAAGCACCAGCAAACAGTTGGTTGTTGCTGATCTTGCCTGCACCACCAGTGGTCAGGAAGTTAGCACCATTGGTACCCAGGGTGTTACGAACGTAAACGGTGCTTGCCTTCAGACCTGGCAGACCAGTGTAGATTGCACCAACCAGGTAGCTGGTGTAGTCGCCGATTTGGTTGGCACCCAGGCCAAGCGTATCAGCAGCAACGCTGTTGTTAGCTTGTTGGAAGGCGCCCTTGATGTTCACGCCGTAGCCAGTCCAACCCAGGTTGAAACCGAATGCGCTAGTTGGAGTAATCGAACAAGCAGAAGTCGACGAACAGCCGGTAACTGGCATCGTGTTGTTGCCACCATTCAGGTTCGAACCAGCAAAGGCGATCGAACCGTCAAAGCCATACATCGTTGGCATTGCGTAAGCAACAGCCGAGCCACGCAGCGATGACGAGAAGCCAGTAGCACCTGCCAGACGCATCGAACCCATTTGAACGTCGATCTGCGAAACGCCAGCAGCACCTGGCATTACGTCAAACGATGTCAGCGAAGAGCGGAAAGGAGTCGAAATGTAACCAGCCAGTGCTGTACCGTACTTGCTGTTTACGCCAACGAACGAATCACGTGCGTTGATGAAAGTAGAAGTCTTAGTCTGAACCATGGTACCTGTACCACCAGTAGTGTTGTCTACGTTGCGGTTACCAGCAAGGTTCAATTCAGTTTCAGCTTGGAACAGAGCCTTCAGGCCATTGCCCAGATCTTCCGTACCCTTGAAGCCAATCAGCGAGCTGTTCGATTGGATGGCGAATACGTTACCACCGTCAACACCGCCAACAACTTGGTTCTTAACTTTTGAGTAGTTGATGCCCTGACCCGAAACGTCAGCAACACCGTAGATAGTTACGTTTGTTTGTG
>CAYXWW010000349.1:0-2456 GCA_964468905.1 uncultured Rhodoferax sp. | reverse complement strand
GACCGACACGGCCAACAACCGAATGGACACGATGAACGGCACGCGCCAGCCCCAATCAGCAAAAGCGGCTTCGCCAATGGCAGTTCGGGTTCCCAGAATCACCATCAGGGACAGGAACAAGCCCAAGGTGGCAGTTGTCTGAATCCATGAGGTGTAGGCACCGCGCTTGCCCTGTGGGGAGTGTTCCGCTACATAGGTAGCCGCACCACCGTACTCACCGCCCAAAGCCAAACCTTGCAATAGACGCAAGATGATCAGAATAACGGGAGCCGCTACACCAATACTGGCGTAATTGGGCAAGACGCCTACGATAAACGTGGACAAGCCCATGATCAGAATGGTGACCAAGAAGGTGTACTTACGACCAATCATGTCACCCAGACGACCGAAGAACAGCGCGCCGAAGGGGCGAACGATGAAACCGGCGGCAAACGCCAACAGCGCGAAGATGAAGGCGGAGCCTTCGTCCAGTCCGCTGAAGAACTGCTTGGCAATAATGGCTGCCAACGAGCCGTACAGATAGAAGTCGTACCATTCAAAAACAGTACCGAGCGAGGAAGCGAAGATAACTTTCTTCTCTTCCGCCGACATCGGGCGTGGGGCTACAGTTGCCATGTGCATGTCTCCAAGTTTGAATAAAAACCGACCACCCGAATCGGTGGCGTGCCCGGACTATGGCGAGCAGTTCTGACCCTTTTCTGACAAGCACATTGACAACCTTCCCGGGAACTGAACAGCAGCTTACGGACTAGGCGTTTACCCGCGCGAAAAATTTCACCATGCGGTCGTTTGGGCCAATCAGGGCGTTGTGCCCAGCAGCATCGGTGCAGGGCCTTAGGGGAAATCACCCATATTCCCGAGTAAAACTAAAGGTCTTTTCCTGTCGTTTTTGTCCGGGCCGCGCCCACGGGAATGCCTGTCGCCGCGTCCCATGCCGGTTGGGCAAACCACGCATCCCCTTGCAAGTAGGCGCGCAGCAGTGGCAGCCCGTCGAGCCCCCAGAACGCTTTTCCGTCCACCACAAACGCCGGAACACCAAACACCCCACCGACCAAGGCGGCATCTGCATGGGCCCGCAACTGCGCCTTCACCGCTTCGCTTGCCGGGTCACGGGCGGGTGCCAACTGCTGCGTCAGGGCAGCGAGGCGCGCAGCATCGGCGGCATCCGCCCCACCGCACCATACATGGCGGACGATGGCATCACAGACGTAGCGGTTGGGGTGGCCGTTGGGGTCAGTGGCAACCGCCAGCCGCAACAATCCCAGTGAATTGAAAGGGTGCGCCGTCGGCATGTCCAGGGGATGCCCCATGCTGTGGGCGAGCCACTGGACGTGGCGGTACGTCCAATCGCGCTTGGCAGGTATCTCAGCTGGACCCAACTGGCCATGGTGCTTGAGCAGTGCCGCCAGCAAGACCGGCTTGTAGGTCACCGAATAGCTAAGGCCCATAAGGGCATTCGGCAACTCGGAAAACGCCAGCCAAGCATAGGGTGAAATGAAATCGAGGTAGCAGGTGATGTGTTTCATGGTGGGGTACGGGGTCGGATTCACGAGAGTGCGGCAATGCGCTGTTCAATCTGCACCCAGATGGCTTTTTTCTGCACATCATTAGCCCGGCTCCAGACCGTGATCTCATCGATGGTGCGCAGGCAACCTTCGCAAAAGGCCCGCTGCGCATCCATGCGGCACACCGACACGCAGGGAGAGGGAACATTTTCAGCAGTAGCCCTCGCCAATTGGGCTTGAGTAGCTAGCATTTCAATAGCGCTCGCAGTATGCATTCAAGCCACCCGCTGGTTCAGCAAGGCCGTGGCAGCCCGCGAGTTTGGCTTGCGCTGCAAGAAGTTGCTAATGAAAGCCCCCGCGTCCACCAGCAGGTCCAGGTCAATGCCCGTTTCTATGCCCATGCCGTGCAACATGTAGACCACATCTTCAGTGGCTACGTTGCCGGTGGCGCCCTTGGCATAGGGGCAGCCACCCAAGCCTGCCACCGAGGTATCAAACTGCCACTCGCCCATTTGCAAGCTCGCCAGCGTGTTGGCCAGCGCCATGCCATAGGTGTCGTGGAAGTGACCTGAAACCTGGTCAACGCCGTACACACCCAGCGCCGCGTCCAGCGCCCGCTGCACCTGCAGCGGAGTGCCAACGCCAATGGTGTCGGCCACGCCAATATGCTGCACGCCCATGCCGTGCATCAGACGGGCAACAAAAGCCACCCGCTCGGGCGCAACGGTACCCTCATACGGGCAGCCCACTGCACAGGAGATGGCGCCGCGCACCGCTATGCCCTGCGCGCGTGCCGCCTGCACAACGGGGCGAAAGCGCTCCATGCTTTCGGCAATCGAGCAATTGATGTTCTTCTGGCTAAACGCCTCACTGGCCGCACCAAACACCACAATCTCGTCTGGCCGTGACAGCACTGCGGCCTCAAAGCCTTTCAGATTGGGGGTGAGCACG
>CAYXWW010000348.1:1109-2460 GCA_964468905.1 uncultured Rhodoferax sp. | reverse complement strand
CCTTCATCTCGCAATCCCTAGTGCTGCCGGCTATCGTGCCGTTCTTGAAAGAGGGCGGCACGCTCTTGATGCTGGTCAAGCCGCAGTTTGAGTTGCAACCCGGGCAAGTGGGTAAGGGCGGCATCGTGAAAGATGCGTCGTTTTACCCGCTGATCGAGGCACGGCTGCGTGAAACTTGTGCCGAATTGGGCCTGACCGTTAACGCTTGGTTTGATTCGCCCATTGACGGTGGCGATGGCAACCGCGAATTTTTTATTTGCTCAACGAAGTAAACACTATGTCTGATTCATCTCGCATACCGCTGAGCGTCGAGTTCTTCCCGCCCAAAACCCCCGAAGGCGTGGCCAAGCTGCGCGCGGTGCGCCGGGAGCTGTACGCGCTCAAGCCCACGTTTTGCTCCGTAACTTTCGGGGCCGGTGGCTCTACCCAAGAGGGCACCTTTAACGCCGTGAATGAAATCTTGGCGGATGGGGTGAGCGCGGCATCGCATTTTTCCTGCATTGGCGCTACCCGCGAGACGGTGCGTGCGCAGCTGGCCACACTGAAGGCCATGGGCGTCAAACGCCTAGTGGCGCTGCGTGGTGACTTGCCCAGCGGCTATGGCGCGGGCGGCGAGTTCCAGTACGCCAGCGATCTGGTGGCGTTTATTCGCACGGAAACGGGTGACGACTTTCACATTGAAGTGGCGGCATACCCTGAGATCCATCCGCAAGCCAAGTCGCCAGAGGCTGATTTGCAAGCCTTTGCCGCCAAGGTGAATGCCGGTGCTAACTCCGCCATCACCCAATACTTCTACAACCCCGACGCTTACTTCCGTTTTGTGGATGACGTGGTTGCAATGGGCTTGAATGTGCCCGTGGTGCCGGGCATCATGCCCATCACCAGCTCGACACAATTGATGCGTTTCTCAGACGCCTGCGGTGCCGAGATTCCACGCTGGATTCGCTTGCGCTTGCAAAACTTTGGGGATGACATGGCGTCCATTAAAGCCTTTGGCCTGGACGTGGTGACCAGCCTGTGCGAACAGTTGCGCGCAGGTGGTGCGCCTGCCTTGCACTTCTACTCCATGAACCAAAGTGTGGCGACCTTGGCATTGTGTGAGCGCTTGGGGTTGGCCTAGCCTCACCCAAAGAGCTTAACCCAAGAGTGCTTGCGCAAACTCCCGTGCGTTAAAGGTCTCCAGCTCTTCCAGCTTTTCCCCCACGCCAATGAAATAGACCGGCACGGGGCGTTCCCGGGCTATTGCCGCCAGAACGCCGCCTTTGGCGGTGCCGTCCAGCTTGGTGATGATCAGGCCCGTAAGGCCCAGCGCGTCGTCAAAAGCGCGCACCTGGGCAAGGGCGTTTTGGCC
>CAYXWW010000348.1:0-1099 GCA_964468905.1 uncultured Rhodoferax sp. | reverse complement strand
TCAGCTCTTCCATGAGGTGCAGCTGCGTGGGCAGGCGACCGGCCGTGTCGATCAGCACCACATCTTTGCCGCGCGCCTTGCCTGCGCTCACCGCGTCAAAGCTCACTGCAGCAGGGTCTGCACCCTCCTGGCTGACGATCTCGACCAAATTGCGATCAGCCCACACGCCGAGTTGTTCGCGTGCTGCCGCGCGAAATGTGTCGGCCGCAGCCAGCAGCACACTGGCATCGTTCTCCGACAGGTGGCGGGTGAGCTTGCCGATCGACGTGGTTTTGCCAGCGCCATTTACCCCCGCCACCATGATGACCGTTGGCTTGTGCTCACCGATGATCAAGGGCTTTTGCAGTGGAAGCAACAGGTCGGTCAGGGTTGCGATCAAAAGGTTCTTAAGTGCGACAGGGTGGGTCACACCGCTGTCTTTGACCTTGCGGCGCAATTCGCCAATCAGGAACTCGGTGGCTGGTACACCGGCATCTGCCATGAGCAGGGCGTCTTCCAGCCTTTCAAAGAGGGCTTCATCAATGACCGAGCCACCAAACACCGTGGCAATGCCATGGGCTGTTTTGCCCAAACTGGCCTTGAGTTTGTCGACCCATTTTTGACGCTCTGGTACGGGGGCACCAGCCCGCGGGACGTCAATCGGTATGACCAGTGCACTGCCAATGAGCGACCCGCCCGATGGCGCTTCAACTGCGGGTGTGGGGGAGTCGGTAGGCGTTGGGGCCGGAGGGGGAGGGGATTTTTTTTTGAAGAAGCTGAACATGTGTTGCGTTCTGTGAATGACAGCATTCTATGAAACTGCTGTTGCCAGTCCGTTAAGCTTGGGGGGATGAAGAAATCCAGCAAGCCCCTATCCCCCTCTGCTGCCAAGGCAGCATCCAAACCCGCGCGCGCACCCGTTCACAACCGCCAACCGGGTGAGATTCGCCTGATTGGCGGGCAATGGAAACGCATCAAACTCAAAGTGGCTGACCGGCCCGGGCTGCGGCCCACGCCAGACCGCGTGCGCGAAACCCTGTTCAACTGGCTGGGCCAGGACCTGACCGGCTGGCGCGTGCTCGACGCCTTCGCCGGCAGCGGGGCGCTCGGCTTCGAGGCG
>CAYXWW010000347.1:0-2462 GCA_964468905.1 uncultured Rhodoferax sp. | reverse complement strand
CGCCTGAGTTGGCCACGAGCTTGCCATCGCTTTGCATGCCGGCGATGATGTTGGCACCGCTGCCATTGTTCACGCTGCTGGCGGTGATGGTGGTGTTGCCTCCCGAGGCCAGCAGGCCACCGGAGCGTGGATTGGCACTGGTGTTATCCAGTGTGGTGCCAACCTGTAGAGTCAGGTCTCCACCGGCGTACACGCTACCGCTGTTGCTCAGTTGCCCAGCGGTCACCGTCACGCTGCCTGCGCCGTACACACTGGCTTTGTCGGCATTGCTGAGGGTGCTGGCCGAGAGGTTTACGTTGCCGCCCCCGGCGATATGGCCGTTGTCATTGTTGAGCTTGCCTGCCAGGCTGATGTTCAGATCGTCCGTTCCGCTTTGGCCCAAGGTGCCGCCGGTGTTGACGAGGTCGTGGGCGCCAATTTGGAGGCGATTGGCAACGATGTTGGCACCCTCAGTGTGCAGGGTTTGGCCAGTGGAAAGGGTCAGCGTCTTGGCGATGTTGATGGTGGCTTTGTCAGCGTGCAGGTCTGCTCCGCTGGCGGTGGACGCGATGGTGGCGCTGTCGGCCTGGATTTGCGCACCGCTCAACGTGACTGCCGTGCCATTGACCTGCAGGTTGCCGGTGGCAATGAGTTTGCCGCCGATGGTGACGCCATCTGAAGCGCTCACAGTGGCGCTGGAGGTGCCGGTCAGGGTGCCATCGGACTTTAATCCGGCAACCAGCAAGGACTTGTCGGTGCTGGTGATGCTGGCACCTGAGCCGGATGCGGCGAGGCTGAGTTGGCCTTGGGCAGCGGTTACGCCACTGTGGGTTTGGCTGCCTTGGGTGGCAATACTGGTGTTGCCAGCGGCAACGATGGAGCCGCTGTTGCTGAGCCAGCCGTTGCTGCTGATGGTGACATCGCCAGACGTGGCACCAATGTAGCCGCTGTTGCGGATCCCTAAGCCAGCGTCAGTGCCCACCAGATAGATCTTGCCGGCGTACATGCCGCCCAGGGCGGAGACGTCCAGTGCAAAGGCTGGTGCAGCGTCTGCACTATTGGCCTGGAGTGTTGACTTTGCGGGGTTTGCGCTGCCGTGGGCGCTGACAGCAGTTGCTGGAGTTGCACCACTGGCGCTCGAGCTGTTGGCTCCCGTGCCCACGCGCAGGTCTTTGGCCCAGATGCCGGCATTGACTTGTACGGCGCGTGCCAGGATGCTGGTGTAGTCGGCTCCACTGGTGTCGAGCCCGCGGCCCGACACGCTGACCATGCCGCCTTGCACACGGTAGCCGTCCAGGTTGCCAGCGTTGACGACGGCAGTACCAGTGGTCAGGGTGACCGCACTAGCATTGATGAAGCTGCCGCCGTTGACAGCAATGCCGGCGGGGTTGGCGATGATGACTTCCGCGCGGTCGCCGGCCACTTCGACAGGGCCCTGGAGTTGGCTGGCAGCGGTGGAGTTGACTTCGTTCAAGATGACGCGGGCCGTGCCCTGGGCCATCCAGGGGTTGGCCTGTACGTAGCCGCCCACAGCGCTGACCGTACCGGTGCGGCTGTTGTTCAACACCGTGCCGTTGGTTTGCACATCAAACTGGCTGTAGACGTTGCGGCTGACACCGGCGGCGCTGGGGGTTTGGATGTTGATCTGCGGTGCGCCGTTGGACGTGGTGAGCACGGTGGGCTGCTGGGTGCCGGGTGCGCGGGTATCGGCTTTGATTTGTGCGTGGGTGGGGGTGGCAAGCAACAGTGTAGGGAGCAATGTGGGGAGCAGGTACGCCATGAGTGCGGCACTGGTGAGTGATGGGGTTGCTGCTGCACTTGCCGCATTTGCACTTGCCGCAGGGCTTGCTGCACGTGTTTCGCCACTGGCGCTCTTACCCTGTGCACTGGCGGTTTCGGCCACAACCATGCGCTGGCCCCGGCGGGCGTTGAAGATGATGCGGTGGAGGTTCTTGTTCATGGGAGGGCCGATGTGCAGAAGGTATGTATGGAGGCGGGTTTACAGGCTGGTGCTGAGGCTGAAACCGAATGTGGTGTTGGCGGTGACAAACCCATTGGGCTTGCTGATGGGAGCGCCTACAAATAGTTCGTACTGAACTTTTTGGACGCTGCCGCGCAGGCCGAGAACGACGCCTGCGAGCGTGTTGCCAAGCAAGGTTTCTGCGCCACGGCCACTGACTTCGCCAAAGTCCAGCCCCATGTAGATTTGCTGTGCGCCTATGCCCCAGCCGCTTGCAATACCGGTGCTGAAGTCATTGCGCAAGGTCCAGCCACGTTCGGCGGCGAGGCTGGTGTCACCGTCAAAGCCGCGCACGCTGTAACGCCCGCCGATGGAGAAGCGGTCTTGGGCAATTAAGCGGGTGTTGTTGCTTTGTGCCCGCACCGTCGCGCTGTAACGCACGGGGGTGCTCAGGATTTGGAAGGGCAGGCTGACACTGGCATCGAGCGTAGTGATGCTGGGCTGCGAGGTGCCTTCGTTGAAT
>CAYXWW010000346.1:0-2476 GCA_964468905.1 uncultured Rhodoferax sp. | reverse complement strand
AACATGGACGAATACGCCTACGGCTTCACCACCGAGAACACCCACTACGGTCCCTGCCACAACCCCCACGATCTGACCCGCATTGCAGGTGGGTCGTCCGGTGGCTGTGGTGCAGCGGTAGCAGCGGGGCAGGTGGGGATCTCGCTGGGGTCAGACACCAATGGATCCATCCGCGTGCCGTCGTCGCTGTGCGGCATCTGGGGCCTCAAGCCTACCTTCGGTCGACTGTCACGCAGGGGCAGCTATCCGTTTGTGCACAGCATCGACCATCTGGGCCCCTTTGCCGATGCACTGGAAAGCTTGGCCCTGACATACGACGCACTGCAGGGTGTGGACTCACTCGACCCCGGTTGCCATACCACGGCCGTGCAGCCCGTGGGTGATGTGACGCAGGGCATTCAGGGCTTGCGCGTCGGGGTGCTGGGCGGCTATTTTCATGACAACGCCACACCCGCTGCGCGCGCCGCGGTGCAACTGGCAGCCCAGACCCTGGGTGCTGCCGATGGCGTGGAGTGGCCTGATGCCGCCTTGGGCCGGGCCGCCGCTTTTATCATCACCTCCGCAGAGGGCGGTAGCCTGCACTTGGAAGACTTGCGCACGCGGCCGGATGATTTTGAACCGCTGTCAGTCGACCGCTTCTTGGCAGGTGCACTGCAGCCCGCAGCGTGGTACCTGCGTGCCCAGCGCTTTCGCCGGGTGTACCGCGACAAGGTGAACGCCTTGTTCAAAGATTGGGACGTGTTGTTGGCCCCAGCCACCCCAGTCGCCGCCCCGATCATTGGTACTGAATGGCTGGACATCAACGGGCAGCAGCAGCCCTGCCGCCCGGCCATGGGTCTGCTGACGCAACCGATTTCATTTGCTGGCTGCCCGGTCGTGGCAGCACCCCTGTGGCCCGATGGCACGGGTGGCTTGCCCATAGGCGTGCAAATCATTGCTGCCCCGTGGCGCGAAGACCTAGCCCTGCGGGCGGGCTACGTGCTGCAACAGGCTGGTGTGTCCCATACCCGGTCGGTGTCTTTTTAAGCGAGTGCGTCAACATGCAAATCAATATCCCCGAGGTATGGGCCGAAGTCGAGGCCCAATCCAACCGCTACGAAGCAGCGCTGGTGAGCAATGACGTAGCGGTGCTGGATGAACTGTTCTGGTCTAGCTCACACACCCTGCGCTATGGCGTGACCGAAAACCTGTACGGCTACGACGCCATTTGCGCCTTCCGCGCGGCACGCCCGGCACAGGGCGTGGCGCGGACGGTGCTCAAAAACGTGATCACTACGTATGGCCGGGACACTGCCACCGTCAACATCGAATTTCAGCGCACGGGTAGCGACAAGACTGGGCGGCAGAGCCAGACCTGGATGCGTACTGAGGCGGGGTGGCGGGTGGTGGCTGCGCATGTGAGTTTGCTGTGAAAAGCTTAATGCACACGGTCGCCGCAGCAGTGCCATCTCGTGTATTCGCCCGCAGCAGGGCTGGGGCAAACGCCGCCGTTCGTGTCCCCCGCAGAGGGCAAGCCCTCTGCTCCTCCTTGACCTCACTTTGGCACTTACCCCAGCCCTGTTGCTCGAGAGCCTTGTCCGCATTGCCTTGGTTCGAGACACACCCCGCCGCGCAGTATCAGTCGGGTAGCGCGTTTTGCGCAGGTCAAGGAGGAGCCCGCAGGCGAATGCCGGAGGGCGGGGGACACGGAGCAAAACGTGCTACCCGACTCATACCAAAGTCACTTAGGCACGCAAATTGCATCCTGTCTTGGATACAAGATCCAGCCAACCAAAAAGCACCATCTTGATGCATTCCTTTCACAGTTCAACCCATCGGAGAAATGACCATGTGCGCTCAACCAGTTAATCGTCGTGACACCCTGAAAACCTTGGCCGCCATGGGCGCGGTTGGAACCCTGGGTGCCTGGAGTCCCTCTGCATTTGCACAAAAGCCCATCACCGTGGGCGTCATCTACGTGGGGCCACGAGACGACTATGGCTACAACCAGGCGCAGGCCCAGGCCGCTGCCGAAATTAAGAAAATGCCCGGTGTGAAAGTGGTGGAAGAAGAAAACGTGCCCGAGACCGCCGCCGTACAAAAAACCATGACCGGCATGATTGTCCAAGACGGTGCAAGCCTGGTCATCCCCACGTCATATGGCTACTTCGATCCGCACATTCTGGCCTTGGCCCCCAAGAACCCTGATGTGCGCTTTGCACATTGCGGCGGTTTGTGGACCGAAGGCAAGCACCCAAAAAATGTGGGCAGCTTCTTTGGCTATATCGATGAGTGCCAGTACCTCAATGGCGTGATTGCTGGTCACATGAGCAAGAGCGGCAAGATTGGTTTTGTAGCCGCCAAGCCCATCCCGCAGGTGCTGCGCAATATCAATGCGTTTCTGATGGGTGCGCGCTCGGTCAAGCCCGGCATCACCTGCAGCGTCATCTTTACCGGTGAGTGGTCCATGGCCATTAAAGAAGCCGAGGCGACCAAC
>CAYXWW010000345.1:0-2479 GCA_964468905.1 uncultured Rhodoferax sp. | reverse complement strand
GAGAAAAGCGAGCGCGTGCTGGTTACCACGCTGACCAAGCGTATGGCCGAACAACTGACCGATTACCTCAGCGACAACGGTGTCAAAGTGCGCTACCTGCACAGCGACATTGACACGGTAGAGCGCGTCGAGATATTGCGGGACCTTCGTTTGGGTGCATTTGATGTTCTGGTGGGTATCAACCTGTTGCGCGAAGGCTTGGATATTCCAGAGGTGTCGCTCGTGGCAATATTGGATGCGGACAAGGAGGGCTTTTTGCGTTCAGAGCGTTCCCTCATCCAGACCATTGGTCGTGCAGCCCGTAACTTGAACGGCCGCGCTATTTTGTACGCCGACAAGATTACCGATTCCATGGCACGCGCCATGGGCGAGACCGAGCGGCGCCGTAAAAAGCAGATTGCCCACAACCTGGAGCAGGGCATTACCCCACGCGCCATCGTCAAAAAGGTGCGCGACCTGATTGATGGTGTTTACAGCGAAAAGGCGGGCAAAGAGGCCGAGCGGCTGGAGCGGGATGCGTTGCAACGTGCCCTAGTGGAAGACATGAGCGAGAAGGATATTTCCCGCGAAATCAAGCGCTTAGAGAAGCTGATGATGGAGCATGCGCGCAACCTGGAGTTCGAGAAGGCCGCCAAAGTCCGGGACCAGCTGGGAATCTTGAAAGAGCAGGCGTTTGGCGCTTCGGGTAGTGACAACGTAGTCAGCATTTCAGTGGGTGGGAAATAGGCGCAATCTGCACCATCTTTGTGATTACCTGAGGAAAACCCTAGGTTTTTTGATATACTTGAGTAGTTTAGTCAACCAAGTACTTCAACCCAGTGCGACTGAAGGGATTTCACCATGCGCCTCACCACCAAAGGCCGCTTTGCGGTCACAGCAATGATTGATTTGGGTCTGCGTCAAACCAGCGGCCCCGTCACTTTGGCGGCCATCAGTCAGCGCCAGCAGATTTCCCTGTCTTATTTGGAGCAGCTGTTCGGAAAATTGCGCCGCCACGAGCTGGTGGAGTCTACCCGTGGCCCCGGCGGCGGCTATATGCTGGCCCGCAAAGCGTCTGACATTACGGTTGCCGACATTATTGTGTCGGTGGATGAGCCCATTGACGCAACCCACTGCGGTGGCAAGGAAAATTGTCTGGGCGAGGGCGAGCGTTGCATGACGCACGACCTGTGGGCTTCTCTGAATGTGCGCATGGTTGAGTTTCTGGATTCGGTGAGCCTGCAGAAGCTGGTAGATGACCAGCTCGCCAAGGGCCTGCAAGTAGAAGATAAACCGAGCGTGAAGCGTGCAATATCCGCCATGCCCCAGAGCGCACCCATTCGCATCAATGCACCCAATTCCGTGTTTGCTCTGGGCAACGCGTTTTCAAAAACCTAATACTTTGCCGGACAGGCCGTACCCTGCAAGGCAGGCCGGGCCTGTTCTCAACTGATTCATAACGAGCAAACCATGGACACCACGCCCCATTTCCCCATTTACATGGACTACAGCGCCACCAATCCTTGCGATGAGCGGGTGGTAGACGCCATGGTGCCGTGGCTGCGGGCCCACTTTGGCAACCCTGCCTCACGCAGCCACGCTTGGGGCTGGGAGGCCGAGGCGGCTGTAGAAAAGGCGCGCGGCCAGGTCGCAGCGTTGATTGGTGCTGACCCGCGTGAAATCGTTTGGACTTCGGGCGCTACCGGGTCCAATAACCTGGCGATCAAAGGGGCTGCACATTTTTACAAGTCCAAAGGCAAGCACATCATTACCGTCAAGACCGAGCACAAAGCCGTGCTGGACACCTGCCGTGAGCTAGAGCGCCAGGGTTTTGAGGTTACCTACCTGGATGTGCAAGACGATGGCTTGGTCAATTTGGATGCCTTCAAGGCAGCCATACGCCCCGAAACCATCTTGGCCAGCGTCATGTTTGTCAACAACGAGATTGGCGTCATCCAGGACATCGCCGCCATTGGTGCGGTGTGCCGTGAAAAGGGTGTCATTTTCCATGTAGATGCCGCCCAGGCCACGGGGCGCGTGGCCTTTGATCTGTCCAAGATGCCGGTTGACCTGATGAGTCTCACCGCCCACAAGACCTACGGCCCCAAAGGCATTGGTGCCTTGTTTGTGCGCCGCAAGCCCCGCATCCGGCTGGAAGCCCAAATGCACGGCGGCGGCCACGAGCGCGGCATGCGCTCGGGCACCCTGCCGACCCACCAGTGCGTGGGCATGGGCGAAGCCTACCGTATTGCCAAAGAAGAAATGGCTGCAGAAAACGTGCGCATTCAGGCCCTGCACGATCGCATGCTGGCCGGTTTGAAGGATATAGAACAGGTGTTTATCAATGGCCACGTGACCCAGCGCGTGCCGCATAACCTGAACATGAGTTTCAACTATGTGGAAGGCGAATCCTTGATCATGGGCATCAAAGGATTGGCCGTCAGCAGTGGGTCGGCGTGTACCTCGGCTTCGCTGGAGCCCAGCTACGTGTTGCGTGCCT
>CAYXWW010000344.1:735-2560 GCA_964468905.1 uncultured Rhodoferax sp. | reverse complement strand
AGCAGGTTGACCACATGGTCGCGGTAGGCCATCTGCATCACTGACGATGCAACCGAAATGCCGCGCTGCTTTTCAATCTCCATCCAGTCGGATGTGGCATGGCGCGTGGCCTTGCGGGCCTTCACGCTGCCTGCGATCTGGATCGCGCCCGAGAACAGCAGGAGCTTCTCAGTCAGCGTGGTCTTGCCGGCATCCGGGTGGGAAATGATGGCAAAGGTGCGGCGGCGGCGGGTTTCGGTGAGAAATGACACAGGGGATTCCAGAAGGTGTGTCCGGGTGTTATGGGTGCTGCTGCACCCTGGCGTTGTTCGCCCGGAAGGGGGGGATTTTACCGGAGGCCGTTGAGAATAAATTTTGGAACTTGAACACTTCGTACGGACGCGGTTGGCAAACGGCGAACGAGCTCCGTATAATCGGCAGCTTCCGAGGAGCGTTGCAGTTCACATGCAGTGAACGAGGCTCGGAACACCTGGTCCCACAGGGCCAGGCAAGTCAACGGCGCTCACCCACTGGTCTGTGTGGTGAGCCTTTTCCAGGTCCTCTTCACGGTCAGTGGCAATTCAAATTTATTTTTGGAGTTAGCCATGAGCGCACTGAAACCAGCAAACAAGACCGAAGACTACAAAATTGCCGACCTGAGCCTGGCTCCATGGGGCCGCAAAGAGTTGACCATTGCCGAGACCGAAATGCCCGGCCTGATGGCCATCCGGCAGGAATTTGCCAAGTCCAAACCCCTGAAGGGCGCGCGCATCACCGGTTCGCTACACATGACGATCCAGACCGGCGTGTTGGTGGAGACACTGCAAGCCCTGGGTGCTGAAGTGCGTTGGGCATCCTGCAATATCTTCTCCACACAAGACCATGCCGCTGCTGCCTTGGTTGCCAAGGGCACGCCAGTGTTCGCCTACAAAGGCGAGACCTTGGACGACTACTGGGATTACACCCACCGCATTTTTGAATTCGACGGCAAAAAGGGCACCGCTGCTGAAGGCCCCAATATGATTCTGGACGACGGTGGCGATGCAACGTTGCTGATGCACTTGGGTGCCAAGGCTGAGAAAGACATCAAGGTGCTGGCAAAGCCCGGTAGCGAAGAAGAAATCTGTCTGTTCAAGTCCATCAAGGCCAAGCTCAAGCTGGACCCCACCTGGTACAGCCGCCGCCTGAAGAACATCATTGGCGTGACTGAAGAGACCACCACCGGTGTGATGCGTCTGGAGGAAATGTCGGCCAAGGGTACGCTCGCATTCCGCGCCATCAACGTCAATGACTCGGTCACCAAGAGCAAGTTCGACAACCTGTATGGCTGCCGCGAGTCGTTGGTCGATGCGATCAAGCGCGCCACCGATGTGATGATTGCAGGCAAAGTGGCCGTGGTGGCGGGTTATGGCGATGTGGGCAAAGGCTCTGCCCAGGCTTTACGCGCCCTGTCCGCACAAGTGTGGGTGACCGAGATCGACCCCATCAACGCCCTGCAAGCTGCGATGGAAGGCTACAAGGTTGTGACCATGGAATATGCCGCTGACAAGGCCGATATTTTTGTAACCTGCACCGGCAACAAGAACGTCATCACCTACAAGCACATGGAGGCGATGAAAGACCAAGCCATCGTCAGCAACATTGGGCATTTTGACAATGAAATCGACGTCGCGTCGCTGGAAAAGCTACAGTGGGATGAGATCAAGCCCCAGGTGGACCATGTAATCTTCCCGGCCAAGGGCAAGAAGCCCGCCAAGCGCATCATCCTGTTGGCTAAGGGCCGTTTGGTGACCAAATAAGCACTAAATTCTTGCGTAAGTTATAATTCTAACTTATTATACACATC
>CAYXWW010000344.1:0-725 GCA_964468905.1 uncultured Rhodoferax sp. | reverse complement strand
CAGCTTCGTCATGTCGTCCAGCTTTGCCAACCAGACTATTGCCCAGATCGAGCTGTTCACCAAGCCCAAGGAATACAAGTCTGGCAAGGTGTATGTGTTGCCCAAGCACCTGGACGAAAAAGTGGCCCGCTTGCACCTGGCGAAGGTGGGAGCCATGTTGTCTGAACTGACCACCGAGCAAGCAGCCTATATTGGCGTGAGCAAGGCTGGCCCGTACAAAAAAGACACGTACAGATATTGAAACACCCCCGAAGCGCCTGCGGCGCCTCCCCCTCTAGGGGGCGATACCAGCCGCCCGGCCTAGCCGGTTCGGCGGTATCCCTGGCAAAGTCACGTGCTGCGATACAGCCACACGAAGGAACACATGCGCATTGATCAACTACTCGTTCAACGGGGCCTTGCTACCACCCGCTCTCAGGCGCAACGTCTGATTGCAGATGGTGTGGAATGGCAAAAAGCGGAGGCGGGTGGTGAGGCGTGGAAGCGCATCGCAAAAAATGGCGACGAGGTTCCTGAGAACGCCGAGGTGCGTTTGCTGGACGACTCCGAAGCACGCTATGTGTCCCGCGGTGGCCTGAAACTGGAAGCTGCGCTCAAGCATGTTGGCCTGTCGGTGGACGGCCTGGCCTGTTTGGACGTGGGCCAGAGCACTGGCGGTTTTACCGACTGCCTGCTGCAACACGGCGCGCGCCTGGTGGTAGGTGTGGATGGTGGGTCCGCCCAAC
>CAYXWW010000343.1:0-2603 GCA_964468905.1 uncultured Rhodoferax sp. | reverse complement strand
GGGGGTGGCAATGGGGGATTCTTTGGGGCGGGCAGAGGGAGGGATCTCTGTGTAAGGTGGTTATGCGGCCACCCTCATTCTGAACAACAGACTTCACATAGGTGCTTCGCAACACTAGATAATCACCATGGAATCCCCGTAATTTAGACGAAGTACCCTAGCCTTGTTTGCCAATTTTGTGAAAGCTCCGCGATGAAAGGTCGAGACAGGAATGCGCTTTGTTGGTGCGGCTCTGGAAAGAAGTACAAGAAGTGCCACCGAGATCGCGAAGACCAGCCTAAGGATAATCTTTGGGATGCTGTTGACGCGAACCGAAGGGCCTTCTCCAGAAAAAAATGCTTTGCTTACAACTTGGGTTTGGGTGATTGCGATGGTGGAATAATAAAATCACATACAGTTTCACGAGGCGCAAATCTCTCAAGAATTGCCGCGAATGGACACGTGCTTCAATATGGAGCGAACGTTGCTGATCTAATCAAAAGTGGTGGTAAGCTGGTTGTGAAGAAGATCGGCGTCAAAGATGCGTCGATTTTTAATGGTTTTTGCAGCAAGCATGATCGAGAACTATTCTCATGTATTGAGAATGAAGCATTTGTCGGACGCGCCGACCAGTGCCTTGCAGTAGCATTCCGCACGATGAGTAGGGAGGTCTATGGGAAGGATGCCAGCGCTCACATGCGGGAAACCTTGCGTGGAGCTGATAAGGGACGGTCGCCTTTTGAGCAGTTGATGCTACAGTCTATGCTAGACGACATTAACACTGGTAACGAGGCTGCAAGGCGAGAACAAAAGGTCACGCTTGATGCGTTGACCAAGGCAATGGCGAATAGAACTCCGGACCCATTGGCGTCAGTAGTGTTTGAGTTTGAAGAACCATTGCCATTCATGTTCGCCGGAGCGTGGTCTCCGTTTATTGACCTCTACGATGCGGAGCTACAGAAGGGATTTGTGGATGAGATTCTGGAGCAATGCATAGTTTCGTCGTTTGCCACAGAAAACGGTTCGATGATCTGCGTGTCATGGCGCGAGACCAAGAGTGCGCCGGGGTCAATCATTGCAAGACAGCTTATGGCGATACCAGAGGAGTTGCTTGCGTCCGCAATCCTTCAGTTTGTGATGAAGCATGTTGAGAATGTGTTTTTCAATCCAGCTTGGTTTAGCTCATTGGCGTCAGCACAAAAGGACCAGCTCAACAAACTCGCGGCCGACGGCCTCGACATCATGGGGAGTGTTCCATCTGTTCCAATAGCTCTCGATATTGATTTTCACCTACCGAGAGCCACTCGCTCATTTCAAGTCGAAGCTTAGCTGTTAGAGCGCATCGGACACTATCAACCAGTTTACTCTTGCGCCATGCAAAAGCCCCCGCCTTTCGGCAGGGGCTTTCGCAACTCGTAGGTCGGGGTTCACCCCGACTCAGCCTCACAGACCGGTCGACACGTCGATCGACTGACCGGCTTCCAGCATGACATAGGCCTTTTTCTTGTCGCTGCGCTCGCCAGCGCGGCCGCGGAACTTCTTGGCCTTGCCTTTGGCGACCACGGTGTTCACGGCCTTGACCTTCACACCAAAGATGGCCTCAACGGCTTCTTTGATCTGCGGCTTGGTCGCGTCCATGGCGACCTGGAACACAACCGCACCAGCTTCCGAGGCCATGGTGGCCTTTTCCGTGATGATCGGCTTTTTGATCAGGTCGTAATGTTCGGGTTTCGCGCTCATTTCAGACGAGCCTCCAGAGCTTCGATACCTGCTTTGGTGATCACCAGGGTGTCACGCTTCAGGATATCATAGACGTTGGCGCCAATGGTCGGCAGAACGTCCACGCCATCGAGGTTGCGGGCAGCCAGCGCGAAGTTCGCGTCAACGGCCGCACCGTCGATGATGAGGGCGCGCTTCCAGCCCAGTTCCTTGGCCATTTTGGCAAGGTTGGCTGTCTTGGCGTCGGCCATGGTGGCCGCATCCAAAATCACCAGCTCGCCGGCTTTCGCCTTGGCCGATAGCGCATGGCGCAGGCCAAGTGCGCGGAACTTTTTCGGCAGGTCATGGGCGTGCGACCGCGGGGTCGGGCCCTTGTAGACGCCGCCGTGACGGAAGATCGGGGCCTTCTTGGAACCGTGACGAGCGCCGCCGGTGCCTTTTTGGCGATAGATCTTCTTGGTCGAGTAGGAGACGTCCGACTTGCCCAGCGTCGAGTGGGTGCCAGCCTGGGCACGCGCCCGCTGCCAGCGCACCACACGGTGCAGGATGTCGGCGCGCGGCTCGAGGCCGAACAGCGCTTCGTCCAGATCGACGGAACCGGCTTTGCCGCCGTCCAGCTTGATCACATCAAGTTTCATGCGTCACCCCCTTCAGCGGCAGCAGGCGCTGCGGCAGCGGCCGAGCGAACAGCGGCAGGCAGCGGAAGACCCGCCGGAGCGGCTTTCTTCACGGCGTCCTTGACGGTGACCCAGCCACCCTTCGACCCGGGGACAGCGCCCTTGATCATCAGAAGGCCGCGTTCCGCGTCAGTGCGGACCACTTGCAGGTTCTGGGTGGTGGTACGAACGGCACCAAGATGGCCAGCCATCTTCTTGCCCTTGAACACGCGGCCCGGATCCTGGCGC
>CAYXWW010000342.1:0-2618 GCA_964468905.1 uncultured Rhodoferax sp. | reverse complement strand
TGGCGCAAGAGCGCTTTCCAAAGATTCACTTCCATCCGCTGCGCGAGCATGCGGGTCTGGCGCTGCAAACTGCAGGCTAGGAATGTTGCCCCCACGCTCGCCCACTGCGTGTGGCTCCCTGCCCCCCAAGGGGGCGCAACCCGCCTTGGGGCGGCCCGGCGGCGGGTTCTGATGTTGCCCCTCACAGATTGGCCATCCGATGAACGCCGCCTGATTAGGGGCGTGTTCACCGACATTGACGACACCCTCACAACTGAAGGCCAGATCACCCCCGATGCCCTGAACGCGTTGGCACAGCTGCAGGCAGCAGGGCTCACGGTGATTGCCATCACGGGTCGCCCGGTGGGCTGGTGTGCGCCCTTTGCTGCCAGCTGGCCGGTGCATGCCATCGTGGCGGAAAACGGTGCCGTGGCGCTCGTTCCGAGTCTGCTTGCAGAAGAAAATGCCTCGCAGCCCTCGCCAAAGCTGCATAAGCCGCTATCAAAACTATACCAACAGGATGCTGCAACGCGAGCCAGCAACCGGCTGCGCATGCAGGCAGTCGGCGAACGGGTGATGCGGGAAGTACCCGGCGTTGGCCTGACACAAGACAGTGCCGGCCGTGAGACCGATCTGGCCTTTGACTACAACGAGTTTGTAAATGTGCCGCCCGATACCGTGCAGCGCGTGCTGGATGTCTTGGTGCAAGAGGGCATGCAGACCACGGT
Organism: uncultured Rhodoferax sp.; assembly: GCA_964468905.1. Taxonomy (GTDB): domain Bacteria; phylum Pseudomonadota; class Gammaproteobacteria; order Burkholderiales; family Burkholderiaceae_C; genus Allorhodoferax. The sequence goes on along the minus strand of CAYXWW010000342.1, from coordinate 1,911 downwards.
GAGCAGCATCCACATCCACGGCTGCTTTGGGCATTTCGACAAATGGCTGGGGGCATGCTGGATCGGTCACCAATTGCTACAACGCGACATCGCGCACGAGCTGGACCGCTGGGTCTTTGTGGGTGATTCAGGCAACGACCAGGCCATGTTTGAACACTTCACGCACAGTGTGGGTGTGGCCAATATTCGTCGGTTTGAGAGCCAGCTCAGCCACCTGCCACGCTATATCGCACATGGCGAGCGGGGTGCAGGGTTCGCCGAAGTGGCGCGGGCAGTGCTACAGCACGACAAGGCGAAACAACAACGACACGAATGATTTAGAAATGAAATTAGCGGGCGTTCAAATCATCGTTCTTGTAGTACTTGGTGCCCTGAATCGTTGCCTGTAGCGCCAGGCCGTTTTCGGTCAACTGGTATAGCTTGATACCAGGCGCAACAGTGATGGCACCTGCAGCGGCCCCGCCCTTGTCACCTGCTTTGGCGGCGGCATCCGCCTGGGCACTGGCTTCCCAGCCACTATTGGTGAACTGATTAAGTTTTTCAGTGGTGGCGAACACAAAGACACCGCGGAAGTCTTTTACGCCCAAGCCAAACCCCACGCCACCCGAAACCATTTTCATGTAGACATCTTTGCCACTGTGGTTGTCATGCACCACGCCGGAGCCGCCCGCCGCAGACAGCAGGATCAGGTTGACACCCACGTTGCTGAATACGCCATAGCCCGCGGCTTTTTGCACAGCTGCACGTGCGGCGGGGTGCACCTTGTACAACCGCTCCAGCGTAGTGGCGCGCATCTTCTGGATCTCGGCGCGCTCTTCGCTGAGGCTACCTGCCCAGCTGCTGCCGGCTATGGCCAGAAACCCCACGCAAGCGAGGCCAAAGGAAAGGGTGCGAATGGCAAAGGGGCGGCGTTGCATGGTCTGTGTCTCCAGTCCAAGATGGACGTTACAAATCAGAATACTTCTTGCTACTACCGTGTGCCAGTGACACGGGGTACTTGGCAGCGTTTACCCGCATCTTAAGCGCTGCCGCGGCCAGCAGGTCAATGTTTAATTTGTCGCACAGCTGCAGCAAGTAGAGAAAAACATCTGCCGCCTCCGCTGCCACTTGGTCCTTTTTGTCGGTAGACAAGCTCTGGCTTTGCGCATCGGTAAGCCACTGAAAATGTTCCAGCAGTTCAGCTGCCTCGACAGACAACGCGCTGGCAAGGTTCTTGGGCGTATGAAACGGCGCCCACGCGCGCTCTTGCGCGAACACGCGCAGAGCCTCCACCAATGCTTGCAGTGGATGATGCTCCACGTGCCCTTCCCCACCCACGGCTGGGGCCATAGGCGTGAGGTCCGCACTATCACTTGTATTCATGCTGTAGCCCTCGTGAAATGTGCATTGGTAGCTTCTGATTTGATAGCAACCATCAAATCCCCTAGCGCGCCAACACCGCCGCCAGCGCCACGCCCGTGTGCGTACCCAGTCGAACTACCTGCTCAGGCGTAGCCGCAGCAACGATTTGCCCGCCGCCATTACCGCCATCTGGACCCAGGTCAATCACCCAATCAGCCTCGGCAATCACATCCAGATCATGTTCAATGACCACCACACTATGGCCCGCATTGACCAGGCGGTGCAACACGCGAATGAGCTTTTCCACATCAGCCATGTGCAGGCCGACCGTAGGCTCGTCCAGCACGTAGAGGGTGTGCGGTGCCTTGTTGCCACGCTTGCCAATGTCGTCGCGCACCTTGCTGAGTTCGGTCACCAGCTTGATGCGCTGCGCTTCACCGCCGCTGAGCGTGGGTGATGGCTGACCGAGTGTGAGGTAGCCCAGCCCCACGTCCTTGAGCAGCTGGAGGGGGTGCGCAATGGACGGCATGGCGGCAAAGAACTCCACCGCTTCGTCCACTTCCATCTGCA
>CAYXWW010000341.1:0-2641 GCA_964468905.1 uncultured Rhodoferax sp. | reverse complement strand
GATTCGCAAGATGATCGAATTGTTTGATCTCTCTGAACGCCGAGCATGCCGTCTTCTGGGGGTAAGCCGAGAAAGTTATCGTCATGAGCTGAGGTCAGTGCTCAGACGCAAGCCCTCTGTGGCCACATTATGGAGATCGCACATCAACGTCGCCGCTTTAGCTATCGTCGTGTCTAAGATCTGCTGCGCCCAGAGTTTCCAGGCGTTAATCACAAGCGGGTGTATAGGCTTTACCGCAATGCCATTCTGGCTGTTCGCAAGCGCAAGAAGGCTAAGCGCCCCATGCATGAGCATGTGCCGCTGCAGTTGGCCAACAAGATGAATCAAGTCTGGAGCATGGACTTTGTGTCTGACAGCTTAAGCAACGGTCGTCGGTTGAAGTATTTCACCGTGGCAGATGATTTCAGCCCTGAGTGTATAGAAATCGCTATTGATTACAGGATCTCAGGCCAGTATGTGACGAGGTTGCTTGATCAAGCTGCACGGTTTCGTGGTTATCCAGAGGTGGTCAGAACAGATGACGGCCCGGAATTCACAAGTCGAGCCTTTCTGGATTGGGCGCAATCACACGGGATTCGCCATATCTTGATCCAACAAGGTCGTCCCATGCAAAACGGTTACATCGATAGTTTCAACGGCAAGTTCCGTGATGAACACCTCAATGAACATTGGTTTCAAACACTTCAACAAGCTCGATCAGCTTTAGTCAGTTGGCGCCAGGATTACAACGAGATCCGGCCACACAGCAGTCTGGGTTGGATACCTCCGGCTCAATTCGCGCAGCTTCACCGCTTGGCAGCAGCGAGTGAAGCTGTTTCATCAACCATCAAAACCGATTGGCCCTGAACCGGACTTGCTACTTTTGAATTTTATGGCTAACGGGAGCAGGTCAATAGAGTTGATCGTCAAATCGCACAGGCATTCCCACTACGACCTCCTTGCTGCAATTTGCTACCATTGCAGCATTGCACTAAAAAAAATCAAGCTGGGCTTCGGTAAATTCAAAAAATAGTAACCGCCTTACTTCTTCTTCGGCTGGTAAAAAAAATTCGCGGGGCTTTGAATTGAACAAGCCTCTGGTAGAGGTAGCCATACGCTAACGCAAAAAATGCGATCTGGGCAAGCAATATATTTGTGTGCTGGTAAAAAACCAATGCGCACACAACAGGCACCAAAACAAACCACCAAACAATAATGGCCACCTTGGCGTTTGCTTTGTTTTTGTCTTCACTATTCAGATCAACAGCTGGATTGAATATCAATCGTCTGTAAATGAGTGTGTGCAGGTGAAGTGCATCCGGGTGATTGACGGGGTGGGATCGCACGAACTTTCTGCGATACATACTGTATAACGTTTCCAGTAGCGGATAGACGCCAACCAAAACTGGCGCCATGGGTGATATCTCAAGGGTTCGGTGTGGCAACAAAAGCCCTAACTCAACCACCCAAAGTCCTAGCAAATAGGCGCCACCATCCCCTAAGAAGATTTTTCCTAGGGGCCAGTTCCACAGAGCAAAGCCCAACGTGGCGGTAGCTGTTACCAAACACAAACGAAACACCAAGCCATCGTTGGCCAGCCAAGCCAAGCCAGCTAAGCCTAGCAACATGATGATGACCGCGCCTGAGGCCAGGCCATGAAACCCATCGATGATATTGACGGCGTTGATAAAGCCCGCTACCACAAGCATGGTAAGCAATAAAGCAGCTGCGGGAAAAGCTAAAGCAGCATCTAAAAAAGGAATATCAGTTCTGGTGACACCCACCTGAAAAACGAAATACACAAATGTCGATGACAAACACGCCAACAAAAGCCGAACACGGGGCGTGACTTTGTGGGTGAGGTCTTCCACCAGCCCGCCCATGAAGACCGGCAAAGAAGCCAATAGCAACCACCCCCCTAATAGAGAATCATTTGGAAAGTATTTGCTGGAGAGCCAGACACCGCACACCACGCCAAAGCAAATACCTAAACCACCCAAACGCGACGTGGATTGGGTGTGAAACTTCTGAATACCAGCGGCTTTATCAGCCCCGAATCGCGTTCCAAAAATGGCCAAATAACCACTGACTAATGTAGCCACAGCCAGAGCTGCTAACAGCGGCTGCCATTGAACAGACATAGACGAGGTGCTTTCGGGCATGAGCAATTAGACAACTTTACGCTTCCAGCGCCAAGCCGACTTGAGTTGCGAGAGTTGCTCTGCACTTTGAGGGTTTTCTGAAGCTTTGCGCAAGGCCCTGCGAATGAACGCCACCAGCACACCCAAGAACAAACCTGTAAATGCCGACACCAACACAATGATGGCGCGCTTGGGCTTTGATTTCCGTTCTGGGGCTTGGGCCGCATCAACCACCTGAATCAGCGGCCCCTCGCGTGATTCATCAACCCTTGCTGATTCGTATTGGGCCACCAACACCCCCATCATGGCTTCCCGGGCTTTGATGTCTCGGTAAGACTTGACGGCCAGCTGTTGCAGGGGGGATGTGTTTGCCTCCCCGCCGGAGCCTTGTTCGATTTTCGCGAGCTGCGAACGCAATGCGCCAAGTTCGCTACCCAAACGTTGCACATCGGGGTTTTGCGGGGTAGCAAAGCGGCTCATAGCCTGCATTTGCACTTCTTTGGCTGCAATTTGCCCGCGCA
>CAYXWW010000340.1:0-2660 GCA_964468905.1 uncultured Rhodoferax sp. | reverse complement strand
TCACGCAGCAAGCTGAAGAGTTCGTTGAGCGTGGTACGGTCACCAACGGCCACGTTATACACTTGGCTAGTGGCTTCAAAGTTTTCGGTGGTCGCTGCCAGCAGATTGGCCTGCACTGCGTTGGCAACAAAGCAGAAATCACGACTGGTTTCACCATCACCATTGATGTAAACCGTTTCACGTTGGAGCAGCGCTGCTGTCCACTTGGGGATCACGGCGGCATAGGCGCCATTGGGGTCTTGCCGGGGGCCGAATACGTTGAAGTAACGTAGGCCGATGGTGTTGAAACCGTAACAGCGGGCGAAGACGTCGGCGTAAAGTTCGTTCACATACTTTGTTACGGCATAGGGGCTGAGGGGCTTGCCGATGTTGGCCTCAACTTTTGGGAGTGCCGGGTGATCCCCATAGGTACTGCTGCTGGCGGCGTAGGTAAAACTTTTAACCTGGGCATCGCGTGCAGCCACCAGCATGTTGAGAAAACCATCAATGTTGTTCTGGTTGGTGAGGATGGGGTCGTCGATGCTGCGTGGCACGCTGCCCAGTGCGGCCTGATGCAGCACGTAGTCAACGTTTTGGCATGCCTGCTGGCAGGTGGCGAGATCGCGGATGTCGCCTTCAATAAAGTTGAAGCTTGCCCATTGTGCTGGCGAAACCAGGGTTTTTACTTCGTCCCGGTTTTTTTGATAACCGGTGCTGAAGTTATCAAGCCCTACAACACGCTGGTTAAGTTTAAGCAAGGTTTCCAGCAGATTGCTGCCGATGAAGCCGGCAACGCCGGTAACAAGCCAGGTTTTAGGCTGGATCTTGAGAGTTTGCTGAAGGGTTTCGTAGGCGGTCATTTTGAGTTTAGCCATTTACAGGCGGCCATCGACTGCGCCCAGGGGCAGGATAGATTTGACATCAAAAATAATGCTGTCGGGTTTTGCCAGGGCTTTGATACCGCCCTCGCCCATGGCGAGAAACTGCTGATGCCCTACAGCCAGGATAATGGCGTCGTAGGAATTTTGTTGGGGTTCTTGTGGTAAACATTCCAGCCCGTATTCGTGTTGCGCCTCTGCGGTATCGATCCACGGGTCGTACACATCAACCTCCGTGTTGTAAACCTTGAGCTGGTTGACGATGTCAACGACCTTGGTATTACGTAGGTCGGGGCAGTTTTCTTTAAAGGTGAGGCCAAGAACTAGGACTTTGCTACCCAGCACCGGGATGCTCTTTTTAAGCATGAGTTTGACGGTTTCATCGGCCACGTGTTGCGCCATGTGGTCGTTGATGCGACGACCGGCCAGAATGACTTCCGGGTGGTAGCCGACTTCCTGCGCTTTATGGGTAAGGTAATACGGGTCCACCCCGATACAGTGCCCCCCAACCAACCCAGGGCGAAACGGTAGAAAATTCCACTTGGTACCAGCGGCTTGTAGCACTTCCAGCGTGTCGATCCCAAGTTTATGGAAAATGAGACTCAACTCGTTCATCAGGGCGATGTTGACGTCGCGCTGGGTGTTCTCAATCACTTTGGCGGCTTCCGCCACTTTAATGCTGCTGGCTTTGTGAGTACCGGCGGTAATAATTTGTGCGTACAGCTGGTCAACCGCCTCAGCCACATCTGGTGTGCTACCGCTGGTGACTTTTTTGATGCTGGGCAAACGGTGTTCTTTGTCACCGGGGTTGATACGCTCCGGGCTGTAGCCGCAGTAAAAATCCTGGTTGAATTTGAGGCCACTCACCTGCTCCAGAATGGGGACGCAGACTTCTTCAGTGGCACCGGGGTACACAGTGGACTCGTAAATGACCACGTCACCGGGCTTGAGTACGCTACCCACGGTTTGGCTGGCTTTGATGAGCGGTGTCATGTCTGGCCGGTTGGCCGCGTCGACGGGGGTGGGTACGGTGACGATGAATACTGGAGCGCTTTTCAGATCATTCAGGTTAGCGCTGTAACTTAGCTTATGCGCTTCGGCAAGCTCTTCAGGGCTGCATTCAAGGGTGTGATCTTGCCCGGATTGCAGTTCTGCGACTCGGGTCTGGTTGATATCAAAGCCGATAACAGGGCGTTGTTTGCCAAATTCTACGGCCAACGGCAAACCAACATAGCCGAGGCCGATGATGGCAACGATTGAGTCATTAAGATTCATGGCGAGTTAACGTCGGAAGCGACTGAGTAAGCGGGTGAACTGCTTTTGCAGTGTTTTTGAACCGATTTGTAGCAACCGTTTAGGATTTTTGATCCAAATCATTAACGAAGGCGGCTGTTGGGCATTGTCTTTGTCTGGATCCAGCCCATAGCCGTAGGCATCGGCGCCATAGCGTCCATAGCGTCCATAGCGTCCATAGCCGTACTTATAGGCATAGTAACCATACTTGCTGACACCGTAGCGAACACGCGAGGGTACAAAGCCGTTAAAGACCATGCCGTCTGGCATGACGCCCGCTTTATTAAAGAGTTCGTACGCTTCTTCAACCTCATGCAAGGAAACTTTTTCCTGACGAACAACAAACATGGTCACGTCACAAAGGCGTGAGAGCACAACTGAGTCATTCACAGGCAGAACCGGCGGGCTATCGACGATAACGATGTCGTAGTTATCTGCCGCCCAATTGACGATCTGATGCAATTTTCCTTCGACAAATAGCTCACCGGGGTTAGGTGCCGGGCGGCCGGC
>CAYXWW010000339.1:0-2698 GCA_964468905.1 uncultured Rhodoferax sp. | reverse complement strand
CTGCGGTGTTTGTGCCACCAGCCAAGTGAGCTTCGTGGTGTCCCAGTTCTTCAGGTAAGCCCCGGTTGGTCGGTTGAAACCTACGGTAGCCTTCAGCAGTGCGAACGGGCGCTGAATATGTGCGAATTTCTTCTGGAATGCGGCGACTTCCTCGTCCGAGAAAAAAATCTCCGGTTTCAGCGTGGTGTAGTCCAGCGCGGGGCGATAGTCGGGCAAGAGTTTCTCTAACCAGTTCCAGCCTTTTTCGCGGCGTTTGAGCAGGTCACGTGTATCTAATGGATTTGTACCAACCGTCCAGACTTCACCGCCAACACACAGCACGGCCGGCCCGCGCAGACTACGCAGCAGCATCTTGAACAAACTACGCTTCCAGCTGGGCATGGCGTGGTAACTTAAATTACTCAAGACATTTGGGTTTGCTTCAAACAGCGCCGGGCTCATGGAGAACACAATTCCCTTTGTGCCGGACTGTCGATTCAGGCCACCCAGAATACTGGCGATGGTGAGCGCATCGCCAAGGCCATTACCCATAACGCAGTAGATGAGGACCCGGTTCTTCTTCACCATATGATGCTCAAAGATTTTTCGAACCGGTGTCATCAGGGTATACAACGCCCATTCACGGACTCTTTGCCAACGCTTACTTTGCGTTTTATAAAGCATGGCTTTGCTCCAACAAAGTTGCAGCCGCGGCCAGTACCGATTTGGCTGAAAGCTGTTGCAAGCAGGCGCGATCACTGCGCTGACACGCACCCGGCGTATTAAACACCGTGGAGCATGGATAGCACGCCAGCTCTTGCGCACAGAGCATCTGGTGAGATTGACTTGGCAAATACACTTCTTTGAGATCCACGGGACCTGCAATGCAGACAATGGGCACACCCAGTGCATCGGCCATATGCGTGACGCCAGAATCTACGCCGATGAACAGCTTCAGCTGCTGCAATACCCCAGGCAACTTGGCCAGCTCATATTGACCGACGCTATTGATGACATTCGCTGATGTGCCCGATGCGTTCAGCATCTCTAATACTTCGTTGGCTTGCACCACATCACCCGGACCGCCGAAAAGCACCACACCCCGCTTCCTTTCGGTGTTCTGTAACAGCCCTTCGATGATTGCGACCAGTTGTGTTTCTGAAAGGCGCTTCAAGGCGCGCCCACTGCTGACGAGCAAACCGATCCAGTCAGTATGGGCTGGTAGCAACGGGGCTGCCTGTACACATTTGGGCAACGCCTTTTGCGGCGTTGAACAACCCGGCAAGAGGTGTTTGCAAAGCTCAAATTGCGTTGCCGGAAAATAACTACCATCGGCATGACAAGCAACACCCGTCATCAAGGGTGCCAATAGACGGTAACTGGTATTCACTTTTTTTGGTAACACGGCCAGCCGTTGCGGCACTGCACCCCAACAGAATGCCGTTAGTTGGGCTGCACTGGGGATCAGGCAAATAGCAGTATCGTACTGGGCTGCGATACGCGCCAATTTCAACCGGCCTTTGAACCCCTTCTGCTCGGGATAGGCAAATAAAAGAACGTTGTTCACCATGGGCAAGATGGGTGAAAGCCCCTTGGCTATCGGGTCGATCAACAGATCAATGGTTGCATCGGGGTATTGATCACGCAAGCTTTGAAACAACGAAGCGCTACAAACAACATCGCCAATACCAGCAATTTCAACGATGAGTATGCGCTTGGGGCTTGGCGTTACAATCCGGCGCACTAACGCGATGGGCCACCAGATGGGCGCCTGTAACCAGGTAAGCAGGATATAGAGCATCGCTTAAACTCTCTCGCCCAATGCCCGGAGGAGTTGGCCGACCACCTGGTCGACGCTGATGTCGGCCATGGGGATGTTGTCATCTGCGCCCGCTTCATCTGCCGGGTGGTTAATGCAGTAGTCCCTGGGGTGCTGCAACGGGCCGGTGTGATGCGTTTTGGAGAGCGCGTGATACAAACCCACGAGCGGAATATCAAAGCTGCTCATGATGTGCGTGGGCCCAGTATCGACACCCACATAGGCACTTAAGCACGACATGATGGCTGCCGTTTGGCGAAGTGACAGTTGGTTGGCAAAAGAAACGCAGCGTTCCCCTAGCTCTGCCGCCAGTGCCTGGTTGCGCTCCAGTCCATCACGCCCGCCGAAGAGAACAAACCGTGTTTGAGGGTATGCTGCGCTTATTCTGTTGGCCAGTTCCAGGAAGTTCTCAATGGGCCAATCCCGATAGGGGCGCGTATGAAAGCTGGTTGTCTGGAAACCGATTAGCAGGTTGTCGACCGCGACTCCACGGTTTTTTAGAGTCTGGCGTGCCCAGACACGTTCAGCGTCCGTCAGCGTTAAGTCTATACGCAAGTTCTGCGTGGTAATGCCTACTGCTTTAGGGAGTTCGAGCATTTGCCGAACGACATGGTCTGATTTAAAGGGGGGTGGTTCGACTTTGATATCGATCAGGGCATTTACTGTCGAATCATCATTGCGATAGGCCACGACCTTGCGGCTCACACGAGCGGCATAGCGAACCAGCGGTGCATCTGCACCATAAACAAAGGCCAGGTCGTATTGCTTCCCGAACCAACCGCGACACCAAGCGGTCTTTTTAGTAATGCCACCCACATGCTGTATGTAAGGCAGATGCTCGAGCACTTCATAACGATTAGGGTGCGCCAGTACGGTGACTTCGGCATCCGGATAATGTTG
>CAYXWW010000338.1:1132-2711 GCA_964468905.1 uncultured Rhodoferax sp. | reverse complement strand
CGTCCTCATGGCCTTCGCGGGCAAACTTGCGCAGGCGGCGCAACGCCACCTTGATGTTGCGCGTGCCCAGCTCTTGGGTGTCGTCGTAGTCTTTGTAGGTGCGTTGGTCCCACACCTTGACCGCGCTTTTGTTGCGGCTCTTGTCCTGGCCAATGCGAATGCCCTGCGGGTTGTTGCCGTAGGCCCCAAAGGGCGATGTGCCGCCGGTGCCAATCCACTTGTTGCCACCTTGGTGGCGTTCCTTTTGTTCTTCCAACCGCTTTTTCAGCGTCTCCATCAGTTCGTCCCAACCCATGGCCTGCAGCTTGGCCAGTTCTTCCGGTGTCAACATGCCTTCCAGATTTTTGCGCAGCCATTCGGAGGGGATGTCTTGGGTGAAGTCCGCCACCATTTCCACGCCTTTGAAATAGGCGGCAAATGCGCGGTCAAATTTGTCGTAGTGCTTTTCGTCTTTTACCAGGGTCGTGCGGCTCAGGTAGTAAAAGTCGTCGATCTGGTAGCCGGTGGGATCGCTGCTGTCATCCGTCTGTGGCGCGTTCGGGCCGACCACACCTCTCTTTAGCGCTTCCAGCAGGGTCAAGTATTCCTTTACCGAGACCGGCAGTTTGGCAGAGCGCAGGGTGTAGAAAAAATCGAGCAGCATGAGATTCTTTCAGAGTCAACAAGCTTCAGACGACGGCCACCCGTCGATGACAACGCATTTTCACAACCAATCCTCCACTTTTAATCCTTTCACCCGTTTGAACTCGCGCGTGTTACGGGTCACCATGACGAGTCCTTGGGCCTTTGCTTGCGCAGCCAACCACAGGTCGTTGGGGCCAATAGGCGTGCCTTTGGTACGTAGGTCGGCGCGGATAGCGCCGTAGCTGGTCGCGACTTCGGCCCCTAGCGGTAATACGCCAAAGAAATCGATCAGACGCTGGGCGCGTTTTTCTCGTAGAGCGGATACCGGTGCGTGGGCTATCCCGTAAAAGTATTCACCCATAGTGACAACTGACAGCACGGCGTCGCCCTTGGTCAAGGTTTGCAGGCGTGTGTTGATCGCCTCGTCCTGGCCTTTGACCATGAGCGAGAACACGTCGGTGTCCAGCAGAAATTTCGGCTGCATGGTGTTGTGCTCAATCAGCGCGTGGCGGAATGGGGGCGACGGCGCGTGGGTGGGGTCTCTGGCATCGGCTCATCCAGCGCCAGCAGATCGTCCAGATATTCCATAGCCTGATCCAGGGCGCGGCCTTCGGTTGCGCTCAGGGGTGGAAGGTCGGCCAGTGCTTCGGCGGCGGTAGTTGGTAGGGGGCGCAGCACAATGGATTTTCCCTCCCGGAGTATCTCCACCCGCTTGGTGTGGAACTGAAACTCTTTGGGGATGCGGATGGCCTGGCTGTTGCCGGACTGGAACACTGTAGTTTCGACGGGACTCTGGGCTTTTAGGGCTTTGCTGGGAATGCGGGCGTTCATGGAACCCTCCTTTGTATATTGTTAGTGTATATACAAAAGATCTCTGTGTCCAGTTCAGCCGCGCGGCTTGTCCAGCAAATACAGCAGCTGCGCTTTGGTCGCGGGCCATTCGCCGCTGCGCATG
>CAYXWW010000338.1:0-1122 GCA_964468905.1 uncultured Rhodoferax sp. | reverse complement strand
GACCGCATGCTGTACATCACCGTATCTCGGATAGTGCCATCGCGGCGCAGCATTTGGCCACGGATGACTCCGTCTTTTTTGGCACCCAAGCGTTCGATGGCGGTCTGGCTGGCAAAGTTGAAGTTATCGGTGCGCCAGCCCACCACGTGGCAGCCCAGGGTTTCAAACGCATGGGTCAGCAATAGCAATTTGCAGGTGGTGTTGACGTGGCTGCGCTGGCTGCTTTTGCCGTACCAGGTGTAGCCAATCTCCAGGCGCTTTACTGCAGGCAAGATGTCGTGGTAGCTGGTGGTGCCTAGAACCTTCCCTGTGGCCTCTTCGGTCACGGCGAAGGCAAAGCGGTTGCCTGCTTCGCGCATGGAGAGTGCATCGTCAATGTATCGGCGGGTTTGCTCGGGTTCGGGCACGGAGGTAATGCGCAGGTTCCACAGTTCGCCATCGGCTGCCGCTGCGCGCAGACCCGCTTCGTGTTCCAGCGCCAGAGGTACGATCGTGACGCCGCGCGCAACCAAGGTGACGGGCTCTACGAATGCCATGGCTACTTCTTGGTGTTGTCGGGGTTGTCTTGCTTGTCTTTGTCTGCGGCTTGGCGTGTGCGCCAGCGCCGCGCCAGTTGCAGGCCCAGCCCCCCGCCCAAGCCCACCAGCAGAATGCCGCCTATGCTGGCGTTGCCATATCCGGGGGCAAAAACGTCTAAGCCCAACAAGCGCCCAGCCCAAAAGCCCAGCAGCGCACCGCCGACAAAGCCTATGGCGTCGGATACACCTTCCAGCAAGAGATTGTTTTTCATAGGTTGGGGCTTAGCGGTTGTGGCGTTGCATGAACATGAGTTTTTCGAATAGCGTGACGTCTTGCTCGTTCTTGAGCAAAGCGCCCACCAACGGTGGAATGGCCATTTTGTCGTCTTTGGCGTGCAGTGCTTCGGCGGGAATGTCTTCGGCCAGCAGCAGCTTGAGCCAGTCCAGCAGTTCACTGGTAGATGGCTTCTTTTTGAGCCCTGGCAGGCTGCGCACATCAAAAAAAGTTTTCATGGCGGCACTGACCAGCTCGTTCTTGAGCCCGGGAAAATGCACGTCCACAATGCTTTGCATGGTGGCGGCGTCGGGGAACTTGATGCAGTGG
>CAYXWW010000337.1:355-2739 GCA_964468905.1 uncultured Rhodoferax sp. | reverse complement strand
ACGCGTGCGTGGGTGCGAAACCTTTTTCGAACAGCAGCCGCATCGGGTCGCCTTCGATACCGATGGCAGGCTGTATACCAACCAGCACATGACCGAACTGTGCACCAAGTACAAAGATGTGTGCGCCATCACTCTGATGCCGTCCAGGTGCCGGCCCCCACTGGCCTTCGATCTCGCGCAAATACTTTTCTTTGCGTACATGCTCATCTGCCGGAATCCGTACGTGTACATTGGCTGGTGTACCGTGACGCTCAGCGTTAGCTTTTAGGATGGCATTGCGCAAGGCATCTACGCTGTCAGGCAGGTCGACGGTGTAACCGGCGCGCTGCATCGCCGCCATGGTGTTGTACAGGGATTCGAAAACGGCAAGGAAAGCGGCGGTACCCGTACTGCCCGCATTGGGCGGGAAGTTGAACAGTACAATTGCGACCTTACGCTCGGCGCGCTCTGTCTTGCGCAAGGCAATGAGTTTTTCCAAACGCGCCGCGAGTATGTCGGCACGCTCGCTGCAAGTCTGCATATCCTGAGCGTTATCGGCCTTATCGAAGGTACAACGGCGTTCGCAGCCAACGCAGGCTTTGCCGGTCGCGTCACTGCGGCCACCAAAGACCAGCGAGCCACTCGAGCCATCCAGCTCTGGCAAGGCGACCATCATGGTGGCTTCCACAGGTAGTAAGCCTCGGTCAGATTCGCCCCAGCGTTCCAGCGTCTGAAACTCTACCGGTGATACCGCAAGGCAGGGTACGTCCATCGACGTCAGAAGGTCTTCGGCGGCTTTTGCATCGTTATAGGCCGGCCCCCCAATCAGGGAAAAGCCTGTGAGGGATAACAACGCATCAACGCAGGGCTTGCCTTGATGCATGAAAAATTGCTCGACTGCAGGCCGTGCATCCAGTCCGCTGGCGTATGCAGCACGCACCGACAAACCACGTGCCTCAAGTGCAGCAATAACACCATCGTAGTGACGCGCATTGCTCGCCAAAAGATAAGAACGCATCACGAGTACACCCACCGTGCCCTTCGCATTGGCGATCCGCGGCAACAGGTCTGCGCGCGTTGTCATGCCTTCGTGTACACCGGCGAGTTTGCTCTGCTTCAAGCGAGGGTGATACACACCGACGTCAGGGTACTCAATGGGCGCAGCAGGCGGCGTCTTGCAGCGCAACTGCTTGCGTACACCCTCTGCGTAGGCGTTCACCAAAAGCTGCACCATGCCAGCAATGTTCTCTTCCGAGCCGGCCAGCCAATATTGCAGAGTCAGGAAATAATTGCGCACATCCTGCGCAGTACCAGGGCAGACAAGACAGGAAGAAAATGATCTTCCATGAATAACATTGAGGCGATCACAATATCACCCTGAGCAATGTCGTTGCGGCAGCGTGATAACGCCGATGTGTCCTCGGCCCATTCCGAAGCTGCATGCACCGACAGCGAGACACCCGGCAGACTCTTGTTCAACAGCGTCTGCGCGCGCGCGGCAGCACTTGCAAGATGATTGTCCATCGTAACAACAACAACGCGCATCGCAGAAGGTATGACATCACCTGCCGAAATAGGATCTCGTGTCATTGATGATCTCCATGTTTATGCCCCGCGCAACAGCTCTTTCCAGCCATATGACGCATGAATTTTTCGCTATTGATTGATAGCGCTACCCCATGCGAATTCTTGAGATCAATTGAGATGCAGAACTGGCTCTGAATGCAGTGTAGAAAACGACGCCACCAAACTCAAATATGCCGATGCACTATTCGTTGGTTGTTTTCTCTGCAGGCTTGGTGCTGGGGGGGGAGTACGATGACTAACGTGATGAGTAAGGAAGGAATTCTATGACTGGCTTGTTGATATCAATGTCACTCGCAGAGTGACAGAGAAAATATATCTCGTTTGCTTGCGGCAAATGAGATCGCTGCAGAATCAGCGCCGACGCGGCATCCTGAACGGCAGCATGCGCTGCACAATGGGTGAGACCAGCCTCGGTACATTCAGCGTCTCGTGTACGCTGATCACGTCTTCACCGAAGAGCCGGCTTTTGAGGACTGAACGCTCATAGAAAGGCGTGTCTTCCAGCATGTCAATCACGCGCACAGGCGCATCACCCTCGCTGCGCATTCGGCGTGGTATGCGCCAGCGCGTCAATTCGAGCGACTGGCGCGGTGGCGGAGCGAATTCTTCGATGCCTCCATCGGGAGAAAAACGCAAGCCGAGTAATCGGTCCTCGCCCTGCTTTTGCTGCACATCGTAGATCACTGCCGCCGAGCCATCCGAGAGTAATGCACGCGACCAGTCCCACTCGCGAAAGGGTTCGCTGACAGGTTCGTCACCCTCATTCGAGTCAAGATAGCCGTGACCGCTCCAGCGCTGCAACGGCCTGTCCATCTCGA
>CAYXWW010000337.1:0-345 GCA_964468905.1 uncultured Rhodoferax sp. | reverse complement strand
ACGTGCGCAGGCGGCCAGTGGGCCCCAGCGATGACGACCTTGATCATCAAGTGGAGTGCTGAATGTCGACAAGGATGAGGGATACACACGCACCTTGCCGCGCACGGGCAAGGGCAAGGGCATGCCGACTTCATGAATATCAATTTCCAGATGGTCGCGATGCCAGTGCAGGCTACTGGGCCCGATCGTGAAACTCGAGGCATCGCGCGCAATGCGCTCACGGCCACGCTCGGTCATGGTCCAGCGGCGATTGCGTCCGTACAAGGCGACATTGAGCGAGCAATAATTTTCCGGATCTGCAGAGCCACGTCTCAACGCCGCGCGATAGTACGGCGAGAACACGCT
>CAYXWW010000336.1:0-2760 GCA_964468905.1 uncultured Rhodoferax sp. | reverse complement strand
CGTAGTTGGCGGTATGTCCGCCAAAGGGACGCTGGTAAATCGTGCCGTCCGGGTTGCGGTCAAAAGGCATGCCCATGTGTTCCAGGTCATAGACGACTTTGGGTGCTTCGCGGCACATGAACTCGATGGCGTCCTGGTCGCCCAACCAGTCGGACCCTTTGATCGTGTCGTAGAAATGGTAGTGCCAGTTGTCATCGTTCATGTTGCCTAGAGAGGCGCCAATGCCGCCCTGTGCCGCCACCGTGTGCGAGCGCGTGGGGAACACTTTGGACAGCACGGCCACGTTAAGGCCGGCACGGGCCAGTTGCAACGATGCGCGCATGCCAGAGCCACCGGCGCCAACAATAACGACGTCAAATTTTCGGGTTGTAACGGAATAGGTCATGAAATCAGCCTTAAGTTTTCAGTGGGTTCACAGTCGCCACAGGACCTGGATACCCCAGCCCGCACAGCCAACGAGCCAGACAATCGCAAATACTTGCAGCGCCAGCCGCACGTAAACTGGTTTGACGTAGTCCATAAAGATTTCGCGCATGCCGACCCATGCGTGGTAGGCCAGGGCAATGATGATGCTGAACGTCAGTGTCTTCATCCATTGGGCAGAGAAAATGCCAGCCCATTTGTCATATCCCATGGGACCCTTGGAAAAGAGAACTTGTGCGAGCACAACGGCGGTAAATAGCGCCATTAGCAGACCAGTGACGCGCTGCGCCAGCCAGTCCCGTAGACCGTAGTGCGCACCAACAACGGTGCGCTTGGAGCCGTAATTAACAGACATGGTGGGTTCCTGAGCGAATAAAGGGTTTGAACATGGATAAGTAGTGCATCAATAGAAGCCGAACAGTTTGGCCGCCAGTGCAGCGGTAAAGCTCAGGCTCAAAACCAGCGTCACCAAGGCGGTTTGCCTACCGGCTTCTTTGGATACGGTGTGAAACAAGTCCATGCGGATATGGCGCAATCCTGCAAAAAAGTGGTGCAGGTAGGCCCAAATGAGTGCCAAGGCGACCAATTTGACAAAGAATCCAGGAAAAAAACCAATGCCGTTGCGAAAGGCAGAAGTGAATCGGGCAAATGAATATTCGGAGCTGACCGACGTGTCAAACATCCAAATGATGAAGGGCAGCAGCAGAAACATCAACAAGCCACTTGCGCGGTGCAAAATGGACACGATGGCCGCCAACGTCATGCGATAGCCGGGCAAATCTTTGAATGCGTTGATGTTGCGAAATTCGGGCCGTTTGGCGGGAGGGGCTGTGTTGAGCTCAGACATGAGTAGGCTTTCTGGATGTAACCGTATGTAATTATTGCTGCGTCAGGTCAAAATTCTATTGCACTGCAGCAGGCTGACACTGGACTTGCACGAATAAGCTATTCACTGAAGGGCATTTCGATAGTAGTGTTTTGACGTCAAATACAGTCCACGGCGCAGTTCCATGGGGATGTCGCTATACGTGTAGGCTATGCGTTCCACACTCAAAAGCGGTGTTTGCGGTGGAACTTTGAGTAGTTCACACTGTTCTTCATCGGGCAGCACCGCCCTGATCTTTTCGTCTGCACGGCCCATTCGGACGTCGACTTCGGTTTCAACCATGGCGTACATCGGTCCGTTATTGGCGCGCAGCCGCTCGGCCGTCAGTCCTTTAAAAGGCGCGGCAGGGAGCCATAGATCTTCCAGAATTGTTGGGATTCCCGAGAACGACAGCACACGACGGACTTGGAGCACTGCGTCGGAAGTACGAATGGACAACGCGCGGGCCACATCAACCGAGGCGCGCGTTCGCTTGCAGTCAACAATGTGGCGTTGCGCGGGGCCTTCACTCTTGAGGTCACCGTTGTCGGGAATCAATTTGAGGAAACGGTATTGGACCTGGCGTTCTGCGTGTGTCGCCACAAACGTGCCTTTGCCTTGGCGGCGCACCAGCAGATTCTCGGCTGCCAGTTCATCAATGGCTTTTCGCACAGTTCCCTGGCTGACTTTGAAGCGCACCGCCAGTTCTACTTCGCTGGGGATGGCCGTACTGGGTTTCCATTCGCCAGCCTGCAAGCTTTGCAAGATCAAAACTTTGATTTGCTGGTACAGCGGGCTGAATGCCGGTGTTGGCTGTGCGACATGAACAGACGTACCCACTTCAGTGCTTGCTATTGCAGCCCTTTCTTCGTCAGGGGGTGTGTTGTTGCTCATGGGAGGCATAGGTTTAGTCAGCTTGGTGTCAGTCCTGAATGGATGTTGAATCATATCTTATATAAGACATAAGATAGATTGACTTTGTCGCGATTTTAAGGGTAAACTCCTACGCATTCTGGTGGATTTATCGGTTCTTGCGAATCCCCGGACATCCGTCGTTTTTTCAGCCGTTTTTCAAAACACATCCTGGAGTTGTCACCATGAGCAAAAAGCCTGTTCGCGTCGCTGTTACCGGAGCAGCCGGTCAAATTGGATATGCCATTCTGTTTCGCATCGCCTCTGGCGAAATGCTGGGCAAAGACCAGCCCGTGGTGCTGAGCCTGCTCGAAGTGCCAGTTGAAAAGGCACAACAAGCCCTGCAAGGCGTGATGATGGAATTGCAAGACTGCGCATTCCCCTTGCTGGTGGGCATGGAAGCCCACAGCGATCCGATGACTGCATTCAAGGATGTGGACTACGCCATGTTGATTGGCTCACGTCCACGCGGTCCTGGCATGGAGCGTGCCGAGTTGTTGGCAGTCAACGCTGAAATCTTTACGGCACAAGGCAAGGCGCTGGACAAAGTGGCCAGCCGC
>CAYXWW010000335.1:0-2761 GCA_964468905.1 uncultured Rhodoferax sp. | reverse complement strand
GGTCTTGTGGGTGGCCGAGTAGCGCAGCACCATCAGTGCCTTGAATTCCTCCAAGGACTTTAGCGTAGCGGCCCCTTCCATCTTTTGCGGCTCGTCCAGGATCAGGATCGGGCGGTTGGCACTAATAACATCAATAGGTCGCCGCGACTGAAAATCATCGAGTACGTCGTAGATGCGTAGATTGTCTTTGCCTCTAGCATTAAAGGCCTGAACATTGATCACCATCACGTTGATGCCCGCGTCGGACGAGAAGCTCTCTAGGTGATGCAACTGCTTGGAGTTATATATAAAAAAGCGCGCCCTCTTGTGGTACGTCTCCAGAAAGTGCTCGGCCGTGATCTCCAGCGATTTGGCCACACCCTCGCGAATGGCAATGCTGGGCACCACAATGATGAACTTGCTCCAGCCGTACTGCTTGTTTAGTTCAAAGATGGTCTTGATGTAGCAATAGGTCTTGCCCGTGCCAGTTTCCATCTCGATATCGAGATTGACCCGGCTGACCTTGGTCTTCACCAGTTCGGACGACTGAGGCAAGTTCTGTTGATGCTGAACCTGGGTGATGTTCTCCAACAGTGCAATATCGGTCAGCTTTAGGTCGGCGTTTTTGAACCCGCCCTCCGCGAACAGGTCCTCGACACCTTTTTTGGCTTTGCCCGGATCGATGCGGTAGCTAATGGCCTCCGCCGTGGCAGACGGCTGCCCTTTGAAGCAGTCGACCACGGATTGCACCGCCGCCGTTTGGTAAGCCTGCGTCTTGAATTTGAGTTTCATCACGCGCCCCTCAGATGCATTTCACTTCGGTGGCGGGCGACAAGAGCTTGAAAATCTGCTCAACGTTGATCTTGACCGCACTGTTCTTGTAGCCCGCGTCGCGGAACACCACACGCAGCGGTTGCTGCTTAGCCAGTTCCTTCACAAAGGCTTCATCAATGCTGCCGCCCGCATCGAAGCAGGCGGCCAGCGCATTGCCATCGACAAAGAAGACATCCTTGCCTTGAATCGACTGTTTGGCAATGGGAAGGGCCAAATCGACACCCCAATCCAGCATCACCTGAAACAGTAGATCTTCGGGGGTCCGGTCAGGCTTGATGTTGTCGACAAACAGGTCGAACTTGGCATTGTCGAGCGCATCGGGCGCGTAGTAAACGTCGGCCATGTTGGAAGTGTCGATTTTTAGGACGCGGAAACCGACATCAAGCTGCATTCCTTCACCGATTTGCTTGCCTGCGCGGCGAATTCGATCCTTTCCTATTTCAGCGATTGTCTTGTACCCAGCCTTAAAGGCCTCCGTGCTCTCATCGCATAGCTCAGGAAGCTGCACCATGATGAACCTACGACACCCATCATCATCCGCGTTAAGCTTAAGAATTGCATGAGCTGTTGTTGCAGATCCTGAAAAAAAATCGACAGCAATAAAGTCTTTCTCCCTAATCATGCTTGAAAGGTATTTGATTAGCTCGACGGGCTTTGGATAGTCATCGAATGGAACACCTAGTTCCAGCAAATCGGCAGTGGCTTTCTGCGGGCCACCAAAGCCAGAGAGCATGGAGATTACATGGCTAGGTTCACCACGAACTTTAACGGCCTCGATTGCGCCAGTAGATGTGATCTCGAATACGGTCTCCTGGCCCTTTGCATCAAAAATGGCCTGGCATTTTTTGCCGATGAATTCCTCGAGAAGCTCCTTTGAACTCCAACCGCTATAGACCTTTGCACTGTGCGTGAGTTTTCCGTCTTGAACTTTTATTTCTTCGCGAATATTCGGCCATGAATCGGTACGAACCGCAATTGTTCCGCTTTCAAAGGCAGCCGGGAAACCAACGGGAAGCGTTATCTCGCTAGCTGGATTTTTGGGACCATTCTTGACAATGGTGTTTCTGATCTCTGCGCGAAATATCTTGCTTTCCGCAGGTGTTCCAGGATCAACGACCAGAGGATGCTGAAATGCAGACTCCTGCTTTGCGTAGGCGATTACGTATTCGTGGCAGTACTTAAACTTAGCCTGATTATCAAAATTTCCATCGGTACGCCAAGCGAACAGGCACAGCATATTGTCTTCGCCAAAAATTTCGTCGGCAATCTTGCGAATATTTGCAACCTCTTTGTGGTTGATAGATATAAATATGGCTCCATCGTCTTTCAGTAAATTGCGCGCAAGTCTCAACCTCGAATACATCATGGTTAACCAGTCTGAATGCATTCGGCCATTTGATTCAGGGTTTGCCACGAGTTTGTTTCCAAAATCGTCTCTGATTGGAGCGGGCAAGATACTCTTCAGAATCTTCCGCAAAGTCATCTTTGTAGATAAAGTCCTTGCCGGTGTTATAAGGTGGGTCAATGTAAATTAGTTTCACCTTGCCAAGGTAGGTTTCCTGCAACAGCTTCAGAGCGTCAAGGTTATCGCCTTCGATGAACAAGTTTTTCGTGGTATCGAAATCCACGCTTTCCTCGCGACAGGGGCGCAGCGTCTTGGCAATTGGCGCATTCGCTGTGAAAAGTGCCTCGCGCTTGCCTGGCCAGTTCAGGTGGTAGCGTTCCTGCGGCCCTTCCACAATCGACTCAGTAAACTCCTGTCGCAACTGATCAAAATCAACCGCCAGCGCTACAAGTGGTAGTTGTTCGTCCGAATCAGGGTTTGGCTTGTAAAACTGGGGGATTCCATCCTTGACCACCTGTTTTTCAACGACGCAGCTCGGAAACAAGTCTCGAATACGGGCGATGTTGTCCTGCGTGAGATTGGGTGAGTGCATTTTTAGCTTTT
>CAYXWW010000334.1:0-2775 GCA_964468905.1 uncultured Rhodoferax sp. | reverse complement strand
AATGCGCGAAATCATTTCGCGCCAAATGTACGATGTAGCCATCCAGGCCGCTATCGGCGCTAACATCATCGCCCGTGAGACAATCAAGGCTTTGCGCAAAAATGTTTTGGCCAAGTGCTACGGTGGCGATATTTCGCGCAAAAAGAAGCTCCTTGAAAAACAAAAAGCAGGCAAGAAACGCATGAAACAAGTCGGTTCCGTTGAAGTCCCTCAGGAAGCATTCCTGGCTATTTTGCAGGTGGAAGATTGAACGCCGCCGGGCCGTCCCAAGGCGCGAGGGCCCCCTTGGGGGGCAGCGCAGTACACGCAGTGACAAGCGTGGGGGGAACTATCTGATGCAAGCGCTGACCTCTGCCGTGTTGGCGGCTTTTGCGTTGTACGCAGGTTCCTGGTACTTTGGTTTGGTCGAGGGAAATTTTGCACTTTTGCTACTGTTGGCCAGTGTCGTGACGGGTGCCTATTGGCTGGCTGAACGGTTCTACTTTTTGCCAACACGGCAAAAGGCTGTTGAGCAACTGGAAGCATCGGATGTCCAGCGCCGTGCAGACTTGGCCAAGATGGGCATTACTCAAGTCGATGGGGACATTACTGAAGCCAAGACTCGGCTGCTCATGCAACCATGGTGGCTGGACTGGACCGCAGGCCTGTTCCCGGTGATCATTTCGGTGTTCTTTTTGCGCTCGTTTGTGGTGGAGCCGTTCAAGATTCCATCAGGCTCCATGATTCCGACGCTTTTGGTGGGCGACTTGATTCTGGTGAACAAATTTACCTACGGGCTACGCTTGCCGGTGATTAACGTCAAGATTACCGAGGGAACGTCACCCAAACGGGGCGATGTGATGGTGTTTCGCTATCCGCCACGGCCCAGCCAAGATTACATCAAGCGAGTGGTGGGCTTGCCCGGTGATCAGGTGGCCTACTTGAACAAGCGTTTGACCATCAATGGGCAGGCCGTTCCCATAGAATCGGTTCCAGAGTTTTTTGATGAAGATGCCACGCGATACTTCAAACAGTTTGAAGAGCAGTTGGGTGATAAAAAGCATAATTTACTCAATGACGATGAGCGACCAGCATTTGTGCACGCCACGGAAAATTTTGCAGGACGTGAAGGTTGTGCGTATACGGTCGAAGGTGTGTCGTGCAAAGTGCCAGAAGGGCACTATTTCATGATGGGTGACAATCGCGATAATTCACTGGATTCACGGTACTGGGGCTTTGTGCCCGAAAAAAATATCGTAGGCAAGGCCTTTTGGATTTGGATGAATTTCAGCAGCCCCAAGCGTTTTGGCGCGTTTGATTGAAAGGAACTAGACATGAGAGTGCATAGCAAGTTCAAGCAGCGGGGAATTACTTTTTTTGGGCTGGTTTTTGTAGGCACCGTCCTTGCGTTGTCAGGGGTTCTTGCTGCTCAAATATTTCCAACCCTTGTGGAGTACCGATCGATTTCCAAAGCAGCCAATAAAGCTGCGCTGGATGGAACAAATGTTGCTGAAATCCGCGCTAGTTTTGATCGGGCACAGGCAATTGACGACTTCCATTCGGTCAGTGGTACAGACCTTGAGATCACCAAGGAAGGTGAAAAGATCGTCGTCAGTTTTTCATATGAGCGTGAAATCCATCTTACCGGTCCTGCCTGGCTCACCTTGAAATACACTGGCCGTTCCAAATAACGTGACGCCTGGACTGGTAGAGTTGCAGCAGCGCCTGCAACATGAATTTTCCAACACCGCATTGCTGGCCCAGGCACTGACACACCGAAGCTATTCGTCCGATCACTACGAGCGCCTTGAGTTCCTAGGCGACTCTGTCCTGAACCTTGCGGTTTCCCACCTGCTGTATTCGCGGCTGGCCAGTTTGCCAGAAGGCGATTTGTCACGCGTGCGGGCCAATCTGGTGAAGCAGGAAACTTTGCACCAGTTGGCGGTGGGCCTTGGCTTGCCAGACGTGATGCGGCTGGGCGAAGGCGAAGTGCGCTCGGGCGGGCAAAAGCGCCCATCCATTTTGGCGGATACGCTGGAGGCTCTTATCGGCGCCGTGTACCTTGATGCGGGCTTTTCTGTTGCACAGGCGCTGGTTCACAGGCTGTTTGAGGCGGTAGAAATCAACCCCACGATGGATGCCATTGGCAAAGACCCCAAGACCGAACTGCAAGAATGGCTGCAGGGTCGAAAAATGAAATTGCCACTTTATAAGGTAGTCGCCACCATCGGGGCTGCGCATAAACAAAGCTTTGATGTGGAGTGCGAGATTCCAGAACTGCGCTTGGTCGAGCGTGGTATCGGCGGTTCGCGCCGCTCGGGGGAACAGGCCGCAGCTGCCGCGATGCTGCAAACCATCAAGGCAAAAGTCAAACCATGAGAACTATTACCCCCACGCTCTTCGCTGCGTGTAACACGCTGCCCCCCGAGGGGGCGCAATTTGACAAAACCCCAAGTCCAGCCTTGGGGCGGCCCGGCGGCGAATTATGAAAAAAGACACTACAAAAAATATAGCAGTTGACGCAGATCCTGCGAGGGCTGATGGCCAAAATGACCAACAACCCGATCTGGACAGCATGCTCGAAGGCCTGCTCAAGAGCACACCCAAATTGACCCAGCCCGGTACGCAAAACGAGGAGGGGCAACGCTGCGGCTTGGTCGCCATCGTCGGCAAGCCCAACGTCGGCAAGTCCACACTACTCAATGCGCTGGTGGGCCAGAAAATCAGTATCACCTCGCGCAAGGCGCAAACCACGCGCCACCGTATCACGGGCATGCATACACGCGGAGCCACGCA
>CAYXWW010000333.1:0-2799 GCA_964468905.1 uncultured Rhodoferax sp. | reverse complement strand
GTCCAGCGGCCGCAAGGCGCAGCAACCTGCGACAACCCCGTCCACCCATGCCAGCAGCAGTGCGCCGCGTGGCTCGGCGTAGTCGCCGGGTAGTTGAGCCAACTCATCCTCGAAGCCCTGAAAACACAGATCGACGCCCAGACTGGCCGCATATTCCTGAAAGATGGCGCGGGTCTCTGCCCAATCAGTGGCGCTGGTCGGATGCAACAGTTGAACAGCGGGTTTGTGCAAGGTGGAATTCACAAAACAAAAAAATCAGAACACAGTGTAGCGGCTGTTCGGTTTGGCACGGATGCCTGCAAAAAATCAAGCACCCAGCGAGACCAAGGCCGTCACAGCGCACACAGACAGGATCAATACAAGCAAAGCCAAGCCTCGGCTGACCCCATTGTCGCGGGAGGGCGGCAGGGCTTCTGACAATACTTTGTCACCATGCCACATGGCAGGTACCAGCGCCTGTTGTTTGCGCCAGTGGTGCCAGGCCAGGGCCAGTAAATGGATCACCACCAGCGCCATCAAAATGAGCTCGCCCCAACCTTTGTGCCAACTGGTGGCCCAACTGACCATTGAGCCGGGTACCAGCGAAGACAAGGGGCCCATGTTGGCGATCTCGTCGTCACTGACCAGACCCGTGGCCACTTGCAGACCCAAGACAAAAAGCATGGTGATGACTGACCAAGAACCCAAAGGGTTATGGCCTACGCGGTGTTCTATGGCGCTGCGGCCCTGCAGGTAGGCCCACACGCTGGAAGGGTGTAGTGGCAGTTGGGCCCAGCGTGACCAGTAGCCTCCACAAAATCCCCATGCAAGGCGAAACAGCAAAAGCGTCAGCACGGCGTAACCCAATCGGAAATGCCAGACCATGGCGTTGCCACCCACGTTGCCCGTGATGATCAGACCAGCTACACAAGCAGCCAAAGCCCAGTGAAACAGACGGGTGGGCAAATCCCAGATGCGAACAGTGAACATTGACGCCTTCATGGATGCGAGTGCAAGAAAAATATGAGAGACTGAAATCGTTGAGAGTGCATGACTTTTAACGTATCCCCCATGATTGGAGTCTCTTATGAAAACGATGTTGAGTATGTTGGCTGCGGCCATGTCGGTCACTTTGGCGCTGCCCGTCCAGGCGCAGTTTGCCAAACCTGAAGACGCCATCAAGTACCGCAAGGCCACTTACACCGTCATGGCCGCCCATTTTGGCCGATTGGGCGCGATGGCAAACGGCCGCGCCCCCTATGATGCCAAAGCCGCAGCTGAAAATGCCGACGTTGTGGCCACACTGTCCAAGTTGCCATGGGCTGCATTTGGAGAGGGTACAGACAAGGGCGACACGCGAGCCAAGCCAGAAATCTGGAAAGAATCGGCCAAATTCAAAGAGGCCTCCGACAAAATGCAGGCCGACATTGCCAAGCTGAATGTGGCTGCCAAAGTGGGCAATGTGGATGCGTTGAAAGCCGCATTTGGCCCTGCCGCCGCTTCGTGCAAAGCCTGTCACGACAGCTTCCGCAAGGATTGAGACTTTGATTTGAGCCGCGTGTCCTGTTCAGGGCAGGCGGCTCAGGATTCGGCCAGCAACTTTTCAATCAGCTGGTGCAACTCGGCAAAGTTGGGCGCGCCCACATAGCGCTTGACGATCTCGCCGCGCTTGTTTACCAAGAACGTGGTGGGGGTGAGCTGAACATCGCCCCACTCGCGTGCCACGGCCCCAGTGTTGTCGATTGCCACTTTGAAAGGCAATTGGCGCGTTTGCGCGAAATTCACCACATAGCTGGGGGGGTCATAACGCATGGCTACTGCCAGCGTTTCATACCCTTTTGCTTTGTATTTTTGGTAGGTGGCCACGATCTCTGGCATCTCGGCCACACAGGTGGTGCAGCTGGTGGCCCAGAAGTTCACCAAGGATACTTTTCCTTGCAATTGTTGGGATGTGACGGTGGTTCCGTCGAGCAAAACAAAGGAAGATGCCGGCGCGCGCTCAGCCGAACAGCCCCCTAGGGCCAGCACCAAGCCGAGAGCGCAGACCCCATTCAACACAGAACGGCCGATAGGCTGCAAATTCCAGGGAGTTTTCAAATGCATCTTCATCGTCGAAAGTTTAATACGTTCGTGATGTCCGCTGGGGTGTGGGTGCTTGCACCGGCGCATGCCACAGGATTGGCGGACTTGTCCTCGGCTGATGCGTCCAAGGGGCTCAAGTTGGCCCTGGAGAAAGGCAGCGAGATGGCGGTGCAGTTGCTGGGCGCGCAAGACGGCTTTTGGGGCAATGACAAGGTGCGGATTGCGCTGCCCGATGTGGTCAACAAAGGGGCCAAGTTGCTCAAGACGCTGGGCTTGGGCAAGCAGCTCGATGAGTTGAACTTGCAAATGAACCGTGCGGCTGAAGCGGCGGTGCCACTGTCTAAAAAGCTGTTGACACAGTCGATCCAAAGCATGTCGGTGCAAGACGCCAAAGGCATCTTGCAAGGGGGCGAAAACTCGGTCACACAGTTCTTTGCCAGCAAGACGCGTGCGCCTTTGTCGGTCGAATTTCTGCCGACGGTCAAGCAATCGCTTGAAAAACTCGGGGTGGTGGATCAGTTCAACGCCGTGGCGGCCAAAGTGTCGGGCATGGGATGGATGGACAAGGACAAAGTCAGTCTGGAATCGCATGTGACGGCCAAAACACTTGACGGCCTGTATTTCATGATCGGCGAAGAAGAAAAGAAAATCCGCCAAAACCCAGCCCAGGCAGGCAGCGCCTTGCTGAGCAAGGTGTTTGGTGCCTTGCGTTAATCAGTGCTGACGTCACTTGAGGTT
>CAYXWW010000332.1:0-2817 GCA_964468905.1 uncultured Rhodoferax sp. | reverse complement strand
GTCCACATAAAACGGGTTGGCCATGATGCCCATGACCACATCGCTGATGCGGTAGGTGGCAATCAGCGCCAAGACCAGCGCCGCTTGCACGCCATATCGGCCCATGAAATCCGCAAACGGCTCCACCAACGCACCCCGCAGCCAGTCAGCCGCATTTTTGGCCGGTGGGATGGCCCGGTGCTCGGGCTCAGGCGACAACAAGACTGTCAACACACCCGGAAGCATGCTGGCCGCCATGACCCAGTAGGCGGTTTGCCAGGCGCCGGGCTGGTAGGCCATGGCGGCACCGGTCGCGTCAGCCACACTGGTAGCCGCCGCCGCAGGTACTTCGGCCCCGGCGGCAATCCACAGCGCACCGGCCCCGGCCCAGATCATGGCCAGGCGGTAGCCAGTCTGGTAGGTGGCGGCTAGGGCCGCTTGGTGGTTGGTGTCGGCCGATTCGATGCGAAACGCGTCCAGCGCAATGTCTTGTGTGGCCGAGCCAAAGGCCACCGCCAGTGCACACCACACGATGGGTGCCAGCGCTTGGCGCGGGTCAGTGAGCGCCATGCCCACGAGTGCGGCCATGATGATTGCCTGTGCAAATAGCAGCCAACTGCGCCGCCGCCCCAGTAACCGGGTGAGCACAGGCAAGGGCATGCGGTCCACCAACGGCGACCACACCCACTTGAAGCCATAGGCCAACCCGACCCAGCTCAAAAAACCTATCGTGGTCCGGTCGATACCCGCCTCGCGTAGCCAAAAACTCAACGTGCCAAACACCAGCAGTAGGGGCAACCCCGCCGAAAACCCCAGCGACAGCATACGCAGCGAGGCGGGCTCCAGATAAACCTTTAGCGTGGCAAGCCAGGAGGGCTTGGCGGGCAATAGTTGGGTGTCGGACACAGGTTCAGTCATAGGGGAATAATACCGCCATGACATTTGTTCCTTTTGCCGTTCGAAGCACCCTCCACTTGCGCCGCGCACCGTTGGCGAGCACGTTGGGGGCGGCTGTACTTTCATTGGCCCTGCTCGCTACTGGCGCAGTGTTACCTGCCCATGCCCGCGAAGGCGTGGACGTGGGGGAGACCTCTTCCTTCACGAAATTGGTACCCGCTGAACAGGTGGAGCGATCTGCCGCACAGCAATACCTGCAAATGCTGTCGCAAGCCAATAGCAAGCGGGCACTGGCACCCACGGACAATGCCCAACTGCAGCGGCTGCGCTCTATTGCGCAAAGAATCATTCCGTTCGCGCTCCAGTGGAACCCTCGCGCCAAGGACTGGAAATGGGAGGTTAACCTGATTGGCTCCAGCCAGATCAATGCCTTCTGCATGCCGGGCGGCAAGATTGCCTTTTACAGCGGCATCTTGCAGAAATTGCAATTGACCGACGATGAAGTGGCCATGGTGATGGGCCACGAAGTGGCGCACGCGCTGCGCGAGCACGCCCGGGAACGCATGGGCAAGAGCACTGTGACGCACGGCGTTGCCCGCATTGGCGGCGCACTGGCGGCAAGTTTCTTCGGTATTGACCCGCGCATCACAGATGGCATTGCCAGTGGTGGCGCCAATTTACTCACGTTGGAATTTAGCCGTGAGGACGAGTCCGAGGCCGACCTGGTGGGCATGGAGTTGGCTGCACGCGCCGGCTACGACCCGCGTGCCGGCGTCACACTGTGGCAAAAAATGAGTGCCGCCAACAAGGGCGCGCCGCCGCAATGGCTGTCTACCCACCCTTCTGGCAAAACCCGTATTGCGGAGATTGAGGCTAACCTGCCTAAGGTGATGCCGCTGTACGAACGGGCGCGCGCCCGATAACGGCACACCTGGGCACAGAAGGGTAATAGCCCCTACGGCGCAGTTCCGTGCATACGCGCCAGACGCGCAGCTTCCTCGTCGCGCGCGGCGTCAATGACCCGCATCACGGCCTTCAGGTCGGTGGGTTTCTCGGTACGTTTGAACTGACCGGTCAGAACGGTATCCGGAAACAGCGAAGCGGTCTCGTACAGCGACCAGATCTCGCGGCCATAGTCGGTGCGCAAGAGATCAGGCGCAAACTGGCCGAAGTAGGTGGCCAGGTTTTCCACGTCACGCTCCAGCAGGCGGGCGGCGTTGTTGTTGGCAGCGGCGTCAATGGCCTGCGGCAAGTCGATGATGACCGGGCCTTCTGCGTCCACCAGTATGTTGTACTCCGACAGATCCCCGTGGACGATGCCCGCACACAGCATCAGCACCACTTGGCGGATCAGGAACGCATGGTAGGTGAGGGCGACATCCTCGGTCAGCACTACATCGTTCAGCCGTGGCGCGGGCATGCCATCGGCACCCGCCACCAGTTCCATCAGGAGCACGCCTTCATGAAAGTTGTAAGGCTTGGGCACCCGCACACCAGCGTCGGCCAGTCGATGTAATGCATCCACCTCGGCGTGTTGCCAGGCAGCCTCTTGCTCCTGGCGGCCGTAGCGAGTGCCCTTGGCCATGGCGCGCGCCTGGCGGCTGTTTTTGACCTTGCGGCCTTCGGTGTAGTCCACAGCCTGGCGAAAGCCGCGTTTGTTGGCCTCTTTGTAGACCTTGGCGCACAGCACCTCGTCGCCATTGCGCACCACAAACACCATGGCCTCTTTGCCGCTCATCAGTTGGCGCACCACGGTGTCGATCAGGCCATCGGCCACCAGGGGTTCCAGACGGTCGGGCGTCCTCATGGCAAAGGGGTGTCGTGCATCAGGACCAATCGTAGGTAATGGTGATCGGCGCGTGGTCCGAAAACTTTTCTTGCTTGTAAATGTTCACGGCCTTGGCACCAGCAGCCAGCGTGGGGGTTGCCAGGTGGTAGTCC
>CAYXWW010000331.1:0-2824 GCA_964468905.1 uncultured Rhodoferax sp. | reverse complement strand
GATTAAAGAAGGGCGCCATATCCAGCAGACCCATCGACTTTTCATTCGCGTATTTATTACGGAAGCTACGCCAGTTCAACCCGATAATCCGTTCGCCATTCGGCGCCAACGCTTTGCGAAATGCCGCGGTCTTATCGGCATCTGCCTTGAGATAAGGCATCGTCGCAGCGGCAAACGCAGCGACATCCTTGCGGAAATACTGAGGCAAACTGCCGATGCAAACCTGAGCCGCCACATCAACTGGCGGCTTTTTATCGCGACTCATGACCTCAACGTCGGGAAAAGAACGCTGGAACAACGGCACCAGCCGTGGCTCCAGTTGCAAACAGACTGAGCCAACCACCCTCAGCAGTTCAGGCAGCACCGACGCAAAAATGATCTGGTCGCCGAGGCCTTGCTCACCACGCACCAGCAACTTGCCAGACAATGGTTCTCCCTGCCACACCGGAATATTCGACAGGTTCACAATACCGAGTGATGACATACCGAAGCGGTGCTCATAATCACCCCAGCCTTTGGCAAAATCGTGGTGCTCCAGATACACATGGCCACGATTAAAAAACGCTTCGTCATAGGTCGGCCGCAGCGAAATGGCTTGGTCGTATTCCAGCGCTGCACCCGCCAGATCTCGCAATCGAGCCTTTGTTAAGCCACGCCCCATCCATGCCTCTGCATAGCCAGGGTTTAAATCAATCGCGCGCGTGTACGCAGCAACGGCCTCTTCAAAGCGATGCATGCCCATCAATGCCTGCCCTTTGGCGTAATGTGCTTCCGCGCGTTGCGGGGTTGCTGCAATGGCTTTATCCGCCCAAGCCAAGGCAGTAGGATACTCACCTTGGTCATGCATGGCACTTGAACTATTCAACAGCGCATCGGGATGATTGGGCACTAAACGCAAAGCCCGCTCATTACATTGCATTGATCCCTGATGCTTGCCTACTTTATGGCGGACCAATCCAAGTGCTACCCAGAGATCGGGGTTATTGGTGACTTTAGCTACGAGATAATCCAGGTCCTTTTCAGCGCGAGCAAACTCGCCGAGCTGGATCAGTAAATTGGCGCGATTCGAACGCGCTTCCAGATAAGAGCCCTTAAGCTTGATGGCTGCATCCAGATCAGCCAGCGCTTCCTGCACTTGCCCGGCCTGAAAACGGAAGTTGGCGCGGTTGAAATACACCTCCGGGTCTTTGGCATCCAAGGATAAGGCCACGGCAAAGGACTGCATCGCGGCATCAAAATGGCCCATCGCGCCCAGCACAATGCCCAGCATCTTGTGGACAAATGGTTGTTTGGGACTGATCGATAAAGAGGCTTGAAGATCGTCTTGCGCTTGCGACAACGCATTCTGCTGGAGTGCGACAAAGCCACGGCCATTCAACGCAGCAAAGTTCTGCGGTTCCTGCTGCAGCACGCTATTAAACAACTGGGCAGCAGCCCCTAAATTACCGCCATTCAAATGCTGGAACGCCAGCTGCAATGCCTGTTGTGTATTCATATGTATATTTTACAGGCAAATAAAAACGGGCGCCGAAGCGCCCGTTTTAAGTACTAATTTGACCTAAGTCAGATTAGAACGATGTACGCAGACCCATGCCGTACGTGAACAGGTTCGAACCTGTAGCAGCAATGTTGCCACCCAGTTGCGAAGTCTGCTGACCGAACGTGTAGTTCTGGTTAGCCGAGTTGTTCAGGTTCGAAACGAGGCCGTACACTTGTGTACGCTTGCTCATGTAGTAACCAACGCGAGCTTGCCACTGACGCGAACCCATCTGTTGAACGCTCGAACCGTCCAGATCGCTCGACCAAGTAGCCGAAACGGTTGGTTCCCAGTTACCCATGCGGTAGCCAACACCAGCGTACAGCTGGTTGTTGGTGATCTTGCCAGCGCCGTTCGGAGTAACACCGGCAAGGCCCGTCGAACCATTGGTACCCAGAGTGTTACGAACGTAAACAGTCGACAGCTTCAGGTTCTGAACACCAGTGTACATGGCACCAATCAGATAGCTGGTATAGTCGCCGATTTCGCCAACTTGACCCAGAACTGGGGCAGCTGTTGCGCTACGAGTGATGTTGTTGTTGTTCTGCTGGAATGCACCCTTGATGTTCACGCCGTAGCCAGTCCAACCCAGGTTCATACCCCAGGCGCTTTGTGGACCAACCGAACAAGCCGACACGCCTTCGCCTGTGCCACAAGCACCGGTAACCGACGTCGTGTTGCTCGTACCGTTGTTGTTCGAACCGGTATAGGCGATCGAAGCATCAAAGCCATACAGAGTTGGCATTGCGTAGGCAACGGCTGTTGCACGGATAGCTGTTGCAAAAGCTGTGTTGGTAGCACCAAAACGCATTGCAGTCATTTGCTTTTCAATCGTCATCGAACCAGTAGCACCAGGTTCAACAGCGAACGAAGTCAGCGACGAACGCATTGGAGTCGACAGGAAGCCGCCCAGAACTGTACCGTACTTGCTGTTCAGACCAACGAACGTATCACGCTGACCACCGAACAGACCCGAAGTACCACCGTAGTTCACTGCACCAGGGTGCGAACCTTGGGTTGTCGAGCTTTGGCCTGCGAGGTTGAGTGCTGTTTCAGCTTGGAAGATTGCCTTCAGGCCATTGCCCAGATCTTCAGTACCCTTGAAGCCGATCAGCGAGCTGTTTGATTGCAGAGCAAAAACATTGCCGCCGTTATTTGTCGACGAACCCTTTACGTTCGACTCATTGATGCCCTGACCCGAAACGTCAGCAACACCGTAGATAGTTACGTTTGTTTGTGCGAAAGCAGCGGTCGACAGACCGGCAACTGCTAGAGCAACGATTTTCT
>CAYXWW010000330.1:0-2841 GCA_964468905.1 uncultured Rhodoferax sp. | reverse complement strand
TTTGTACTTGAAGCCGCCAGACAATTTGGCCTCTAGCCCTCGTGGAATGTGCGTGAGCAGCTATGTTTTGTATAGCAACAAGATCACGGCAAGCGAAGCGGCTGCAACAGCACCACCAGTGCCCCAGCGCCACCATGCGCACGGGGGGCCTGCACAAAGGCAACCACTTCGGAGCGCTGCACCAGCCAGCGGTGCACCTTGTCCTTCAGCACGGGTGCTTTGCCGGGTGACCCAAGGCCCTTGCCAGTGACCACGCGCACGCAGCGTATGCCCTGCTTGTGTGACTCGCGTATGAAAGCACCCAGTGCTTCGCGGGCATCGTCGCTGCGCAGGCCGTGCAGGTCAATCTGGCGCTGAATGGCCCATTGGCCTTTGCGTAATTTTTGCGCCACGTCTGGGCCCACGCCGGGGCGGCGAAAGCTCAGGTGTTCATCCGTGTCCAGCAATGTGGTTACGTCAAATTCATCACTCATGGACTCCAGCAGCGCGGCCGCTTCGTCAATGGCGTGTTGCATGGGTTTGGGCGCGGGTGCGGCGGGCTTGAGGTTGGCAGTGCCGGGCTCTGGCATGCGCTTGACGGCACCTACGGCGGCTTGGAACAGGCTGCGGTGCTCGCGGGCGCGTTTGGCTTCCAGCGCCTGCTGGGCGGCGGCCTGCGCTGCACGCTCGGCTTGCGCGGCAATTTCCTTTTTTACTTGCTTTAAATCTGCAAGCGACGCCACTTTCAGCGGTTTGGTCTTTTGCACTGACGACTTGGACGCGGGTGTGGTCACATCAGACCTTTCTCGGCCATCGACAAGGCCTGGCCCGGCCCCACAATGATGTGGTCCAGCACGCGCACGTCCAGCAAGGCCAACGCAGCTTTCAGGGTTTGCGTCAGCGCTTCATCGGCGCGCGATGGCTGTACGGTGCCGCTGGGGTGGTTGTGCGCCAGCACCACGGCGCTGGCCTGGTGGTGCAGGGCGCGCAGGGCCACTTCACGCGGGTAGACCGATGTTTGGGTGAGCGTCCCCCGAAACATTTCTTCCATGGCCAGAAGCCGGTTTTGCGCATCCAGAAAGATCACAGCAAACACTTCGTGCGCTTTGGCGGCCAGATGCAGTTGCAGGTAGTGTTTGATGGTTTCGGGGTCGGCAAAAACTGTGCGCTCTTTGAGTTGCTGTGCCATGGCGCGGCGGGCAAGCTCTAGCACGGCGACCAACTCAGCACGTTTGGCGGGGCCCAGCCCCTTGACACGCTTCAAATCGTCGGCGGTGGCGTGCAGTAGCCCTGAAATGCCGTCAAAGCCCTCGTCCGTATTGCGTGAGCTGCTATTGTTTTTGATGTGAAGCAACTCGTCGGCCATTTGCAGCACACCCTTGCCCTGGATGCCGGTGCGCAAGAGGATAGCCAGTAGCTCGGCGTCACTCAAGGCGGCAGCGCCACGGGAAAGCAGCTTTTCGCGCGGGCGGGCGTCGGGGGGGAGGTCTTTGAGGGCCATGTGCAATGGGGAATGGATGTACGCAGTAGTGTGGCCGGCAGATGGCTTAACGGGTAAAGACCAAGGTGATATAGCGCGGGTTTACCAATCGCAGTCCATCGTGCATGTTCAGGCCGTCGACAATTTTGCCACCGGCATCGATCGTCTCTGCCATCACCACATACAAGGTTTTACCAGCAAAGTCTTGCAAGGGTTTGGGGGGCGATGGCGTGTCGCCAGAAACATCGCGAATGCTGCGCACTTCACGCACATATTCGTGGCTGCCTGGGCGCAGGGTGTGGAAGTCCTTGCGCACCGACGCATCAATTTGTAGGGCCACATGGGTGCCAGGGCAGATGTCTTGCGGGTCGCCGGATGGTGCTCGGCTGGCACAGGGTCGGCCCACAAACAGTTCATAGGACTCTGGATCGGGTGGCTCTGCGGTTGCCATGGATGAATAAATGCGAAACAGCGGGTTGCGCAGGTCGCTCCGGCGCACTTCATCCACCCAGGCACGCTGCCACGCGGCACCCATGACAACCCCTTCCGACTCACCCGGCTTGAACTGCAGAACCCACTGAAATGGCGCGGCCTTAAGGTGCAGTGTGGCCCCATTGGTTAGGGCAAAGCGTTGAGCGCCTTGCTCTATAAACGCCTGGAATCGGTAGCGTGGCGATTGGCTGGCGTAGGTCACCAGGTCTTTCTCTGTCTGGGTGCGCGCGCGCGGCTGCTGCGTTCTGGGCTGCATTTTTGGCGTAGGCAGCTATTCGGCCTTCATAGGACGGCTGGGCCCAGGCGCTGCAAGCCATGCAGGCAAAAAACAAGACCATGGTGGCCAGCGGCAGTGAGCGGCAATATCGCGTGGAATACTGCGAGCAATGTCGCGTCGTGGAGTGCATGGTGCTAGTTTTCTACAATAGAGGCCAGTTTACTAGGGACACATATGACCGCAACGCCAACCTGCGTACAGCCAGGTTCATTCCTCACTTTGCATTACCGCCTGAGTGGGCCATCGGGAGATGTCATCAACACCTTTGGTGGCGCACCGGCTACGCTGACCTTGGGCACGGGCGAATTGTCACCCGCCGTAGAGGCTTGCCTGATGGGTATGGAAGAGGGCACACGCAGCACCTTCAGTCTGCCCGCAGGCGCTGCCTTTGGTGAACGCAACCCTGTCATGCAGCAGTGGCTGGCGCGCAAGGAACTCAATTCACTGGGCGACCCCCAGGAGCAATACATTGTGGGTGATGTGGTGCAGTTCCCCACGCCCGACAACCAGGGCCAGTTTGCCGGTGTGGTGCTGCAAGTGGCACCAGACCAGGATGTGCAGTTTGACTTCAACCATCCACTGGCGGGCCAGCCGGTCACGTTTGAAGTGCAGT
>CAYXWW010000329.1:0-2845 GCA_964468905.1 uncultured Rhodoferax sp. | reverse complement strand
AGCCGCCAGCCCACGTTGTTGGCATAGGCTTGTCCCCGGTTGCTCCACCAGGTGTAGCACGTGTCGGTGGCTGTAGGTTCGAGTTGGCGGTACACATCAATGATGCCACCATCCGTGGTCAGCTTGGTTATCCAGGCGCGTTCTTCGGGTGTGAAGCCGCTGTTTTTTTGGTTGCTGCGCCAGTTCTTCAAATCGGCCTCGCGGTGGGCAATGTTGATGTCGCCGCACAAGATGAATTCACGCTGCGATTTGAGCGCCTGCAGGTGGGGGTACATCTGATCCAGAAAGCGGAATTTGGCGCGCTGCCGGTCTTCACCCGACGAGCCGCTGGGAAAGTACGAGCTGATGATCGAATGCTTGCGTGACGCTGTGTCGAAGCGCAGTTCCACATAGCGGCCCTCCCCATCGAATTCGCCACCATCAAAGCCGATGATTACGTCACTTGGCTCCAGGCGGGTGTATACCGCCACACCCGAATAGCCTTTTTTCTCGGCGAAGTGGAAGTACCCCTTGAGACCAGCCAAGTGGTCGAATTTGCCCGCTATATCAGGTGCCTGGGCCTTGACCTCTTGCACGCAAATACAATCCGGTTGTGCCTGGGCGATCCAGGCTTCCAGCCCTTTGCTGGTGGCCGAACGGATACCGTTGAGGTTGAGACTGGTTAGCTTAAACAAGGAATTTTTCATGTCGAACGTCGACCCATTGGCCCAGGAATTTGTTCAGTTTGCTGTGGAGTGCGGCGTGCTGCGGTTTGGTGAGTTCAAAACCAAAGCAGGAAGGATGAGCCCGTACTTTTTCAACGCGGGCCTTTTTGACGACGGGGCCAAACTGGGGCGTTTGGCTGAATTCTATGCCCAGCGGCTCTTGGCCAGCGGCTTTGAGTTCGATATGGTTTTTGGCCCTGCCTATAAAGGGATTCCGTTGGGCGCTGCCTTGGCGGTCGAGCTGGCCAGGCGTGGGCGCAACGTGCCCTTTGCCTACAACCGCAAGGAAGCCAAGGACCATGGCGAAGGCGGAACACTGGTGGGTGCGCCGCTCAAGGGTCGCGTGCTGATCGTGGACGACGTCATGTCGGCAGGCACGGCTACACGCGAGTCCATTGCCATTATTGAGGCCGCCGGCGCTAAACCACATGCCGTGTTGATTGCCCTCGACCGCGAGGAAAAGGCCGTGGAAAATGGCCAGGATGTCCCCTACAGCGCGGTGCAATTTGTGCAACGCCAGTTGGGGTTACAGGTTTGTTCGATTGCGAAGCTGGGCGATTTGATGCACTATCTGTCTGGTCGCAGTGGCGCGGGTATGGACCAAGAGCACCAAAAGGTGCAGGCTTATCGCGCACGGTATGGCGTGGACCGAGGTGTCGAATAGGGCGTTGAACAAGGGTGAACATGGTAAAAAAGCAATGGTGTCTGGTTGGTGGAGTGGCAGTACTGGTAAGCCTGACGGGGTTTGCGTGGGCGCAATCGGTCACGCCCGGTGTCTACACCTGCGTCGATGCCAAAGGACGCAAGCTAACTGCCGATCGTCCTATCCCCGAGTGCACTGACCGAGAACAAAAAATCCTGAACCCCAGCGGAACTGTTAAAGCCAAGGTTGGCCCCACATTGACTGCCCAAGAACGCGTAGAAGCGGAACAAAAAGAAAAGCGTGAACTGGAAGAACGCAACCGCACCGCGGACGAAAAGCGACGCGACCGCGCGTTGCTCACCCGTTACCCCAACAAAGAAGTACACGACAAAGAGCGCAAAGAGGCATTGGCCCAAATTGCAGTAGTGATTCAAGCAGCCAAGAACCGACTGGAAGAACTTGGCAAGCAGCGCATCGCAATTGATGCGGAGATGGAGTTCTACAAAAAAGACCCCTCCAAAGCGCCCACGTATCTGCGTCGTCAGTTGGATGACAACACCCAGAGCCAGGCGTCACAGCGCCGCTTTCTGGGCGAGCAAGATGGCGAAATCAACCGCGTCAACGTACGGTTTGACGACGAGGCGGTACGTTTGGCGCAGCTGTGGGCTAAGCGCTAGGCGTCTAGGCCCCGCGTTGCTTCTTACGCCAGCTTGCTGCGCAGCAGGTCGTTCACCTGCTGCGGGTTGGCCTTGCCCTTGCTGGCTTTCATGATCTGACCGACCAGGGCGTTGAGTGCTTTCTCGTTGCCGGCCTTGAACTCGGAGACGTTCTTGGCGTTGGCGGCGATGACTTCGTCGACTATGGCTTCTAAGGCGCCGGAGTCGTTCATTTGTTTGAGGCCCTTGGCATCGATGATGGCGTCTACATCAGAGCCTTCGCCCGACCAGAGCGCTTCGAACACCTGCTTTGCCGCGCTGTTGGAGATGATGTTGCCCACAATGCGATGTATCAGTGTTGCCAAAGTGCTAGCCCCAACCGGACATTGGTCGATAGAAATGTCTTCCATATTGAGTCGCCGTGAAACATCGCCCATGATCCAGTTGGCCGCAAGTTTTGGCTGTACCGGTGGGCTTTGGCCGACAACTTGCTGAAAATAAATCATCGTCGATTTGTTCTGCGTCAATGCGGTCGCGTCGTATTCGGACAGGCCATATTCGCGTACGTATCTCTCTGCAACAGCACGTGGCAAAGGTGGCATGAGCCCGCGTACTTCCTCAATCCATTGCTCTGAAATACATAGCGGTGGCAAATCCGGGTCGGGGAAGTAGCGGTAGTCTGCGGCATCCTCTTTGGTGCGCATGGCACGGGTCTCGCCGGTGTCCGGGTTGAACAGCACGGTGGCTTGCTCGATCGCGTGGCCATCTTCAATCTGCTCTATCTGCCAGCGAATTTCATAGTCAATGGCCTGCTGCATGAACTTGAAGCTGTTCAGGTTCTT
>CAYXWW010000328.1:0-2845 GCA_964468905.1 uncultured Rhodoferax sp. | reverse complement strand
CGAATCGAGCCGGGCCGCTGACTGGGGCTGGTCGGCAAAGGCTAGATTTTACGTGCCCCTCAAGGCCAACTTGTACACAATCGGATCAAATCACGACGAATTGGGCGGCTGTGACATTCGTGGGTTTGGTTTGCAGAATGGCAAACTCAACTGCTGCATAAGCAGTTGCTACCCCATCTTGATCGTAATAAATCGCGCCAGTGGTGGTGTTGTAGATCAGGTAGTCGTCGGCATCGGCCGCGGCGGTGATGCCAGCGCCCGAGCGAAACCGGCTACTGGCCACTGTGGTTGACCCAAGCAGCGAGGTGAAGATGGCATCGTCGAGCTGAATCTGGTCGCTGCCCACACTGAAGTCAGTGAGGGTATCAATGTTGGATGCGCCCAACGCGGTATTGAAGACAAATTTATCTGCGCCCCCGTTACCCGTGAAGGTATTGCTCACCCTATTCCCCGTCAGTGTGTCAGCACCGTTGCCGCCGATGGCGTTTTCGATGATGGCCCCATCGGCGATGGTGAAGCCGCCCGCGGTGTTGAGTGAGGGCGTGCTCGTTCCAGAAGAATAGTTGTAAGAGACATAGCCCTCGCTCGCGACGCCACCCGTTTTGGGGTAGGCATTGAGGTTGATGTAACAACCTGTGCCAGAGCCAGCATTGCTGATGGTGTCGGTGCCGCCCGCGTCCCAGATACATTCCCAGCCCGTGCCGCTGACTTCGGTTGTAGCCAGGTTGTAGGTGTCGTTGCCAGTTTTGTAGCTGGTGTTAGCACCGTAGATGGCTTGCATGGCGGCAATGTCGAAGGTCATGGGTGTTTTGCTATACCCCGAGGCGTAGCCAAGGCTTGGGGGTGAACCGTCCCAGCCAAATTTGTAAGCCATGATGGTCCAAATGCCTTGATTGAGGTTGTAGCTTCCCGTGGCTTGCGAGTCGTTGCGTGACACGCCAGGAAACTGCGTGTTGCCATCAAACGGATGGTCCAACCCCAAACCATGCCCCAACTCATGAATGATGGTGGTGAAGCCAAGGCTTCCGGGCGTTAAGTTGCTCCAGGAGATGTGCTCATAATTGAAGCGCCCTTGTAGTGCGCCATGGTTGTAGTTGTAGTCGTCGCTTGGGAAATTGAAATCTGCCAAGGTGACGTATCCGGGTTGATTGGTCCAAGTACTGCTGGGTACTTTATTCAACACGATGTTGGTTGCGCTGAAGTCGTCGGCGTAATAAGCGCCTTCCACAAAATGCAGGTTACAGACGTTTTCATAGGTTCGGCAAGCATCCACAAATGCCTGCTTTTCTGTAGCCGTCCACTCTGTGCTGCCGGTTGTGCCTGGCGCAAAGGAGTAGGTGATGGTCGTGCCCTTCCAGCCCGTGCCGCCGCGCACCAAGGCATCTACATAGTCGCTGCCGTAACCCGACGCTTCATGGCTCGTGGTGTCAGCTACGGCGTTAAATGTGACATCACGCGTCACTTGCACCGAACTGGCATTGCCTGCTCTGTCAGTAGCGCCCGTAACGGTGATGGTTTCTGCGCCATAGCCCACCTTGGCAAAGTCGGTGTCTGTGAGGCGGTAAGACCAATAGCCTGAAGCATTTGCTGAAACGGTCAGGGCTTGCCCAGCGATGCGCAATGACACGATGGCGTAGGCTTCGGTGGTGCCTTCAAGCAAGGCAGAAGACATGGACACGTCGGTCATGCCCGTGCCAACGATGTCGGTTAGTGAACTTTCAATGCTGCCATCCTCTGTATTGCCATATTTATCAAAGCCCTTGATGGTTGAAGTGGGGGCTTTGTCGTCGACCTCCACCGCCAAATCCAGCAATCCGACGCTAGAGGTCACGTTGCTGCGAGTCTGTTTGACCTGTATCGCACCAACGTCATACTTTTTCGAAGCTAGGCTGAAGCTGTTACCCGTACCCAGTACCCAATCAATGCCGCTGTTGGTGCTGTATTGCCAAATCACCCCGTCCTCCAAACCACTCACCATCACCCTGCTGTCGCTGGTGATGCCGTCGTTACTGTTAGAGCCCGTGTCAGCATGCAATTCAAGCTTTGGACTGAGCAACACTGAAACACTATCCCGTGTACCAGTTGATGAACCAGTACCACTAGCGCTACTGGTACCAACAGTTCCACCGCCACCACCTGCCGCTGCGGCGAGTCCGACGCCAACATAAACCCACGCATGGGACGCGGCCGGACCCAACATGGCTGCGAAATCAGAAGCTGCTGTTGCAGCCAAAGCCTCTTGCGTGGCAACAACGCCCGACTCTGTCTGCGTCAGCCCGTCCTGTTCGCTGTACGTCGAACCGTTCAAACTGATGCTGGCTCCTTCAACGCGATAAAAATCCGCCACT
The DNA here is from genome assembly GCA_964468905.1 of uncultured Rhodoferax sp. Lineage (GTDB taxonomy): Bacteria > Pseudomonadota > Gammaproteobacteria > Burkholderiales > Burkholderiaceae_C > Allorhodoferax. The sequence continues at coordinate 497 of CAYXWW010000328.1, read as the reverse complement.
TCAAGCCATGGCTCTCCATCTACTTCAATCAGTAAGTTGTCACCGGCCTTTTTCAGTACGCGCTTTTTGCCATTCTGTGAATCCAGATGAACTGCGATCTGACTCTGGGGCATGGCGGTGATCTGAGCAGTCGCCCCACCTTTTGCAAACAGTTCAATTTCTTTGACTTCACCTTTAGAGATGACCAATACGTTGACATTGCCCATCTTTGAACTCTCTTTAGTGGATAGATCATTTAGTTTACAAAAGTATTCATATAAATTTCATTCATTGTTTCAAATGAATAATTTGAAGTGCAACTTCACTAATAAACCTACCCATGATGTACCTAGCCATCAAACCTCCTTTCGCGATTCGAGCCTCAGCAACGCGCATACCTCTGAAAAACGTTGGGTCGCTACCGGTTCGCTACCAAAGCACGGTGGTTTTGCAACGAATGGGATAATCTGAGTTATGACCATTTCCATCAAAGACGCCCAAGGCGCACAAGGCATGCG
>CAYXWW010000327.1:0-2854 GCA_964468905.1 uncultured Rhodoferax sp. | reverse complement strand
GCTCTCAGTCATGCGGTCGTGCAACAAGGCTGCCACTTGCTGCAGTTGCTCAGCGCTCAATTCCGTTTTGCTGAGCAATCCGTTTTTCAGGGTCAGGCGGTATTCGATCAGCCGCTCTATACGGTGCACGGCCAGGCCGCAGTTGTGCGCAATATCCGTAGCCTTGGACGCCCAGGGCGACACGGTTCCCAGACGGGGCGACACCACAATCAGCGGGCCATCGGTGGGGCCGGTGTACGGGTCGCCATAGGTCAGCAAGGCGGCCAGTTGGGTGCTCAGTGCGGCATCAGGGGCTGCATCGCTGGCCACCAAATGGACAAATCGTGCGGAAACCGATGCTATTTTTTCATGAACAGCCTGCAGTGAGGGCAGGAGCTGTTGAACGCGAAAGCTGCTCAGGGCATTGCTGCCCTCAAATTGGGTGATGTGCAGAGTCACTGGGGTGGCCTGGAAAAATGGGCTGAAGGGTGAAATTTCAAATCGTCTTCAACGCGCTGAATGGGCGCTGGGACAAAGCCTGTAGATTTTACCCGCCCCGATGACCGGCCAGCCGACCCACGGGCATAGAATGCCTTCACGATGCTCCGATTGCGCTTTTTGCTGGCTTGGCTGCTGTTGACTGCCCTCCCCTTGCAAGGCTATGCAGCCGCGTCCATGCTGTTTTGCGGCCAGGTTGCACCCAGTACTCACGCAGCCACTCCACACGACCACTCGGCGCACCACCATGCCAGTGACCCCGCAGACGCAACCGCACCGCATGGCGGTCATGATGGCGCCCACACCTGCAGCATATGCGCCGCGTGCTGCCATGGTGCGGCCATCACCGGCACTTGGCAACAACCTGCCGCAGAACCCGTACCCCTGTGGATTGGGGCTGAGCCCACGGTGCGCATTCAACTGCGCCCTGCCACCGTCCCAGACAAACCACCACGCGCTTGATACGCGTCAAGCTGTCGCTCGCGCTGCGGGCTACAGTTGTTTAGGTTTGTCCGCCACCGGCCATCATGCTGGCCATTGGCTTCTCTTTCATTGATGTACGAGGATTTCATGATCCACCGTTTTTCTGCCTCACCCCGGCACCGGCTCGCCGCGACCACGCTTTACGCGCTGGCGCTTTCCGGCTGCGCCTCTGTTCCATTTGATGGCGCTTTGGATAAGGCGCGTCTGTCCAGCCAGGGCTTTGTCCCTGCATCGGTCGAGTTGCGCCAGTCTGACGCCCTGCGTCAGGCCAGTGCCGCACGCAGCGCGCAGTTGTTGGCCCAACCCTTGTCCATGCAAGATGCTGTAGAACTTGCCCTGGCCAATAACCCTGCTGTGCAGACGTTGCTGGCACAAAGCTGGGCAGACATGGCGGTGATGGACCAATCCGCCCGCCTTGCAAACCCCTTGTTTACCTTTGAGCGCACCAAACGCCTTGATGAGGTTGAATTGAGCCGGTCCTTGTCCATCGGGTTGCTAGACCTGCTGACCCTGCCCAAACGGCAGGACATTGCCCGCAGCCAGCAGGCGCAAGCCACGCTTCAATTGGGCAGTGCAGTGGTCGACAGCGTGGCGCAGGTGCGTATGGCGTGGGTGCGGGCCGTGGCGGCTGAGCAATCGGCCCAGTATGCCGAGCAAGTTCACAACGCGGCACAAGCCAGTGCGGAACTTGCCACACGCATGCAGCAGGCAGGCAACTTCAACAAGCTGCAGCGGGCCCGCCAACAGGCCTTTTACGCCGACGCCGTGGCACAACTGGCTCTGGCCCGCCACGCAGCCACCGCCGCGCGGGAGGACCTGGTGCGCCAGCTAGGGCTGGACACCGCGCAGGCCACAGCGCTCAAGCTGCCCGAACGCTTGCCTGACCTGCCAGCCGAACCCCGCCCTGCGGGCACTATTGCCAGCACCGCCATGCAGCAGCGGTTAGACGTGCAACAGGCCCGCCTGCAACTGGAAGGCGCTGGCAAGGAACAAGGCATCAGTTTCCTGCACACCATTGCCGATGTTGAATTAGGCCTGCGCAGCGACACTGTGACAGACCAGGCCAGCGGCCAGACCTCAGACCGCAAGGGCTACGCACTAGCCATCCGCCTACCTGTTTTTGACTGGGGAGGCGCACAGCGCCACGCTATGGATGCGCAGACACTGGCTGCTGCCAACCGGTACGACAGCGTGGTGCGCACCGCCGCATCGCAATTGCGCGAAAACTATTCAGCCTACCGCACTGCCTCCGCATATGACATCGCGCGCCACCACCAGGACGAGATCGTGCCGCTGCGCAAAACCATGGCCCAAGAAAACCTGCTGCGCTACAACGGCATGATCATCGGTGTGTTTGAGCTGATTGCCGAGACACGCGAGCAAATATCTAGCGTCATCGCCGCCATCAATGCGGAACAACAATTCTGGCTGGCTGATGTGGCCCTCTCCACCACCCTGCTCGGCAAACTTCAGTCAACCAACACACCCTGATCACCATGAACAATAGACGCAATTTTTTAGGCGGTGCGGGTGCCCTCACCGGTGCAGTGTTGGCCGCTTCGGTCAGCAAGGTGGCCATGGCCGCACTGCCCGAGCCTGTGCTGCAAACCACCCCCGACACCATGCCCCCGCTGGCGCCGACCAATGGCCGCCCTTACAACCCGGTCGTCACACTCAATGGCTGGACCCTGCCCTGGCGCATGCGCAATGGCGTGAAGGAATTCCACTTGGTGGCCGAGCCCGTGTTGCGCGAAATGGCCCCCGGCTTCAAGGCCCACTTGTGGGGCTACAACGGCCAGTCACCTGGCCCCACTATTGAAGTGGTGGAAGGGGACCAGGTGCGCGTGTTCGTCACCAATAAGCTACCCGAGCACACCAGCGTGCACTGGCACGG
>CAYXWW010000326.1:0-2953 GCA_964468905.1 uncultured Rhodoferax sp. | reverse complement strand
CCTTCTCAACCAGAGCTTCTTTAACAGCGTTAATTGTACTCGCCCAATCACCCTGCGCACCCTGATGGAAAGTTCGGATACTCGGATACCACAACGAGCCCTCACCCTTGGCTTCAGACCAGTACCAGAGCTTACCCGAGCGATACGGCAACATCAGTAGCACCGGCTTGCCCAACGCCCCGGCAATATGCACCGTAGTGTTACTAGTGCTCACCAGAACATCACAGGCATCCACCAGACTGGCGACCCCATCAATGTCTTTGGTCAGGTCAATGCTCACAGCCTTGTTAAAGAGCAGGCCTGCGGCCTCGGCAGCACGGACTTCGTCTTTCACATCACCATATTGCAGATTCACCACCGTACAACCCGGCAGATTAAAGAAGGGCGCCATATCCAGCAGACCCATCGACTTTTCATTCGCGTATTTGTTGCGGAAGCTGCGCCAGTTCAAGCCGATAATGCGTTCGCCATTCGGTGCCAACGCCTTGCGGAATGACGCCGTCTTGTCTGCATCTGCCTTCAGATAAGGCATCGTCGCACCCGCAAAGGCAGCCACATCCTTGCGGAAGTACTGCGGCAAACTGCCGACGCAAATTTGCGCCGCCACATCAACCGGCGGCTTGTTATCCCGGCTCATCACCTCAACCTCAGGGAAAGACCGTTGGAACAAGGGCACCAAACGCGGCTCTAGTTGCAAACATATCTGAGGAACAAGCTTCAATAGCTCTGGCAAGACCGACGCAAAAATAATCTGGTCACCCAAGCCCTGCTCACCGCGCACGAGTAATTTGCCAACAACAGACAAGGGTTCACCCTGCCACACAGGAATATTCGGCAGATTTACAATCCCGAGGGATTGCATACCAAACCGGTGCTCATAATCCACCCAGCCTTTGGCAAAATCGTGGTGCTCAAGATACACATGCCCACGATTAAAAAAAGCTTCGTCGTAGGTGGGTCGTAGGGCAATGGCCTGGTCATAATCCAGCGCAGCACCAGCAAGGTCGCGCAATCGGGACTTCGTTAAACCGCGACCCATCCAGGCTTCTGCATAGCTAGGGTTTAGCTCGATCGCACGCGTGTAGGCCGCTACGGCCTCTTCAAACCTATGCATGCCCATCAGCGCCTGCGCTCTGGCGTAATGCGCTTCAGCACGTTGCGGGGTCGCGGCAATGGCTTTATCTGCCCAGGCCAGAGCTGCCGGATACTCACTTTGATCATGCATAGCGCTAGAACTATTGAGCAGCGCGTCGGGGTGATTAGGCACTAAACGCAATGCCCGCTCGTTACACTGCATGGCACCTTGATACTTGCCTACTTTATAACGGGCCAAACCCAAAGCTACCCAGAGATCCGGATTGTTGCTAACTTTAGCCACCAGATAATCCAGATCTTTTTCAGCACGGGCAAACTCACCTAGCTGAATCAGTAAATTGGCGCGATTCGAGCGTGCTTCCAGATACGAGCCTTTGAGCTTGATCGCCATATCCAGATCAGCCAGCGCTTCTTGCACCTGCGCTGACTGAAAACGGAAGTTGGCTCGATTGAAATACACTTCCGGGTCTTTGGCGTCTAGCGATAACGCAGCAGCAAAGGCCTGCATGGCCCCATCAAACTCTCCCATCGCTCCCAACACAATACCCAGCATCTTGTGCGCGAAGGGTTGTTTAGGGTTGATCGATAAGGACGCCTGTAAATCGGCTTGCGCTTGCGGCAAAGCATTCTGTTGAAGCGCCACAAAGCCTCGGCCATTCAACGCGGCAAAGTTCTGCGGATCCTGATGCAGCACGTTATTAAATAACTGGGCTGCAGCCCCTAAATTACCGCCATTCAAATGCTGAAACGCCAGCTGCAATGCCTGTTGTGTATTCATGTGCACATTCTAACAAGTCACACAAGATTCATTGCCACTGAACGATCAGCGTTTTATGCAACTAGAAACTTTTGAGAAGCTCGGTTTTTTTAACTTCATACTCTTTCTGAGTCAAAACCCCCTCATCTCTGAGCATCTTTAGCTCGCGAAGCTTTTGCGCTTGACTCAATGGCGGCTTAGCTACAGGAGCCACAACAAAACTTTGCTGGGAATTAACCGAGGGCTTAACCTGCGATTTCGTAGCTGCAGGAAGCAGCGGAATATTGTTTCTTGGGTCGTACTCATCCATGGTCGCACCTTGCCCTGACGTGGCAATGCAACCAGTAAGCGAACAGACCGATAGCACCATGCAGGTAGACTTACCAAGCAAAAACAGATTTGATTTGAACATCACTTGACCCCATAAAAAAACGGGCACCGAAGTGCCCGCTTTAACTCTAAACAGACCTAAGTCAGATTAGAAGTTGGTACGCATACCCATACCATAGGTGAACAGGTTGCCACCCAGGGAACCATTAGTTGGTGAACCCAGAGCACTTGTCTGAGCACCGAATTGGTAACCTTGGTTAGCAGAGTTGTTCAGGTTCGACAGGTTGCCGTAAACTTGAGTACGCTTGCTCAGGTAGTAACCTACACGGGCGGTCCACTGACGCGAACCCAGTTGTTGAACGCTCGAACCGTCCATGTCGCTCGACCAGGTAGCCGAAACAGCAGGTTCCCAGTTGCCCATGCGGTACGAAACACCCGCAAACAGCTGGTTGTTGCTGATCTTGCCTGCACCACCAGTGGTCAGGAAGTTTGCACCATTAGTACCCAGGGTGTTACGAACGTATACAGTGCTTGCCTTCAAGTTTGGCAGGCCGGTGTAGATAGCACCAACTAGGTAGCTGGTGTAATCGCCGATTTGGTTAGCGCCCAGGCCAAGCGTGTCAGCAGCAACGCTGTTGTTAGCTTGCTGGAATGCACCCTTGATGTTCACGCCATAGCCAGTCCAACCCAGGTTGAACCCGAATGCGCTAGTTGGCGTAATCGAACAAGCAGAAGTCGACGAACAGCCGGTAACTGGCATCGTGTTGTTGC
>CAYXWW010000325.1:0-2963 GCA_964468905.1 uncultured Rhodoferax sp. | reverse complement strand
GCACGTCGCTCTTGACCTTGAACTCCGCAATCACCTTACCGTCTTTGAATGCCTTGCCATCGTAGGGACGCAGTTCAACGACGTCGCCCATGTTCATCTGGCTCACATCCAGCTCAATCGGCAACGCGCCTGAATCTTCCATGGTGTTGTAGAAAATCGGGGCAATTTTGCTGCCCAAACAGACGCCACCAAAGCGCTTGTTCGGCACAAATGGAATGTCTTCGCCGGTGAACCACAGTACCGAGTTGGTTGCGGACTTGCGGCTTGAACCGGTACCCACTACGTCACCCACATAGGCCACTAAATTGCCCTTAGCCTTCAGGCTGTCAATGAATTTGACCGGACCACGCTTGCCGTCCTCTTCGGGAACGATGCCGGGGCGCGCATTCTTGTGCATGGCCAGCGCGTGCATTGGGATGTCGGGGCGGCTAAAGGCGTCGGGTGCGGGCGACAAATCATCAGTATTGATTTCGCCGGCGACTTTAAAAACGGTTAGCGTGATGCTTTGTGGCACCTCAGGGCGGCTGGTAAACCATTCGGCATCAGCCCAGCTCTGCAGCACAGCCTTGGCAAATGCGTTGCCCTTGTCGGCCTTTTCCTTGACGTCGTGGAACTGGTCAAACATCAACAGCGTTTTCTTCAACCCAGCTGCTGCTTCTGCGGCAACTGCAGCATCATCGAGCAAATCAACCAAGGGGCTGATGTTGTAGCCACCCAGCATGGTGCCCAACAGCTCCGTGGCGCGGGCGCGGCTAATCAAGCTGCACTTTTCCGTGCCGTGGGCAACCGCTGCCAAGTAGCTTGCTTTGACCTTGGCTGCGTCATCGACACCCGCTGGCACGCGGTGGGTAATCAGGTCCACCAGAAAGGCCTCTTCACCGCTGGGGGGGGCCTTCAGAAGCTCAATGACTTCACCCGTCTGTTTGGCAGACAAAGGCAGCGGGGGAATGCCCAAAGCGGCGCGTTCAGCCACATGGTCACGGTAAGCTTTCAACATGGTACGACTCCTTCTTAAACAATAAAAATATCTCTAGCCCTCGTAAACAGGGCATACCTTGCTATCTATTTTCTAGCGTTTGGCGTCATCTCCTGCACACCACCACGCGGCCCCGTGGGCACCAATGCGGCCTTTGGTGCATCTAGCAGACTCGGCGCAGGGTTGCGTTCCAGAGCCTGCGCGACCACCAGTTGGTCAGGGTTCATGCAGTCATCGGCCAATCGCTTGCCCTCTTTCTGATTCATCAACATGGACTTATTGGCCAGTTGTATCCACACCGCACCGGAGGCCGCGTCTTCCAGACGCACGGCACCGGTGCTGGTTACAACGGGCTCCATCACAAAGCGCTTATGACCTATCTCTAGCAAGAAGCGTCCCACGGAATGCGCGTCAGGTGTCAAGGTAACCCCTACCGCTAACTCACATTGAATCTTGCCAACCAACACCCGTTTGGCGATGGCTTCTTGCTCGGGTGACAACACCACTGGCGCCAGAGCTATGGGCTCCGCAGTTGCACGCGCTGCAGCCTTGGCAGGTGACCGGGCGGCCTTGGGCGCGGTCTTGCCCGTTTCAGCCGCCTGCACCGACAGGCACATTGCCAGCGGCAGCAACAAACCGCAGATCAGATGTTTTTTCATGGAATAACCTCTTTACCTTAATGAACCCTGGACGGAAAGAAAACCTGCACAGAGTGTGGCATGGACCGGCCAGTTTGGTGCGCACGCTCCAGTACCTGCCAAAAATACCGAAAACTGGCACGATCGTGCAGCGTGCCGCCAACCGCAATCGGCGCCCATTCAGCTGCGCTGGCAGCTTCCACAATGCGTGCCGCCATTTCAATGTCACTATCCGAGGGCGCAAAAGCCTCCAGGATGGGGCGAATTTGTCCGGGATGAATGCTCCACATGCGGGTGTAACCCAAAGCGTTGGCAGCGAATTTTGCCGCACGTTGAACGACCGCAGTATCGCGCAACTCGGTCACCACGCAATGTGACGGGACTTTGCCTGATGCATGGCATGCGCTGGCGATATCGAGCTTCGCCCGAACGACCAAAGGGTGGTGAAATTGATCCCAGGTCACATCGTCGTTTGCCGCCCGCACACCCATTGCAGTGTGCGGAATCGCTCCGGCGTGGGACGATACAAAGTCCATCAACCCAAAGCTCAACGATTGCACCCGAGGATGGGCAGCGATTTCAAACACGCGGTGGGCTGCTGCAGGGGACTCAATCAACACATGAATCGGCATTGCTTCAGCGCGTTGACCCGGACGCACTGCCGCATCAATGGCAGCGACTGCCGCTTCCACATCGACCAACGACTCGACCTTGGGCACCATGATGTAGCTAAGCGACTGGGCTGCACCACCCACGATGGTTTCTACATCTGCGGCGAATGACGGGTGACCCACTGCATGGATGCGGGCTCCGATGCGACGCTGCAATCCTGCTGCTATGAAATCAGGAGCTACCTGTGCACTATTCGCGAGGGCTACGACCATATTTGCCTGGTCAGCTTCGCCCCCTACAGGGGCACCATCTTCGCAGTCCAGCGTGACGTCAAACACGCACATGCCGAACTCTTCCAACATCTCCTGCTGGAGCTGGAGACTTTTGACCATCCGCGCTTCGACACCACTGTAGTGGTCGCACACCGGCAATATGCCTGTTGCGCCCTGGGCACCCAAAAGGACTGTACGCGGATGGGCCACGCTGAAATTACAGCAGATGTGCGACGCCAGCTTGCTCGTCTTGGAGCTCTTTCAAGGTCTTGTTGATGCACTCCTGGCTGAAGGCATCAATATCCAAACCTTCTACCAGCTTGTATTCGCCGCCTTCACAGGTCACGGCAAATCCAAACATGGTGTCTTTGGGGATGCCATATTGGCCATCTGACGGGATGCCCATGGTGACCCACTTGCCATTGGTGCCCAGGGCCCAGTCACGCATGTGGTCGATCGCGGCAT
>CAYXWW010000324.1:0-2967 GCA_964468905.1 uncultured Rhodoferax sp. | reverse complement strand
CCAAACCTTGACCGTCCGATCTCGCTCTAGCCTCACCTCGCCAATGAAAAAGGGTGGCGGTAACCCTCCGCCAGGTAACCAGCGGTGTTTGCCCTGAAAATCAGGATTGATCGCAAACCCTCACGGGCTGATATCAGCAAAGCCTCGTATTATAGCCAATTTTCAACGCCGGCTCGTTTCCTTGGTGCAAAACTCCGCCTTGGGGGCAAGCGTAATGTGGGAAGCGATCAGCGTGAGGGATAAATGACTATTCCTGTTCCAAGAAACGTTGTGCATCCAGCGCGGCCATGCAACCTGTTCCGGCGCTGGTAATTGCCTGGCGATACACGTGGTCTTGCACGTCACCCGCCGCAAAAACGCCTGGTACGGATGTTTGCGTTGCAAACCCTTTCAAGCCGCCTTGGGTGACGATGTAACCGCCAGCCATTTCCAGTTGTCCCTGAAAAATGTCGGTATTGGGGGCGTGGCCGATGGCAATAAAGCAGCCAGACAGGGTGATGTCTTCGGTGGTGTTGTCCTTGGTGCTGCGCACGCGGATACCGGTCACGCCCGTCGCGTCGCCTAGCACTTCGTCCAATGTGCGGAAGGTTTTGAGTTCGATTTTGCCTGCCGCAACTTTTTCCATCAGTTTGTCTACCAGAATCGGTTCAGCCTTGAACTTGTCACGGCGGTGTACCAGGTAGACTTTGCTTGCAATATTGGATAAGTACAGTGCCTCTTCCACAGCGGTATTGCCGCCGCCCACGACGCAACAAATTTGGTCGCGGTAGAAAAATCCGTCACAAGTGGCACAGCCCGATACGCCCTTTCCCATGAATGCTGTCTCGCTGGGCAGACCCAGGTATTTGGCCGATGCACCCGTTGCAATGATCAGCGCGTCACAGGTGTAGGTTTTGTCGCCTGTCAGGGTAAATGGGCGCTTGCTCAGATCGACGGAGCTGATGTGGTCAAACAATATCTCGGTCTTGAAGCGCTCAGCGTGGTCCAGAAAACGCTGCATGAGTTCAGGGCCTTGTACGCCATGCACGTCGGCGGGCCAGTTGTCGACTTCCGTAGTGGTCATGAGCTGACCGCCTTGGGCCATACCGGTCACCAAGACCGGGTTGAGGTTGGCGCGCGCGGCGTATACAGCAGCGGTGTAGCCTGCGGGGCCAGAGCCCAGGATCAGGACTTTGGCGTGTTTGGGATCGGACATGGGGAAAACCTTTACTTGCGTCTAATGGGGGCGGGGCCGTGTACAGTTCGGGGCAGTACGGGCCATTTCAATGCACCCTCAATTGTAAGAAGCACGAAACTCAATTTCCCGGAGCGTGATGAATGTCAATGCTGAGTAATCTGGATTTGATGCGCAGGGTTCCGTTGTTTGCCACGCTGACGCAGCCGCAGGCCGAGGTATTGGCGTCGACCGTCGCCAAAAAACGGTTCAAACGCGGCGAAATATTGGTAGAGCAGGGCAAGATGAGTAACGCGCTCTTCATTGTTCTGTCCGGCCGGACCCGTGTCGTGATGACCGACAACAAGGGGCGCGAAGTAATTTTGGCGACGCTGCAGTCGGGCGACTATGTGGGGGAAATGAGCCTGATTGACAACGAACCCCACTCTGCCACCGTGGTTGCCGAACAGCAGGTCGATGTGCTGGTGCTGGGGCGCGACAGCTTTTTGCATTGCCTGGCAGAAAATGCAGAAATGGCGCACGCAGTCATGCGTGGCCTGGTGCAACGCCTGCGCAAGGCCAGTGAAAACATCAGTTCTTTGGCCTTGGTCGGGGTATACGGTCGCGTGGCTAAAGTTTTGCTGGACGCGGCGGTGATGGACGAGGCTGGCAACCGCATGATCCGTGAAAAAGTTTCGCGACAAGACATCGCCAAAATGGTGGGGGCTTCCCGGGAGATGGTGAGCCGGGTTATGCGTGACTTTGAAGAACAAGGTTTTATCCAAGTGTTGGACAATGGCTGTGTTCGCGTGATCGAACGCCGTACACAGCCACGGTAAGCTTGCCCAGACAGTTTGCATATTTCATGACCTATTCCCTCCATACCCTCCATTCATCCGGTTCTGCGCCGGCTCCTGCCGCCACGGGAATGGGGCGTTTTGCCAACGAAATCGCGTTGATTGTTGGCTTTGTCGTGCTCGTGCTGTGGTCCAGCGCATTACTCAGCTATTCACAGCAAGACGCGGCTTGGTCCACCTCGGGTGCGGGGCTGCCGTTGGCCAATCGGGTGGGGCGCCTGGGTGCGTGGATTGCCGATGTGAGCTACTACTTGATGGGCTTTTCAGCCTGGTGGTGTGTTGCCGTGGGCGTCAGACTGTGGCTGTCATTGCTGGCCAACCGATTGCGCGGAGAGGTTGCGCATCGTGCTGCGCCGGCCAGGCTGGTGTTTTGGATTGGCCTTGCCTTGCTCCTGTATGCCAGCACCACCCTGGAATGGGCGAGGATGTACAGCCTGGAGCCCCGTTTGCCCGATCACAGTGGAGGTGCTTTTGGGTATTGGCTGGGGCCTTTGAGTGTGCGTTGGCTTGGCTTTGCAGGATCAGGGCTGGTTTCCATCTCGTTGGGTGTTATTGGTGCGGCCTTGGTGTTCGGTTTTTCCTGGATGCAGGTGGCCGAGCGCATAGGCGGCTGGATCGATTCCCTGGTGCAGTCGCGCAAACAGCAACGTGAATTGGCACAGGACCGTGAGTTGGGCGAACAAGCCATGCGCCAACGCGAGGAAATTTTGCTCGAAGAGCGGGAAGAGACGGTCGAGCACCACCCGCAACCCATCGCCATTGAGCCTGTCATCATGGACCTGCCGCGCAGCGAGCGCGTGGCCAAAGAGCGCCAGAAGCCCCTGTTCACCGAGATGCCCGATAGCAAGCTGCCGCAAGTCGACCTATTGGATGGGGCACTGGCGCGCCAAGACACCGTGGCGCCCGAACCGCTCGACATGACCAGCCGGATGATCGAGAAAAAGCACAAGGACTCTG
>CAYXWW010000323.1:0-3006 GCA_964468905.1 uncultured Rhodoferax sp. | reverse complement strand
CGCCTGAGTTGGCCACGAGCTTGCCATCGCTTTGCATGCCGGCGATGATGTTGGCGCCACTGCCATTGTTCACGCTGTTGGCGGTGATGGTGGTGTTGCCGCCCGAGGCCAGCAGGCCACCGGAGCGTGGGTTAGCAGCCGTGTTGTCCAAGGTGGTGCCAACCTGTAGAGTCAGGTCTCCACCGGCGTACACGCTTCCGCTGTTGCTCAGTTGCCCAGCGGTCACAGTCACGCTGCCTGCGCCGTAGACACTGGCTTTGTCGGCATTGCTGAGGGTGCTGGCCGACAGGTTCACCTTGCCGCCCCCAGCGATATGGCCGTTGTCATTGTCGAGCTTGCCAGCAAGGTTGATGTTCAGGTCGTCCGTTCCACTTTGGCCCAGGGTGCCGCCAGTGTTGACGAGGTCGTGTGCGCCAATTTGGAGGGTACGGGCAACAATATTGGCACCCTCGGTGTGCAGGGTTTGGGTGGTGGAGAGGTTCAGCGTCTTGGCGATATTGATGGTGGCATTGGCTGCGTCCAGGTTTTGATTGCTACCGGTAGCCTGGATGCTGGCGCTGTCGGCCTGGATTTGTGCACCGCTCACATTGACTGCCGCACCATCGACTTGCAGGTTGCCCGAGGCAATGAGTTTGCCGCCCACGGAGACACCTTGTGATGCGCTGACGGTGGCGCTGGATGTGCCGGTCAGGGTCCCATCGGACTTTAATCCGGCGACCAGCAAGGACTTGTCGGTGCTGGTGATGCTGGCACCTGAGCCGGATGCGGCAAGGCTGAGTTGGCCTTGGGCCCCTGTTACACCACTGTGGGTTTGGCTGCCTTGGGTGGCAATACTGGTGTTGCCAGCGGCGACGATGGAGCCGCCGTTGCTGAGCCAGCCGTTGTGGCTGATGGTGACATCGCCAGATGTGGCACCGATGTAGCCGCTGTTGCGGATCCCTACGCCCGCGTCAGTGCCCACCAGATAGATCTTGCCGGCGTACATGCCGCCCAGGGCCGAGACGTCCAGTGCATAGGTTGGTGCAGCATCCACGCTGTTGGCTTGGAGCGTGACCTTTACGGGGGCAGCACCACTGGCTGCACCGCTGCTTACGCCACTGGCGCTCAAGCTGTTGGCACCCGTGCCCACGCGTAGGTCTTTGGCCCAGATGCCGGCGTTGACTTGCACGGCGCGCGCCAGGATGCTGGTGTAGTCGGCTCCACTGGTGTCGAGCCCTTGGCCCGACACGCTGACCATGCCGCCTTGTACCCTGTAGCCGTCCAGGTTGCCAGCGTTGACGACGGCAGTACCAGTGGTCAGGGTGACCGCACTAGCATTGATGAAGCTGCCGCCGTTGACAGCAATGCCGGCGGGGTTGGCGATGATGACTTCCGCGCGGTCGCCGGCCACTTCGACAGGGCCCTGGAGTTGGCTGGCAGCGGTGGAGTTGACTTCGTTCAAGATGACGCGGGCCGTGCCCTGGGCCATCCAGGGGTTGGCTTGTACGTAGCCGCCCACACCACTGGCCGTACCGGTGCGGCTGTTGTTCAAGACCGCGCCATTGCTTTGCACATCAAACTGGCTGTAGACATTACGGCTGACACCTGCCGCGCTGGGGGTTTGGACGTTGATCTGCGGTGCGCCGTTGGACGTGGTGAGCACGGTAGGCTGCTGGGTGCCGGGTGCGCGGGGGTCGGCTTTGATTTGGGCGAGGCTGGGCGTGGGCAGCAGCAATGTAGGGAGCAGGCACGCCATGAGCGCGGCTCTGGTGATTGAAGAGCTTGCTGCGGCGTTTGCTGCAGGGCTTGCCGTACGTGTTTCGCCACTGGCGCTCTTACCCTGTGCACTGGCGGTTTCGGCCACGACCATGCGTTGGCCCCGGCGGGCGTTGAAGATGATGCGGTGCAGGTTCTTGTTCATGGGAGGGCCGATGTGCAGAAGGTATGTATGGAGGCGGGTTTACAGGCTGGTGCTGAGGCTGAAACCGAATGTGGTGTTGGCGGTGACAAACCCATTGGGCTTGCTGATGGGAGCGCCTACAAATAGTTCGTACTGAACTTTTTGGACGCTGCCGCGCAGGCCGAGAACGACGCCTGCGAGCGTGTTGCCAAGCAAGGTTTCTGCGCCACGGCCACTGACTTCGCCAAAGTCCAGCCCCATGTAGATTTGCTGTGCGCCTATGCCCCAGCCGCTTTCAATGCCGGTACTGAAATCATTGCGCAAGGTCCAGCCACGCTCGGCGGCGAGGCTGGTTTCACCGTCAAAGCCACGCACGCTGTAGCGACCACCGATGGAGAAGCGGTCTTGGGCGATCAGGCGGGTGCTGTTGCTTTGTGCCCGCACCGTTGCGCTGTAGCGCACCGGGGTGCTCAAGATTTGAAAGGGCAGGCTGACACTGGCATCTAGCGTGGTGATGCTGGGCTGCGAGGTGCCTTCGTTGAATGCTTCTTCGGGTGCGGGCAGGCTGCCAAAGTCCGCCGTGCCGACCTTGTGTGTGAGGTTGGCCTCTACCGTGGCCTGTCCCATAAATTCTTTGTGGCCTACGCCCAATTCCCATCCACCCATGACACGGCGTTGCACTTCGACTTCGGTGTCGTCAATGTAGTTATTGCTTTTACGCTGCCAGGCTTTGAGGCTGACGGTCGTTTTACGAACTGCATCGCGGTGCAGCAGGTAAGAGAGCTTGAGGTCGGTGTTGTCGCTGGTGCCGCTATAGGTGTAGGGTTGTGTCAGCCCGGCAATGCGCTGGTAGTAGCGGCTGTTGCCCGTGTTGGCAGCCACGGTCCAGTAGCCATAGGGCAAAGAGTAGTGCAAGGCACCGCCTTGGGTGCCATTGCCTTGCGCTGCGCCATCGCCCAGGTCATGGTTGAGGGTGATGTAGAACAGGTCACTCAGGCCCAGCGGGTTGTCCAACGACAGGGTGGCGCTGCCTTGGTATTTGCCGGTGCCCTTGCTGCCCGCGTCGTCTACGGTGGCGGTGATGCGGTGGACCGTGCTTTGCTGGTGGACGATCACCAGGTCGCTCT
>CAYXWW010000322.1:0-3011 GCA_964468905.1 uncultured Rhodoferax sp. | reverse complement strand
CGTCGTCGAAGCGCTCGCCGTCATGTTCCAGGTGAGCTATTGCAAATACACCAAGATTATATATGGCGAAGGGCGCCGCCTGTTGAAGATGGCACCTTTGCACCACCATTTTGAGAAAAGTGGATGGAAAGAAACCCAAGTGGTGGTCCGCTTCTGGATCATCACCATGCTCTTGTGTCTGGTGGGCCTTTCCACCCTGAAATTGCGATGAACCCTGACGAGCCATTAGCGCAAATCCCCGAGCCCGCGCCTTCGCAAGAAGGTGTGGTTGAGGCTGCGCCTGTGGTATCGCCCGCAGTGGTGGAGGAGAGAGCGCCGGTCGCCACGGCAGTTGTAGATAAGGTTCGCGCTTTGCCCACCACATTGACGGCTGCCGCGGATGCAGCGGCGTTTGTAGCGCGCATCTTTGCCGATGATGCCCCCGCAGCATCCTTGCCTCCCGTCGTCGTAACGCCAGGAGGTTCGGAGGCAGAGGGCTCTGCGCAGGTCAAGGGGGAGCCCGCGCACCGGGCGGAGGACACGGAGCAGAGCCCTCTGCCTCCGAGCCTCCCGACTGAAGCAATGCAAGGCCAGAACATTCTGATTCTTGGCTTGGGCATCTCAGGCTTGGCCATGGCGCGCTGGTGTGTGCGCTGTGGTGCGGCCCAGGTTACGGTTGCCGACACCCGTGACGCGCCCCCCCAGCTGGCCACCTTGCAACATGAGCTGCCCCAAGTGCGTTTTGTTGCCGGGCCTTTGCATGCGACATTGGTTGAAGGCAATGACCTGTACGCGGTGTACCGTTCACCCGGTCTGAGCCCCGAGTTGGTCGCTCCTGTATTGATAGCTGCTCACGCAAGTAATACGAGGGCTGGAGGCGAATTAGACCTTTATGCAATGGCCTTGGGCCATTTGCGCGACCAGTGCGGTTATGTACCAGCCGTGTTGGCTATCACCGGTACCAACGGCAAAACCACGGTGACGTCGCTGACCGGCCAACTCGTCGCCCATGCGGGTAAGACGGTGGCGGTGGCTGGCAACATTGGCCCCTCTTTGCTCGACACCCTAGCGCAGCATCTGGATGCCAATACCTTGCCAGATGTGTGGGTGCTGGAGCTGTCCAGCTTCCAGCTCGATGGTGTGACGGGTTTTGAGCCAACCGCTGCCGTGGTGCTCAATGTGACCCAAGACCATTTGGACTGGCATGGAGACATGCAGGCCTATACGCAGGCCAAGGCGCGCATCTTTGGTGGCACCGGTTTGATGGTGCTCAACCGTGACGATGCGGCAGTAATGAAGATGCTGCCCGAGCCAACCCGCGCCAAGCTGCAGCGCCCGGTGGAGCGTGCCCACACCACCTTCGGCACTGACATGCCTCAGCGCCCGGGTGACTTTGGCATCGAAGAAGTCAATGGCATGGTGTGGCTGGTGCGTGCGCTGGAGGCTGACGAGACACGGCGTAAAAGAAAAGAAGCTGCAGAAGAACTGCACTTCCAACGTCTGATGCCGGTAGACGTGCTGCGCATTCGCGGCCGCCACAACGCCAGCAATGCGCTGGCTGCTTTGGCACTGGCTGCGGCTGCGGGCTGTGCGCTGGGTCCCATTCTGTTTGGCCTACGGGAATACCGTGGGGAGCCGCACCGGGTGGAGCCTGTTGGGATCCTCAATGGCGTCGAGTTCTTTGACGACAGCAAGGGCACCAATGTGGGTGCAACTGTTGCGGCCTTGCAAGGCTTGGGGGCCGACCGCAAGGTGGTGCTGATCCTGGGCGGAGATGGCAAAGGCCAAGACTTCGCACCACTGGCTGCACCGGTCGCCCGCTATGCCCGTGCGGTAGTGCTCATTGGGCGCGATGCGCCGTTGATTCGGCAAGCCATTGAAGGCACGGGTGTCACGCTCGTGGATGCCGACTCCATGCAAGCAGCCGTGCAACTGGCCAACCAGCGCGCCCACGCGGGAGATGCCGTGCTGATGTCGCCCGCCTGCGCCAGCTTTGACATGTTTGACAACTACGAACACCGGGCACGGGTGTTTTGCGCTGCGGTCGCTGATTTGGCGCTGGAGCTGGGCGTTGATATGGGGTCACCAATATGACCGCATGGGCCCAGTCAGTCTCCGGGTGGTTCTCATCCAAAGTGGCGTCGGCCGACACGGTGTTGCCGGTGCGCCTGGGCGGGCGTGGTTCGTTTGCGTCCACCACCACGGTGGCCCCTGTGCGCGGCTTTGACCAGCCCCTGGCCTGGGTCGTCGTGGCTCTCTTGATGTGGGGGTTGGTGATGGTGTATTCCGCATCCATTGCCATGCCAGACAACCCCAAATTCGCCAAGTACACGCACACTTACTTTTTGGCACGCCACGCCATGTGGGTGGCAACTTCTTTTGTGGCAGCCCTGATCGCATTCCAGGTCCCCGTGTCCGTATGGGAGAAGTCAGCACCGTGGCTGTTGGTGGCGTCGCTGGTGCTTCTCATCGCCGTGCTGATCCCGGGCGTCGGCAAGGTGGTCTATGGTGCACGGCGCTGGATATCGGTAGGGCCGTTCAGCTTTCAACCGTCGGAGCTGGCGAAGCTGGCCGTGTTGCTCTATGCAGCTGACTACATGGTGCGCAAGATGGACGTGAAAGAGCACTTCTTCCGCGCGGTGATGCCGATGGGCGTAGCGGTGGCGGTGATCGGCCTTTTGCTGCTGGCTGAGCCCGATATGGGTGGCTTCATGGTGATCGCGGTCATAGCCATGGGCATTCTGTTTTTGGGCGGCGTGAATGCGCGCATGTTCTTCCTGATTGCTGCAATTTTGTTGGTGGCGTTTGGCTTGATGATCGCCTTGTCGGAATGGCGGCGCGAACGCATCTTTGCCTATCTGGATCCCTGGACCGAAAAGCATGCACTGGGCAAAGGCTACCAGCTGTCGCACTCGTTGATTGCCATTGGGCGCGGCGAAATATTTGGCGTGGGGCTGGGGGGGAGTGTGGAAAAACTGCACTGGTTGCCCGAGGCGCACACCGACTTTTTGCTCGCGGTCATTGGCGAGGAG
>CAYXWW010000321.1:0-3035 GCA_964468905.1 uncultured Rhodoferax sp. | reverse complement strand
CACCACCGCATCGGTGGTCACCTCTATCACCATGGTGCTGCTGGTGGACGCCTTGTTTGCCGTCATCTTCAAGGATATTGGCATATGAGCCCCCCGCCCGTTGTGCAGATCGACAACCTGTGGTCGAAGTTTCGCACCGGTGGGGTGGATACGCTGATCCACCAGAACCTGAACCTGACGGTTGAGAAAGGCGAATTGTTGTCCATCGTCGGCGGCTCGGGCAGCGGCAAGACGGTTTTGTTGCGCCAGATATTGGGGCTGGAGACGCCCATGCGCGGCAGCATCACCGCGCCCGGCGGCTGAGTTGACCCATGCGGGGGCCGCCAGTCGGGTTGGCATGTTGTTCCAGCATGGAGCGCTGTACTCGGCCTTTACGGTGCTGGAGAACATTGCATTCCCGCTGCGCGAACTCAAAAACTTGCCCGAAGACCTGGTGCGCGACGCCGTCATGGTGAAGCTGCAAATGGTGGGGCTGGACCCAGCGCACGCCCACAAAATGCCTGCAGACTTGTCGGGGGGCATGATCAAGCGCGTCGCGCTGGCCCGTGCGCTCATCATGGACCCGCCCTTGCTGCTGCTCGATGAGCCCACCGCCGGGCTGGACCCAGACCGGTCTGACGCTTTTTGTTTGCTGGTGCGCTCCTTGCATCAGGAATTGGGCTTGACGGTGGTCATGGTCACGCATGACCTGGACACCATCTACGAAATCAGTACCCGGGTAGCCGTGGTGGCGGACAAGCACGTGATTGTGAACGCGCCACCGCGCGAGGTGATCGCGTTTGACCACCCGTTCGTGCGGCATTTTTTCCTGGGCGGCCGGGGGCTGCGTGCCATGGAATTGTTGCGGCTGCACCCGCAGGATGTGTAGAAAGGCAGATGTATGGAAAATAAATCGCACGCTATTGGCGCAGGGGTTTTTGTGCTGGTGGTGGCGGCACTGCTGGTGGCCCTGGCAGCTTGGCTGACGCGTGACACAGGCGAGCACCGCCTGTACGAAATCTCCACCCGCGATGCCGTCACCGGCTTGCAGCCCCAGGCCGGGGTGCGCTACAAGGGCGTCACCGTGGGCCGGGTGCAGTCGATCGCGCTGGACCGTGAAACGCCGGGCAACGTCAAGCTGCGCATTGCTGTGGACAGCAGCGCTCCCATTACCAAATCCACCTTTGCGAGTTTGGGGTTTCAGGGCGTTACGGGGCTGGCCTTCATACAGCTGGATGACACAGGCCAGTCGCAAGAGCCGCTGGTCAGCACCGACGAAAAACTGGCGCGCATCCCCATGCGGCTTGGTTTATTCTCGCGTTTGTCAGAGCAGGGTTTGGGCTTGCTGACCCAACTGGATGAAGTGTCCACCCGTGCCAGCCAGCTGTTGGCACCGGCCAACCAGAAAAAGGTGATGGACGCTATTGACAACCTGGGCCGGGCGGCGGCGCAACTACCAGCCTTGACCGAAGATGCCACCGTCACACTGCAGACCTTGCGCGCCACGTCGGAACGGCTGGGAAAAAGTGCCGATGCCGTGCGCACATCGGCTGATGCGTTCAAGGGCATGTCGAATCGCATGAACGAGCCGGGTGGTACGTTGGACAAAATTGCCCAGGGTACCGATGCGCTCTTGGCAACGGGCCAAAACCTCAACAGCACCCTGGTGCCGCGCCTGAACCGCACAGTAGACGATGCGTCCCGTACGGTGCGGCATATTGGCCGCGCGGTAGAGACAGTGAACGACAACCCCCAGTCATTGCTTTTGGGCACTGGTGCTGCCGTGCCGGGCCCGGGCGAGCCCGGCTTTACGCCACCCCCGGCCGGCCGCTAAACCACTATGCGGCCACCCATCCCCTTTTCACTGGTGCTTGCCCGTTCAATGCGGCACAGCGCCTATTCTTTGGATTGGAAATATGCTATGAAAACAATAGCTACTTACGCAAATTCCACGAGGGCTAGAGCACTATTTTGTTGTATAGCCTTGAGTCTGGGGGCTTGTTCGTCCTTGCAGCCGCAGCCCCGCGCTGCGGTGTACGACTTTGGGCCCGGTGCCGCGTCTGCTGTGCAGACCGACCCCACGGTCACGCGGCCCGTGCTGGTTCTGTCCGACGTAGAAGCCAATGCCGCTTTGGACAGCACGGCCGTGTTGTACCGTCTGGGCTACAGCGATGCCCAGCAGCTGCGCCCCTACGCGCACACCCGCTGGAGCATGTCACCCGTGCAACTGCTCCGCCAGCGCTTGCGCGAGCAGCTGGGGCTGTACCGCCCGGTGCTCAATGCAGCGCAGGGCGTGGTAGTGGGTAAGCCCGCCATGAATCTGCACCTTGAGCTCGATGAGTTCAGCCAGCTCTTTGAGAGCGCTGAGCGCAGCAGCGGCTTGGTGCGCATGCGTGCCACGCTGGGCCAGGGCGGCGAGGGAGCCGAGCGCATGCTGGCGCAGCGCAATTTTGCGGTGCAGCGCCCCGCCCCCACGCCCGATGCTGCCGGTGGTGTGCGGGCGCTGACACTGGCGACCGACGCATTGATTGCGGAGATTGAACAGTGGATCGAGCAGGTTGAAAAAGCGAAGCCGGCACCGTAAGCCAAGTCGCAGCGATGCGAACGATAATATGCGACAGCAAGTCTTTACCGCACCATCCTTCTGACGAAAGAGCATAGCCATGGCCAATGAAGCATCCAAAATCATTTACACGCTGACCGATGAGGCGCCCATGCTCGCCACGGCTGCGTTTTTGCCCATCATCCGCACCTTTGCCGCACCGGCGGGTATCGATGTGGCGCAGGCCGACATTTCGGTGGCAGCCCGTGTGTTGGCCACATTCCCCGAGAGCCTGACTGAAGCGCAGCGCGTGCCCGACACCCTGGCTGACCTGGGCAAACTCACTCTCACGCCCACCGCCAACATCATCAAGCTGCCCAACATCAGTGCCTCCGTGGGCCAGCTGACTGCCTGTATCAAAGAGCTGCAATCCAAAGGCTACGCGGTGCTCTTCCGATCTGCCGAACGTGCGCAAATAGACAGATCCACCGTTAGCCTTATTGAAAATAAAAAG
>CAYXWW010000320.1:0-3037 GCA_964468905.1 uncultured Rhodoferax sp. | reverse complement strand
AATGGATGCTTCCGGGTTTTTCAGCAAATGCAGGCACGCATCAACCACTTCGTTGAGGTTGTGCGGTGGAATATTCGTTGCCATACCCACGGCAATACCACCGGAGCCATTCACCAGCAAATTGGGTAGCCGTGTGGGCAATACCAATGGTTCTTTTTCGGAACCGTCATAGTTGGGCCCGAAATCGACAGTTTCCTTGTCCAAATCGGCCAAAAGCTCGTGCGCGATTTTTGCCAAGCGGATTTCGGTGTACCGCATGGCCGCCGCATTGTCACCATCAACTGATCCGAAGTTACCTTGACCATCAACCAACATGTGGCGCATGGAAAAATCTTGCGCCATGCGAACGATGGTGTCGTACACCGACTGGTCGCCGTGGGGGTGGTATTTACCGATCACGTCGCCCACGATACGTGCTGACTTTTTGTAGGGGCGGTTCCAGTCGTTGTTCAATTCGTGCATGGCGAACAATGCACGGCGGTGAACCGGTTTCAGGCCATCGCGCGCATCAGGCAGGGCGCGACCCACAATCACGCTCATGGCGTAATCGAGGTAGCTGCGCCGCATTTCCTCTTCCAGGGCGATGGGCAGGGTTTCTTTTGCGAACTGGGTCATGGATGGTTCAAGGCTGTGTCTGGGACAACCCGTGATTCTACGGCCCGATGGCTGTCGCGCATTGGCAACAACTGGCTATATTGTTGGGCTGGGGGGACTTTTGACGTATTTTGACGCACGAAATGGTCATGGGGCTATGGCACAATGGTATGAACGACTCGCTTAAGAGCCGTTCTCAAATTATTCGCAGCCAAGCTGCAGTTTGTTACGCAAAAGGAATCTCATGAAAACATTGAATCGGGTAGCAATCGCCGTCGCTGCTGCATTGCTCGCCTCCGGAGCTGGCGCGCAAGAAATCCACAATTGGAAGAACTCTGCCGGTGAAGTCTGGAAAAACAATTTTGGCGAATGCTGGCGTGACAGCAGCTGGACACCCGCTACTGCTGCCCCTGGTTGCGATGGCGCGTATGTTCCACCACCACCACCACCAGCAGCACCCGTAGTTGCACCCGCACCTGCGCCAGCTCCTGCACCAGCTCCTGCACCTAAGCCAGCAGTTGCCAGCAAGGTGACATTCGCTGCGGATGCATTGTTTGACTTTGACAAAGCCGTTCTGAAGCCAGAAGGTAAAGCGAAGTTGGACGACCTGACCAGCAAGGTTAAGGGCATCAACCTGGAAGTCATCATTGCTGTGGGTCACACTGACTCCGTCGGTGCTGATGCCTACAACCAGAAGCTGTCAATTGCACGTTCCGAAGCCGTCAAAGCCTACATGGTTTCCAAGGGCATCGACAAGAGCCGTGTGTACACCGAAGGCAAGGGCGAGAAGCAGCCAGTTGCTGACAACAAGTCTAAAGAAGGCCGTGCCAAAAACCGCCGTGTTGAAATCGAAGTGGTTGGTACACGTAACCAGTAATTGGTTAGCCCCCATTTAATCCCCCCCCCTTCAAAAAACCCGCTTCGGCGGGTTTTTTGTTGTCCAAATTGCAATCGAATGCCGTCAAAGCGGCGAACGCGCGAATGTGCGGGTCAAAGTGTTGATAATTCAAGCATGAGTAACACCCTGAACGCAGACCCGGCCGAATTGGCCAAGTTTTCCGAGTTGGCCCACCGGTGGTGGGACAAGGACAGCGAGTTTCGCCCATTGCACATGATCAACCCGTTGCGATTGGAGTGGATTCATTCGATTCGCCCGCTGGCTGGTCTGCGTGCACTCGATGTAGGCTGCGGCGGCGGCATTCTTGCCGATGCAATGGCGCGCCGTGGTGCAGAAGTCTTGGGCATTGACCTTTCCACAAAAGGACTCAAGGTTGCACAAATGCATGCAATGGAAGCACAGACGCCCCATGTTGCCTACCGCGAGGTCAGTGCCGAAGCCCTGGCTGCTGAAGTGCCTGGCACTTTTGATGTTGTTACTTGTATGGAAATGCTGGAGCACGTACCAGACCCTGCGTCGGTTGTGCGTGCCTGTGCAGATTTGGCGAAACCGGGCGGCTGGGTATTCTTTTCCACCTTGAATCGCAACGCGAAATCGTTTTTGCTCGCGATTGTGGGGGCAGAGTATGTGTTGAACATGTTGCCGCGCGGCACCCATGAGTACGCCAAGATGATTCGCCCCAGTGAACTCGCTGGCTACTGCCGACAAGCGGCATTGGATGTTCGGCGCACCAGCGGACTGGAATTCAATCCGTTGACCCAGCGCTATTCCTTGAGTGGTGATACCAGCGTAAATTACCTCTTCGCCACGCAAAAACCTCTTTAATTCAGTCTTCTGCCGTGATTTTTCCTAACATTGCCGCTGTCCTGTTCGATCTGGACGGTACGCTGATTGATAGTGCTCCGGATTTGGGCGCCGCCGCCGACCACATGCGCGTGGTCCGCGGAATGCCATCCTTGCCATTGACTTCGTACCGGCAGATGGCCGGCGCAGGTGCCCGCGGCATGTTGGACATTGCCTTTGGCATCTCTGTAGATCATCCCGACTTTGAAGCCATGCGGGAAGAGTTTTTTTCCAATTACGCAGCCTGTATGACCGAGCGTACCGTGGCGTTTGATGGTGTGCCGGAGCTGATTGCCGATTTGGAGCGCCGCCAACTGGCTTGGGGCGTGGTGACGAATAAATCTTCACGCTTTACCGACCCGCTTACCCGCGCCATGCCTTTGTTTGCGGGTGCGGGCACTGTGATCAGTGGCGACACCACGCCCCACGCCAAACCCCACCCGGAGCCGCTATTCGAGGCCGCCCGCCGGCTGGGCGTTGACCCGGCGCGGTGCCTGTATGTAGGTGATGACGAGCGCGATGTTGTTGCTGGACTCGCAGCTGGCATGCAAACGGTGGCCGCCACTTACGGTTACTTGGGCAATAAGACAGAAATTCAGGCGTGGGGAGCCCACGCAGAGATTAATTCTCCCTTGGGCCTATTGCAATTGCTCCCAAGCACCTAAAATAGGAATCTTGGGGCTGCACTGGTTTCGACGTGGG
>CAYXWW010000319.1:2308-3057 GCA_964468905.1 uncultured Rhodoferax sp. | reverse complement strand
GCTTTCAGTCCTTCATCAACATGGGCGTGAACCTGGGTGCCTTGCCCACCAAAGGCCTGACCCTGCCACTCATGAGCTACGGTGGCTCGGCCATTCTTTTCAACATGATCGCCATTGCGGTCGTGCTACGCATTGACTACGAGAACCGCCAACTCATGCATGGGGGCCGTGTATGACAAGTCAAGCCAAGTGCGCGTTGATTATGGCCGGCGGAACCGGCGGGCACATCTTCCCGGGGCTGGCGGTGGCTGAGGCGCTGCGCCAAAAGGGCTGGCGCGTGCATTGGCTGGGCGCACCCAACAGCATGGAGAGCCGGCTGGTACCACCCAAAGGCTTCACACTGGAAACTGTGGACTTTTCGGGTGTGCGCGGCAAAGGGTTGAAGGCCATCGTGGGCCTGCCGCTGCGCATGGCGCGTGCGTGCTTGCAAAGCATTGCTGTACTGCGCCGGGTCAAACCCGACGTATTGGTGGGCCTGGGCGGCTACATCACCTTTCCCGCGGGCCTAATGGGTGCGCTGATGGGTAAGCCACTCGTGTTGCACGAGCAAAATTCCGTGGCGGGCATGGCGAACAAGGTGCTTGCCGTTGTGGCGCGCCGCGTGTTCACGGCCTTCCCCAATGTGTTCGCCAAAGGCCAGTGGGTCGGCAACCCCTTGCGTGCTGAATTCATGGTGCAACAAGACCCACAAGCCCGCTTTGCAGACCGCACCGGCCCGCTGCGTGTGCTGGTGGTAGGTGGTAGCTTGG
>CAYXWW010000319.1:0-2298 GCA_964468905.1 uncultured Rhodoferax sp. | reverse complement strand
AGGCGCTCAACACCGTGGTGCCGCAGGCGCTGGCTCTTATTCCACCAGAGCAGCGTCCCACCGTGATGCATCAGAGTGGAGAGAAACAAATTGAAGAGCTGCGCAACAACTACGCTGCTGCTGGCGTGCAGGGTGATTTGACGCCGTTTATTGATAACACTGCACAAGCCTTTGCAGCTGCCGACTTGGTCATTTGCCGCGCCGGTGCCAGCACCGTGACCGAGATCGCCGCCGTGGGTGCCGCTGCACTGTTTGTGCCTTTCCCCTCCGCCGTGGACGACCACCAGACCCACAATGCCCGCTTCCTGGTGGACCAGGGCGCGGCATGGCTGGTACAGCAGCGCGATCTCACTCCCGAGTATCTGGCCAATATGCTACAAAATACAGAGCGCACTATGCTTGTTCTACGAGGGCTAGAGGCCAAAAAGCTTCAAAAACTTCACGCAGCAGATGCCGTGGTTGCCGCTTGCGAGGAGCTGTGCGCATGAAGCACGCCATTCAACACATTCACTTCATTGGCATTGGCGGGTCCGGCATGTCGGGCATAGCCGAAGTGCTGTGCAACCTGGGCTACACCATTTCGGGCTCAGACCTGTCAGACAGCGCCACGCTGCAGCGCCTCTCGTCATTGGGCATCCGCACCTACGTTGGGCATGCGTCCGGCAATGTGGAAGGAGCCCATGCGGTGGTGACATCGACCGCCGTGCATGCCGACAACCCCGAGGTGCTGAAGGCGCGTGAGATGCGCATCCCCGTGGTGCCCCGTGGCCGCCCGCGAGCGCCACATCCCGATCGTACCCCGCGCCGTGATGCTGGCCGAGCTGATGCGCCTCAAGCAGGGTGTGGCGATTGCCGGCACCCACGGCAAGACCACCACCACCAGCCTGGTGGCCAGCGTGCTGGCCGAGGCGGGGCTGGACCCCACCTTTGTGATTGGCGGGCGGCTTAACAGCGCGGGCGCCAATGCGCGGCTGGGCAGTGGCGACTACATCGTGGTGGAGGCTGACGAGTCTGACGCGTCGTTCCTGAACCTGCTGCCAGTGATGGCTGTGGTGACCAATATTGATGCCGACCACATGGAGACCTACGGCCATGATTTTGGTCGCCTGAAAAAAGCGTTTGTGGATTTCTTGCACCGCATGCCGTTCTACGGCGTGGCCATTTTGTGCACGGATGACCCTGCGGTGCGCGACATCGTGGACCTGGTTACCTGCCCGGTCACCCGCTACGGTTTCAATGCCGACGCGCAAGTACGCGCGGTCAACGTGCGCGCTGTTGACGGCGAGATGCATTTCACTGTGCAACGCCGCGAGAGTGAATTGGGCGAACCAGACAAGACCAATAACGATAAGTCCACTGCGCGGCCGGACCTGGAGGTAGTACTCAACCTGCCCGGCCAACACAACGTGTTGAACGCCTTGTCGGCGATTGCGGTGGCCGACGCGCTCAACATTGCCGATGAGGCGGTGGTCAAAGCGCTGGCAGAGTTCAAAGGCGTTGGCCGACGCTTTCAGCGCTACGGCAATCTGTCGTTGGCTGCCGCAAAGGGGGCTGACACTAACCAAGCAACCGATGCGCTGGTGACCGTTATTGACGACTATGGGCATCACCCGGTGGAGATGGCGGCCACGCTGGCCGCTGCGCGTGGGGCATTCCCTGGCAGGCGCTTGGTGTTGGCGTTTCAGCCCCACCGGTTTACCCGCACGCGTGATTGCTTTGACGACTTCGTCAAGGTCATGGGGCAGGCGGATTCGGTACTACTGGGCGAGGTCTATGCCGCTGGCGAAGCTCCCATCGTCGCGGCAGACGGCCGCGCGCTGGCACGCGCCTTGCGCATTGCCGGCAAGGTGGAGCCCGTGTTTGTCGACGACATTGCTGCCATGCCCCAAGCCATTGTGGACAACGCCTTGCCCGGCGATGTGGTGCTGTGCATGGGCGCAGGCTCCATCAGTGCGGTACCTGGCAAAGTTGTCGATTTGCTACAAAAAAATGAGCTGCTAACGCAGGAAGGACGAGGGCGATGAGCCAATTTGATAATGAGTCGAGCGCAGCACACGCAGTGGCAAGCATGGGGGCCACACTCGGCAAAGTAGCTGTACTGATGGGCGGTGACTCGTCGGAGCGCGAGGTGTCGCTGATGTCGGGCGCAGGCGTATTGGCGGCCCTGCTGTCCAAAGGTGTGGATGCACATGCTTTTGATCCGGCCGAGCGCGATTTGTCGGAGCTCAAGCGCGAAGGCTTTGACCGCTGCTTTATTGCCCTGCATGGCCGCTTGGGTGAAGGCGGTGCCGTGCAGGG
>CAYXWW010000318.1:0-3058 GCA_964468905.1 uncultured Rhodoferax sp. | reverse complement strand
GACCAGGTCGTACTGGTCGCGCATGGCTTTGCACAGCATTTCCAGGAGCGTGGTCTTGCCGGAGCCCACCGGGCCGCCGATGCCCACGCGCAATGGGGGCAGAGTCTTGGTACGGTTGGGGATGTGGTGCAGGGTAGACATAATGGTTGATGGTGGTTGCTATACAAATAGGAGCTGCTGTTTCATGTTTTACGAGGGCTGGAGGCACATTTTGCTCGGAGTCATGATCTAAAGAGTCTGGAGTACTGCACCTCATGCTGGCTGCTGAGTATGGCTAGCATGGGGGCAAAAGCCTGCCGTGTGTCGTCGGTGATGGTCAACGCGTGGTCCACAGCGGCGGGTATTTCGGCGGTAAGTGCCGACAAGATGCGCTGCCCCGCACTTTGCCCCAGTGGTACCGATTTGATGGCAGCCTGCACCATGTTCTCTGACCAGCCAAAAGCGTAAGCCAATAGGCATTCACGTAAGGGCGCTTGCGTAGCGCTAGCCGCCAGCGCGTAGGCGATGGGGTAGGTGGGTTCCCGCGCACCGTCTGGTGCGCCTGCCGGTCCGGCGGCCAACACTGCGATCTGCGCGGGCGTGGCCGTGGTGTGGTTCTTCAGCCATTCCAGCAGGCTCTTGCCCATTTGTTCGGTTTGGGCACGTAGTTCGCTGCTCTCACGAGTTTGCAGCACCCAGCTGTTGAGTTGGGCAATGCGGGGCATGTCATCTGCACGCCAGGCGGCAATGGCTTGGGCAACTGCTGGCAGGTCCGAGCGGCTCAGGCTCAGGTGCAGCTGATCGACCAGCCAGGCAGATGCTTCACTTTCTGTAGCGGCGCGCGCGCTATCGACGGCGGCTTCCAGGCATTCGGAGTACGAAAACCCACCAATGGGCAAGGCCGGGGAGGCCAGCCACATGAGCTGCATCAGGCTGGAGTCGAGCATGGCAGGTGTTTTGGCGGGTTGCGTTAGTGGTTGTGCCCGCAGCCTGGGCCATGCACGTGGGGTACTCCAGCGGCGGGGGCTGTGGCGATGGGAATCGCCGCTAGCCGAGACTTGGCTGCTGGTGCTTCCGATCCTGCGGAATGGGCAGGGGTGTTCTGATGTTCATGCCCATGCCCATGCGCATGACCGTGGTGATCGTGCTCCCCATGGTGGTGACCGTGTCCGCCGTGGGTGTGACCGCCTGTTGCATAGGCACCGTTCTCAGGCTCAAACGCTTCGTCCACCGTGTTGACGATCAGGTGCATGGCGCGCAGCATGTCGGCCAGCACGTGGTCGGGCTCAATCTTCAGGTGGTCCGGCTTGAGCTCTATTGGCACGTGGCGGTTACCCAGGTGGTAGGCGGCACGGATCAGGTCGTAAGGCGAGCCGTGGTTTTTGCAATGGGTGATTTTGAGCACGGCTTGCGGAGCGGCGGCCACCTGAATCAACGAGCCATCCTCCGCCACCAGTACATCCCCACCACGCACCACCGTGCCCCGGGGCAGGAAGACGCCGAGTGTGCGGCCCGCGGAGTCGGTGGCGTCGAAGCGGCTTTTCTGGCGGACGTCCCAGTCCAGTTCTACCGTAGATGCCCGCTTGAGGAGGACGGCGGCCAGCCCTTGGCCTTGGGGGAGGAGTTTAGAGACTTGGAGCATGACGGGTATAGCGGGTTTTGTGGTGGAGTTGCCGGATTCGGAAGTTCGCGTTAATATAACAAACGTTATAACTTCTAAGGTTTTGCCATGTCCGCACTCAAACTTACACAGATCGGTAATTCCGTTGGAGTGATTCTGCCCAAGGAAGCGCTGGCACGGTTCAAATTGGTTAAGGGTGACGCGGTCTTTCTGACTGAGTCACCCAACGGCATGATGCTCAGCCCGTATGACCCCGACATGGAAGAGCAACTCAAACTAGGGCGCGAGTTCATGCATGAGTTCCGGGAAACGTTCCACCAGCTTGCCAAATGACGCAGTGGAAATGGGTTAACCGACAGGTACTGCTGCTGTTGCATGACGAAAGTCTGACCGAACATGGCGGTGCGCCGGGCTTGCGGGACGAAGGATTGCTGGAGTCGGCTTTGGCACGCCCGGTGAACCTGGCCTTGTATGAATCCCCTGACCTCGCGCAGCTCGCTGCTTCGTACGGCGTGGCTTTGGCCAAAAACCATGCATTTGTCGATGGAAACAAACGCGCTGCGTTCTTGTCCATCGGTTTGTTTTTGGCCGCCAATGGCTTTCGTTTGGCCGCAACGCAGGTCGATGCAACTTTGACGATGATGGCCGTTGCCGCGGGCACAATGGATGAAGCCGCACTCGCGCAGTGGATTCGTCAACATATCAAGCCACGCTAGGCACTACGCCAGCGCCTTGGTCATGAACAAGCTGTACGGGTCCAGCCGGTAGTCAGCGAACGGGCCGCACTCGACAAAACCTTCGCTACGGTACAGCGCTTGTGCGGCGGCAAATGGGGCATGCGGCCCTGTTTCCAAGCTGAGGCGTGTGATGCCACTGCCTCGCGCAGCCTCTTCCATATGCCGCAGCAGAGCACGCGCCACGCCCTTGCGCATATGGGCTGCTGCGGTGCGCATGGACTTGAGTTCAGCGTGCGTCGCACTGAGCTGTTTCAATGCGCCACAACCCATCAGGTCATCCCCATCCCACGCCGTCCAAAATGTGATGGATGGCTGGCGCAATGCTTCCAGATCGAGCGCATGCACGCATTCTGGTGGCGAATATTCGTACATCGCATCGAGGTGTACTTGTATCAAGGCGGCAATGGCCGGCCCGCGCAGGTCGTCGACGCGAATCTCCATGGTGAAAACGCTGCGCCTAAAACAAAAAGTACCGCTGCGCCATCGGCAGCTTCACCGCTGGCTCGCAGGTCAGCAGTTGCCCATCAGCCCGCACGCTGTAGGTCTGCGCGTCGATCTCCATCACCGGCAAGTAGCTGTTGTGCACCATGTGCTGCTTGCGCACGGCGCGGATGTTCTTCACGGCGCTCAAGTTTTTTGCCAATCCAAATTTATCCTTGATGCCTGCATTGAATCCGGCTTGTGACACAAATGTGAGTGAGCCGCGATGGAGCGCGCCGCC
>CAYXWW010000317.1:0-3060 GCA_964468905.1 uncultured Rhodoferax sp. | reverse complement strand
CTGTTTATACAGCAATACAAAAATGACTGTCGCACTTGGAGCTAGAATGCGCCTGAAGAAAACGCTTATAAGTCATTGATTTTATTGGTGGTATGGGTGGACTCGAACCACCGACCTCAGCATTATGAGGGCGATATAGATGCTATCCTCAGTAAACCACTGTGAACTTCTATAAACCTCAAACGATAAAATAACCCTATAAAATAAGCTATTTTATCAACACTTGTTATTCACCGTTGTTTATGGTTTGATATGGCCGTGCATTACGTTTGCACTTCATTTGCACTTCAGTTTTTTCAGGAGTCTCTGCATGAAAGCCATTATCAATAGCACTTTAATACAACATCTTACCCCTAAAAATAAGCCTTTCGATATTTGGGACGAGAAACTGACTGGTTTTTTCTTACGCGTCAATATTAGCGGTAAAATGGTTTATATGTGTCAATACGGGCGCGGAAAACGCATAACTATTGGGAAGGTTGGTATTCTCAGTCCTGCTCAAGCCAGAGATCGCGCTAAAGAAATATTAGGCGATGTCATTAAAGGCATTGATCCTAAATCCACCAGTAAAAACAGCATGTCAGAGATTGCTTTTTCGTGTTATGTAGAAAAATATTATCGTCCCTGGGTTATCGTTCATAGAAAATCTGGCAAAGATACGGTAGCTCGCATTAGATTACACTTTATAAAGCTGCTTGGAAATAGAAATTTAACGGCTATCCACCCCTTATCCATAGAAAAATGGCGAGTTCAGCGTTTAGAAAGTGGTATTCACGCTAAAACAGTCAACCGAGATTTGGCAGCGCTTAAGTCTGCTATTAATAAAGCGGTTGAGTGGGATTTAATAGAAACTAATCCTATTGCTAAACTCAAATTGTCCAAGGTTGACACGCATACTAACGTTAGGTTTCTAACCACGGAAGAAGAAACACGCTTTAGACAAGCTTTAGATGTGCGAGAAGAAAAAATAAGACTTGCGCGTGATTCAGGCAATGTATGGCGGCAAAAACGCGGTTACCCAGAAAGACCGAATTTGCGCAATCAGCATTTTGTGGATGCCATAAAGCCCATGATTTTACTTTCTTTGAATACGGGCTTGCGCAGAGGCGAATTATTTGGTTTAACCTGGAAAGACATTAATCTATCGCAAGCGATCTTAACAGTGAAAGGCGAATCAGCAAAAAGCAACAAAACGCGCCATATCCCTTTGAATAGTGAAGCCTTGGAAACACTGCAAGCATGGCAGCGACAACAAAAAATGCCGGAAGAGCTTGTTTTTCCAAACAAGCAAGGCAAACGCTTAACTCACGTGAAGCGTTCCTGGAAACATATTATAACACAGGCCGCTATTGCCAAATTTCGCT
The DNA here is from genome assembly GCA_964468905.1 of uncultured Rhodoferax sp. Taxonomy (GTDB): domain Bacteria; phylum Pseudomonadota; class Gammaproteobacteria; order Burkholderiales; family Burkholderiaceae_C; genus Allorhodoferax. The sequence continues at coordinate 1,696 of CAYXWW010000317.1, read as the reverse complement.
GGCACGACATGCGGCATCATTTCGCCAGTAGTTTAGTCATGGCAGGCGTGGACTTAAATACGGTCAGAGAATTATTAGGGCATGCTGACATTAAAATGACGTTGATTTACGCCCATTTATCACCCGAGCATAAAGCACAGGCTGTCGCTAAACTGATGACGTGGCGCAATGCTCAAAATTCATCGGTAAAACTATCTACATCTTGCGTATAAAAAGCATCCAGCCAAGCATCTAGTGCTTCTTTCAAATAACGTACAGACCTTCCTATCTTAATTGGCTTTGGGCCCCGTGTTCTATTTTTTCGTAAACCATTTATACGATCTTGACGTAGAAATGAACAACTCATGTTGATGTACACAGCGGCTTCTTGTTCTGTAAAAACACGTTTTTCCATGTTTCCTCCTATCATTTTATTATCGCTATGCTAAACGCATAATTTTTTCAGGTTGGCAATACCGTAAAAAATACGGTGTTTCTACTTAAAAAAAGTTGTCCCTATCACACTACATTCTTTCCTTTCTGCAATTAATTAACACGTTTAGTAAAAATTACTCTACCACACAAATCTACAACTTTTGTTGTAAAAATAAGGAGTAATATACCCATTCAAGAAAAACGCATGCTTGAGGCAAGGATATGCGCCAAACAGGGTTAACTAGAGCACTTCAATATTTCCGCTCACAAAAAGACATGGCGAAAGCGCTGGGTGTTTCTCAACAAACCATCAACCATTGGTTAAACCGAGATGAGAAAATACCAGCGCTTCGGGCTATGCAGTTATTTGTACACACCAAAGGTGCTATTCCTTTACAGGAATTAACCACCGAGTCGGGTTTGCTCCATAAATTATTGGAGCAGGCACACGTCTATTTAAATTTTCCGGCAGTGTCCATGCCCATTGAAGCGATTCGAGGACAAGATTTTGTCTGTCCTAAATATAAAGAGGAGGATGGGAGTCGTTTGGATGATGCCCGTTTATCCCTGCCCCTATTGGTGGATACAAACAAACTACTTATTGCGTGTACCTGTCGTTTACAGGCGAATCGATGGTTAGGACGTAAAACTGTTTTTGTAAATACCATTAATTTGCGCGAGGTTATACAAGGAAAGCTTTCCCTAGGATCGCTGATCGATGCGTTTCCTATCAGCGAAAGAGTCATGATTGGTTTGGCGGTAGAACGTGAATTAGGCAGTCGGCAGGGCAAAAGAAAAGATTTGCAACTTCCGGATAATTATCCGGAAGTTGCTAAAGGGCAGGAATCGAGGAAATTTATTTCAAACATTGTAGGATTTAACAGTGAATTTAGTTATCGACAAGCCAAACAGGTCGTACAGCATGGATCATCTCAGCTGATTCAATGCATGGATAAAAAATTACTTTCTCTTCATAAAGCCTCCCACATGGCTCATTTACCTGAGAAAGAACAACACACGCTTTTAAATACCTTTTATAAAAAGACCCATTAGGAGTAAAACAAACGTGGCAAAAATCCGTACTGTAAAACCGGAACTCTTTCGGCATGAAGACTTATTTGAAGCAGAACAGCAGTATCGTCTGCCCTTGCGTTTAGCATTTGCTGGATTATTTGGGTGTTGTGATCGAGAAGGACGTTTTCGTTGGCAACCCCGATCCTTGAAATTAGATATCTTACCTTATGATGAACTGGATTTTGCGAAAGTGTTGGATGCGTTATGG
>CAYXWW010000316.1:0-3068 GCA_964468905.1 uncultured Rhodoferax sp. | reverse complement strand
ACAAGGCAATGTCGACATGATGGACCTCAAAGCCAAGTGCGAACAGCACAGCGCCAATCTGGCCTGCGTCATGATCACCTACCCCAGCACCCACGGCGTGTTCGAGACCAGCGTGAAAGAGCTGTGCGCCCTGGTGCACCAGCACGGTGGCCGCGTGTATGTAGACGGTGCCAACATGAACGCGCTGGTGGGCACGGCTGCCCCCGGTGAGTTTGGCGGCGATGTCAGCCATCTGAATTTGCACAAGACCTTTTGCATTCCCCACGGTGGCGGCGGACCCGGTGTGGGCCCAGTGTGCGTGGTTGAAGATTTGGTGCCTTTCCTGCCTGGTCACAAAGCGGGCGGGCTTGCAGGCAAAGGCGTGGGGAATGTAGGAAACGTGGGGGCCATTTCTGCAGCGCCACTTGGCAACGCCGCGGTATTGCCGATTAGCTGGATGTACTGCCGCATGATGGGCGCAGACGGCCTGCAGCACGCCACTGAGGCAGCCATTCTGGCAGCCAACTACATCAGCACCCGTCTGGCCGACCACTACCCTACGCTCTACGCATCGGCCAACGGTCATGTGGCCCACGAGTGCATTTTGGATCTGCGCCACTTCAAGGAAACCAGTGGCGTGATGGCCGAAGACGTGGCCAAGCGCCTGATGGACTACGGCTTCCACGCGCCCACCCTCTCCTTCCCTGTGCCCAACACGCTGATGGTAGAGCCCACTGAGAGCGAAACCCTGGCCGAGCTAGACCGCTTCATCCACGCCATGATCGCCATCCGTGGCGAGATATCCAAGGTCGAAACGGGTGAATGGCCGCAGGACAACAATCCGTTAAAGCACGCACCGCACACGGCCGCCAGCCTGCTAGGCAGCGAGTGGGAGCGCCCCTACAGCCGCGAAGTGGGCGCATTCCCGCTGGCAACGCTGAAGGCTGTCAAATACTGGCCGCCCGTGGGGCGGGTGGATAACGTGTATGGTGATAGGAATTTGTTTTGCTCATGCGTACCGGTGAGTGAACTGGACTAAGTTACTTTTTTAGCCCAACGGCCCCCACAACCCCTCGCCCCACCGGGCGAGGGGGAGCCCAATGCGAGCAGCCGATGCCCAGACCTATGATTGCATCTCCACAAGCACTACGGAAACTTCTTGCGTGCATGCCGCAAACGCAAGATTTCCAAATTTGATTGCCGAACGCGGTACACCACGATGTAGTTCTCGTGGATGACCAGCTCTCTGGCCCCGTGAACATCGCATGCGCGACCCATGTGCGGGTGCTGCTCCAAAACGGCTATTTTTTCAACAACGAAATCCCTGAATTTCAGTGCAGCCGGCACATTGTCCCGCGCGATGAAATCAAGAATTGCCTCCAGGTTTGAAACGGCCCGCTTGGTCCACAGAATGGCCATGCTTCAGCGATCGTATTTGGAAAGCACAGCTTGCAGTGCTGAAGGGGTCACAAAATCTCCCGCGTCGGCTTCTTCGATGGCTTGCTGCGTTTGTTCAATCTGCCAAAGATCGAGATCCAACCGTTCTTGTAATGCCTCAACCGCATAAAAACTCTTGGTGCGCCCCGTAGCCTTGGCAAGCTGAGCGAGTTTGTGATGCAGCTCTGCGGGGATGCGAACGGTAAGTGAATGCTCAAGGGCGGCAGCTGTAGGCATAGTGCGCTTTCGTTGGCGTAAGACAAACCAATTGTACGCCTTACACCACACCCTTGCGCCACACCACCCACGCACAGCCCGTGGCCAGCAGTGCGGTAACCGACGTGCCCCAAAACACGCTGGCCAACCCGAAATGCGTGCTGAGTTGCCCACCCAACAGGCTGCCCAGCAGACCGGGAATGCCATAGCCAATGACGATGTAGAGTGCCTGCCCCCTGCCCTGTAAGGTGTTGGGGAAATGACGGGACACCAGCGCAATGCACGCGCTGTGGTGGGCTGCAAAGGTGAGCGCGTGCAGGGCTTGCGCCAGCACCAGCACCCATAGCGCATCGGCCAGGCTGGCGGTTGCTGCCATACGCAGCGCCATGGTGGCGGCGCACACCACCAGCCAGGCTGGCAGGCTCAGGCGCGGCATCCACCGGTTTTGGGTAGAAAACCAGGCAATCTCCACCGACACCGACACCGCCCACAGGATGCCAATCATGGTTTTGCTGTAGCCCAGCGCATCAAGGTACAGCGAAAAGAATGTGTAGATACCCATGTGCGACAGCACATGGAAGAAGGCAGAGGCAAAGAACCAGCGCACTTCTGGCTTTGCCAGTACCGGGCCAATGGGTGCCGCACCGCCAGCGCGCGCATGGTGCGGCTCTTTCACATCCGGCATGCGCAAAGCGGCGTACAGCAACACGACCAGGCTGATGGTGATGATGAGCGGGAACGACTGAAGCCCCACGCGCTCGAACCACGCGCCTGCACCCAAGACCGCCAGCATAAAACCCAACGACCCACACAAACGCACGCGGCCATATAGTTTGGCGTTGAACGCACCGCCACGGCTCACGGCGTGGGTCACGGCAGCCTCGGTCATGGGCATCATGCCGCTGGTTTGGGCAAACATCACCAGCAACACCACAGCAAGCCATGCCACACCCCAGTTCACCCACAGCCCGGCGGAAGTAATCAGCGCAATCGACGCGCCCCAGCGCAGCAGCCGCGCACGCTCACCCGTGCGGTCACTCAAAGCGCCCCAAGCATACGGCGCAAACATGCGCGTGGCGGCCTGCACAGACGTGAGCAAACTGATGACCGCAATACTCAGGCCCAGGTCTTTGAGCCACAGCGGCAAGAAAGGATTAAAAAAGCCCGCGTGGGTGCAATAGGCAGCCGTTAAGACTGCGTAGGGCACTACCGATGGTGCTGCGGTGTGCGGGGCAGGCTGAGGGTCGGTCGTGGCGCTTACGGATGCTTCGCGAGGTGCGTGCGTCACACCGCACCGGCTATGGGTGGCAAAACGCGCTGCACATCCCCACATTGCGCCCGGTTGCGTAGTGCGTGCTCCATCACCACCAGGGCCAGCATGGCCTCGGCAATGGGTGTGGCGCGTATGCCCACACAGGGGTCGTGGCGGCCTTTGG
>CAYXWW010000315.1:405-3079 GCA_964468905.1 uncultured Rhodoferax sp. | reverse complement strand
CTACCAGTGAGACCACTTACACTGCATTCCGTTGCGCTTTGTACTTGAATCCGCCCTTGTAAAGTTTTGGAATTGTGTACTGCAAAGCGCGCATGCCCGCTCTATCTCCCCATAGAATGCCCCCCAATCTTCAACAACCTATCCGGCACGCCCATCCATGAAACGTATCCTGTTCGCGAGCTTTTTGACCCTTGGTGTTCTCTTGAGCGGCTGCGGCGGCGGTGAATCCACCACAGCAACCCCGCCACCCGCTGCAGTACCCGCAGGCCCTACGGCACTGCAAACCACCGACACCGTGGTGGGCACAGGTGCAGTGGCAATTGTTGGGAGTACAGCCACGGTGCACTACACCGGCTGGCTCTACAGCGCTACCGCCGTTAATTTTCGCGGCACGCAGTTTGACAGTTCTGTCGGCAAATCGCCTTTTTCCTTCAAAGTAGGAACCGGTCAGGTCATACAGGGGTGGGACCAAGGCGTGCCCGGCATGAAAGTGGGCGGCACCCGCACACTCATCATCCCCAGCTCACTGGGCTACGGCAGCAATGGCGTGGGGGCCATTCCGCCCAACTCGGCGTTGGTGTTCACGGTGGAACTCTTGTCCGTGCAATAGCCGGTGTATCAGTCGGCACTCGCCCCACGCAGAACCTCACCGGCCAATCGCTCAAGGTTCTGCTCGTTGGCAGAGGCGACGAACTGTGCCAGTTGGCTGTAGTGCTCGACTGTGTCGAAGGTTTGACGCCACTTAACTTCCGTACCCTGAGCATGTGGAAGCAACTCGAGGGTTAGTACGAAGTGATGGCCGTTCAGGTGTTCGATCTCGAACAGGTGATCGGCCACGATGTGGGTGAAGCGGCTTTCGTTCGGATAGCTGGCTCCGTCAGGCCCGTGCATCGTCAGGTGCCAGCTACCGCCAGGTACGAACTCAAATGTGTGAATCGTGTTGGTGAAACCCGTTGGCCCCCACCATCTGGCCACGCGGGCTGGATCACGCATTGCAGCAAAGACCGCAGCGGGACTCGCTGGAATGATCTTCTGCCTTGTGTCGGAGCGAGCTTCTACTGGGTCCATATAAGCCTTTCGTGAAATATCACGACTCGCTTTGTGCGGCTTGGCGTAAAAAAGACCGGACCACCAACATGCGCGGCGAAGCCGGCTCCTGCTGTTGTGGGTCTGCGTCGATTGACATGTTATGTCTCATGCCCATCGTTTCAACTGATTGAACGCCCATCGGTCGCAGTCCTTCTCGCGGTCTTGCCGCCAGTCGTGTTTTATGTGCGCCACTTCGTGGAGGACCAGGTGTTTCAGGCACTCGACACTTTGGTTCAGAAGATGTGCGCGTCTAAACCGACGCAACTCCAAGTATAGGCAGTATGTCGAAACATCATCCCGCGTAAGCGGAGTGCGCAGAACGATTGTGTCTCGCGCGGACGGACTCCCCCACAGAGATTTTCCCAAGCGATTGCGATCGCCTGAGGCCTCCTGCACACTAGCTCCAATCGAGATCATCCATTCCGCAATGCTGGGTACTAGAACGACTTCGGCATCGATGTAGCGCCCAGCAATCTCTTCGACGAGCTTTCTGTACCTCTCCAGGACCAAAGGCTCATCGTGAGACATAACGCAAAAATGAGCGGATGGCCGCCCACAAATTAAAAAAGAGCACGGATCCATCACGGTCAGTCCGTAAGATTGTCTTGTTAAGTATCATTTTCCGGCCCAAGACCAAATATTCGGCTTTCGAGTACTAGTGATTGTTCCTGGTTGCCTACGGTATTCGGTAAGTGCGCGCTCTAGGGTTGCAATCACTTTCGGGCGTTTGGCATTTTCTAACAGGAAAAGCGGAAGTTTCTCGAACCATCTCTGAGTCTCCCAATGATCGCCACCAAGATTTTCTTTATATACGGGGAGACGGCTACTAGGATGAATTTTTCTTGAGTAAAAATCGAGACAAAGTTCAACTTGCATAGAACTATGAAAAATAGATTGAAAACCGCAAACTTCGACTACACAAACTTTATATGGCGTAAGTCCGCCCGTATGCTCGTACCTCACAAGTTGCTCGTTATCGATGTACCACATGTGATTCGGATGCTTCGTCCGATCAAAGTCTTCTATTGAAATTTTCGCCATAGTTTTGATACTTTACATAATGAAGATTGCAAAACCCGGTTGATACATCCGGGCGTTGACGATCCTGCATTCTTGAAAAAGTCCTGCAGGCCGCATGCAGCCTTGGCTTCGACGAATTCATTCATTCTTTTGTAGGTATAAAAATCTCGACAAACCACGCAGACCGATCTACCCCGTTTCTGGCGGGTACGAAACCACAAAGTCCCATCACGTCAACGGCGGCGTAGTAGTCAGCACCTCTTCAATCACCGTCATCCCCTCCGCCACCCGCAGCGCACCCGCCAGGCGCAGGGGGCGCATGCCATCGGCGATGGCTTGCTTGCGCAGCGCGTCGGTGCTGGGGTCTGATGTGACCTTGGCCTTGAAGGCATCGGTCACCACCATCATTTCGTACAAGCCCATGCGGCCCATGAAGCCGGTCATACGGCAATCCACACAGCCAACAGGTTTGTAGGGCTTGTAACCGCCGTTGATTTGCCACGGTTTGATCAGCTCGGCCAGCACCTCGCGCCCTATCGTTTCGTCTTGCACCTTGCAGTGCTTG
>CAYXWW010000315.1:0-395 GCA_964468905.1 uncultured Rhodoferax sp. | reverse complement strand
CGGCACTCGGCAATGGGTGCAGTTCAGCCGCATCAGCCGCTGGGCCAGCACACCTAGCACGGTGGCATTGATGAGGTACGGGGGAATGCCCAACTCCATGAGCCGTGTGACCGCCGATGGTGCGTCATTGGTGTGCAGGGTCGAGAAAACCAAATGACCCGTAAGCGCAGCCTGCACCGCCATCTCGGCAGTCTCCTGGTCGCGTATTTCACCGACCATGATGATGTCCGGGTCTTGCCGCATCAGCGCGCGCAGGCCCTGAGGGAAGCCAAAGTCCAGCTGTGCCTGCACCTGCGTTTGGTTAAACGCAGGCTCGATCATTTCAATCGGGTCTTCCACGGTGCTAACGTTCACCTCTTCGGTGGCCACACGCTTGAGCGTGGCGTACAGCGTGG